>NZ_SMKQ01000310.1 GCF_004348995.1 Nonomuraea terrae
TCAGAGGTGTATAAGAGACAGTCGGTGACCTCGCACCACAGCCGCCCGCCGTACGCCCACAGCCGCAGCCGCCCGTGACCGCCGCCGTGCACGACCGCGTTGGTGGTGATCTCGTTGACCGCCAGCACGAAGTCCTCCAGCCGGCGGCCGGTCAGCCCCTCGCACCTGGCGTGCTCCGTCACCGCCCGGCGCAGGGACGTGATGCGCCCCCGCGCGAAGCCGGCGCAGAGCACCTGCCTACACATCGTCCACCCGGCGCACCGCCACGAACTCGTCGGCCCTGATCAGCCGCAGCACCCGGGCGACGCGGCCGCGGCAGACGACCACGGTGGCGCCGCGCGGCCTGGCCATCGCCGTGCGGGTCAGCAGCTGCGCCGAGCCGGCGTCGATGAAGTCGAGCTCGGAGGCGTCGATCACCACCTCGCCCGGCTCCTTCTCCAGCCGCTCCAGCAGCGAGGCGAACGCCGGCCGGTTGGTCAGGTCGACGTCGCCCCAGACCCGCAGCCCGCGCGGCGACCCGGTGTCGGCGAAGCGCAGCAGCGCCTGCTCGGGCGCGATCGGATGCACCGACGCGGCCCGTTCGAGGTCGTCGCGGGCGAACAGGCGGCGGTCGTACTGGCACACCGCCGCCAGCCACCGCTCGCCGAACAGCTTGTTGGCCGCCGCCTCGAACGCCGCGTGCCCCGGCACGTCGCCCACCCCCCACGAGGCGTCGACCAGCGCGTACACGCCCCGCCTGCCGTGCCTGCGGGCGCGGTCGCCGGCCTCGGCGAGTCCCGCGTACACCCGCGCGGGGTCGAAGGCGCCGCCGGTGAAGTGGGTCTCGGCGCTGGCCAGGATCTCGACCTGCCCCGCCGAGAAGGCCTCGGTGAACCCCGGCACGAGCGGCGCCAGCCAGTCGCGCGTCCGCTCCGGGCTGTCGGCGTGCGTGACGATCAGCACCAGGCTCCGGCGGCGCAGGCCGTTCACCGTGAAGGCCCGCGTGGCCGCCATGCGCTCTCGCTCGTCCTCGAACGGAAGGCAGACATGATCCCCTAAATCAGGATCGAGAACGGATTCGGCGACGTGCACCACGATGTCCCTCCCTAGCACGCGTGGCCTCCGAAATTACTGCGCTCCGTACCATCACGTAGCGCATTCTCTGTAAAACCCACTGTGACGCGATACAGGCAGGTGTACCTTTTCGGCGGGGGTCGCCCACGGGAGGGGTCATGAGGAGCATGGGCGCGGATGCGCTGGAGATGACGCGACGCCGACACGGCGATCTCGTGGTGGTCAGCCTGGCGGGGGAAATCGATGTGGACAACGTCTCAGACGTGCGCAAATGCCTCGACGAGGCGGTCGAGACGCACGGCCCCCGGCTGGTGGTCGACCTGACGGGGCTGACCTTCATCGACACCACGGGGCTCGGCGTCCTGGTGCGGCTCCTCGCCACGCTGCGCGATCGCAACGGCTCGATGGCCCTGGTGGCGCCGGACGGCCAGGTGCTGCGCCGGCTGCGCCGGACGAACCTGGCGCCGCTGTTCCCGATCTACGACACCCTCTCCCAAGCCCTCGCCTGACCGGCGGCACGCCGTACGGCCGCGGCGGTGGCCGGGGCACGGGAACGGGCTGGTTGAATGGCGACATGTCCCTTGACCCCGAGATCGCCGCCCGGCTGAAGCGCAATCCCGACGGCCTGGTCCCCGCGATCGCCCAGCAGCACGACACGGGCGAGGTCCTCATGCTGGCCTGGATGAACGACGAGGCGCTGCACCGGACGCTCACCACCGGCCGGGCCACGTACTGGTCGCGCAGCCGCGGGGAGTTCTGGGTGAAGGGCGACACCTCCGGCCACGTCCAGCACGTCAAGTCCGTGGCGCTCGACTGCGACGGCGACACCATCCTGGTGCGGGTCGACCAGGTCGGCGCCGCGTGTCACACCGGCGACCGCACGTGCTTCGACACCGGGCGCCTCGAGATGCTCGGCTAGGCGGGCCCATGGAGACGGCGAGACCACAGGCCGGGCGGAGAGAGCTGTGGGGCTGGGTGGTGGCGACCGCCCTCGGATGCCTGCTCGTGCTGGTCGCCGCGGGCCAGACCTGGGTGCGGGTCCTCTCCGGCGGTGACGGGAACGCGCAGGCGCCCACCGGCGGCGCGCTCGGCCCCGCGCTGACGCCCGTGGCGCTGGCCGGGCTGGCCGGGGTGGTGGCCGTGCTCGCCACCAAGGGCGCCGGCCGCCGGATCGTCGGCGCGCTGCTGGCCCTGTGCGGTGCGGGCGCCGCGGCGGCCACCTGGAGGGCGCTCGACGCCGCCGACATCACCGGCTGGCTCAGCGAGCAGAACGTCGTGCACGCCGCCACGGGCCTGCGGTGGGAGATCGCGCCGCTGTGGCCGGCCGTCGCCGGCGCCGGCGCGCTGCTGCTGTTCGCCGGGGGCGTGTTCGCGATCGTGCGCGGCGCCAGGTGGGCGGGCATGTCGGCACGCTACGAGCGGTCCGCCGGCGAGGCCGCCTCCCGGCAGAACGCGCAGGTCAGCGACGACCGGGCGCTGTGGGACGCGCTCGACCGGGGCGACGACCCCACCGATTCGCGCTGACGCCCGGTGTGACGAATTCTCCACGGTTCTGATTCCCTGTCGGCTTGGCAAACCTTTTCTCAATAAGCTGCCGTTGCAACTCGCCACGAACAGTTGAGGAGCCAGCTCATGAGCTACGGGGACCAGGGCGGTAACGGCGGCTACGGCGCCCAGCCACCCGGCGGAGGATACGGCCAGGAGCCGCCCGCCGGCGGCGGGTACGGCCAGCAGCCGGGGAGCGGCGGCGGCTACGGCCAGCAACCGCCCGGCGGTGGCGGGTACGGCCAGCCGCCCGCGGGCGGCTACGGCGAGCAGCCGGGGAGCGGCGGCGGCGGCTACGGTCAGCAGCCGGGGAGCGGCGGCGGCTACGGTCAGCAGCCCGGGAGCGGTGGCGGCTACGGCCAGCAGCCCGGTTACGGCGGGGGATACGGCGAGCAGCCGCCCAGCTATCCGCAGGACCTCGGCTACGGCCAGATGCCCCCGAGCGGCGGCTACGGCGCCCAGCCCGGCTACGGCTACGACCAGTACGGCCAGCAGGGCCAGCAGGGCTACGCCGCCTACGGAGCCCCCCAGGCCAGGTCCACCAACGGCATGGCGGTGGCCTCGCTCGTGCTGGGCATCGTCGGCCTGATCTCCTGCGGCCTCACCAGCATCCCCGGCGTCATCCTCGGCCACATCGCGCTGAGCAGGATCAAGCGCACGGGCGAGGAGGGCCAGGGCATGGCCGTGGGCGGCCTGGTCACCTCGTACATCACCGTCGTGATCTGGCTGCTGACGTGGGTGATCTTCGGTGGGTTCATCCTGGCCATGCTCGGCCTGGCCTCCAGTGCGAGCGCGTACGACAGCTCGTACTGACGCTCGATACTGGAACCATGACCTCTTCGACGACCGGACGGCGCGGCGCGGCCCGGCTACGGCCGCTCCTCGCACCGCTGGGGGTGGCGGCCGGGACGGGCGCGCTGTTCGCGTTCGTCGGCGTGATCGACCCGAACGAGCCGGGCCACTACCCGACCTGCCCGTTCCTGGCGCTCACGGGCCTGTACTGCCCGGGCTGCGGCACGCTGCGCACCATCCACGCGCTCGCCCATCTCGACCCGGTCGCCGCGCTCGGGCTCAACCCGCTGACCGTGGTGATGATCCCCTTCCTGGTGTTCTGGTGGGGCAGGTGGGTCGCGCACGCCTGGAAGGGCCGGCCCGTCCCGCTGCCCCACCCCGCGTGGCTGTGGGTGTTCATCGGGGTGGTCATGGTCTACTGGGTGGTCCGTAATCTCCCCTTCGGGGCGTTCCTCGCGCCTTAAGTACTGCTGGGCCGACGGCCGGCAGGGGGACCGGAGGTGGGGAGACCCCATGGAGGCCGATAGCATGCAGGGCATAGGCAGAGAGCGGACGCGACGCGAACTCTCCGCCGCCCCCAAATGTCGACCGGAGGGACCTCAAGCGCGTGAGTGAGCGGACGGAAGGGCCGAGTGTCCTCGACGACATCCTCGACGGGGTGCGCGCCGACCTTGCCGCACGTCAGCAGGCTGTCTCGATGGACGAGCTCAAGCAGCGAGCCGAGCGGGCACAACCGCCCAGGGACGCCATGGCCGCGCTCGGAGGCGACCGGGTCTCGGTGGTCGCCGAGGTCAAGCGCTCCAGCCCGTCGAAGGGCGCGCTCGCCGCGATCGCCGACCCGGCGGCGCTGGCGGCCGACTACGAAGCGGGCGGCGCCCACGTCATCAGCGTGCTGACCGAGCGGCGCAAGTTCGGCGGCAGCCTCGACGACCTCGCGGCGGTCCGTGCCAGGGTCGACATCCCGATCCTGCGTAAAGACTTCATCCTGACCTCCTACCAGCTCTGGGAGGCCCGCGCCTACGGTGCCGACCTGGTCCTGCTCATGGTCGTGTGCCTGGAGCAGGAGGCGCTCGTGTCACTGATCGAGCGGGCCGAGTCGATCGGGCTCACGCCGCTGGTCGAGGTGCACACCGAGGAGGAGCTCGACAGGGCGCTGGCGGCGGGCGCGCGGGTCATCGGAATCAACGCGCGCAACCTGAAGACACTCGAGGTCGATCGCGAGGTCTTCACGAAACTGGCGCCGAAGATCCCGGATAATGTCATCAAAATCGCCGAGTCGGGCGTGCGCGGCCCGCACGATCTGCTCGCCTACGCCCGCAACGGCGCCGACGCCGTCCTGGTGGGGGAGAGCCTGGTCACCGGCAAGGACCCGCGCAAGGCAGTGGAGGCGCTGGTGACCGCCGGTGCTCACCCGTCGACGCGCCCCGACCACTCAGCAGAGGGATAGCAGTGGCAAACGAAGGCTCCATCCTGACCGCCGCCGACCTGGTGGGCAACGGCCCGCACGGTGACGACCCCGACATGCACGGCAAGTTCGGCCTCTTCGGCGGCCGGTTCGTGCCCGAGGCGCTGATCCCCGCGCTCGACGAGGTCGCCGCGGTCTACGAGAAGGCCAAGAACGACGCGGAGTTCCTGCGCGAGTTCGACCACCTGCTGCGCACGTACGCCGGCCGGCCGACCACGCTGACCGACGTGCCGCGCTTCGGCGAGCAGGCCGGCGGCGCCCGCCTCGTGCTCAAGCGCGAAGACCTCACCCACACCGGCGCTCACAAGATCAACAACGTCCTGGGCCAGGCGCTGATCACCAAGCGGCTGGGCAAGAAGCGGGTGATCGCCGAGACCGGCGCGGGCCAGCACGGTGTGGCCACCGCCACCGCCGCGGCCCTGCTCGGCCTGGAGTGCGTCATCTACATGGGCGCGGTCGACTGCGAGCGCCAGGCGCTCAACGTGGCCAGGATGAAGCTGCTCGGCGCCACCGTGGTCCCGGTGACCAACGGCTCCCAGACCCTGAAGGACGCCATCAACGAGGCGTTCCGCGACTGGGTGACCAACGTCGACACCACCCACTACCTGTTCGGCACGGTCGCCGGGCCCCACCCGTTCCCCGAGATGGTCCGCGACTTCGCGCGCATCATCGGCGTCGAGGCCCGCCGCCAGATGCTGGAGCTGACCGGCAGGCTGCCCGACGCGGTGTGCGCGGCGGTGGGCGGCGGCAGCAACGCGATCGGCGCCTTCCACGCCTTCATCGGCGACGAGGGCGTGCAGCTGCACGGCTACGAGGCCGCCGGGCGCGGTCTCCACAGCGGCGAGCACGCGCTCACCCTCACCGCGGGGTCGGTCGGCGTGCTGCACGGTGCGCGCACCTACGTGCTGCAGGACGACGAGGGCCAGACCATCGAGTCCCACTCGATCTCCGCCGGGCTCGACTACCCGGGCGTCGGCCCCGAGCACGCCTGGCTGAAGGACTCCGGCCGGGCCACCTACCACGGCATCACCGACGACGAGGCGATGGCGGCGTTCTCGCTGCTGGCCCGCACCGAAGGCATCATCCCGGCCATCGAGTCCTCCCACGCGCTGGCGGGCGCGCTCAAGCTGGGCCGCGAGCTCGGCCCCGAGGCGACGATCCTGGTCAACCTGTCCGGGCGCGGCGACAAGGACATGGGCACGGCGATGAAATACTTCAACCTCTGACCCGCTGGGGAGCGCCGTCGCCGTAAGGAGCGAAGCTTCCGCGGCGACGACTGGAGGCGACGGCTTTTGAGCGACCGAGCCCGCCGCACGGAGTGCGGCCAATAAGTGCGAAACGGACAGACATGACGACTCTTCAGACGGTTTTCGCCAAGGCGAAGGCGGACAACCGCGCCGCGCTCGTCGGCTACCTGCCGGCGGGCTTCCCGTCCAAGGACGGCGCCATCGCCGCCGCCGCGGCCCTGGTGGAGGCCGGCTGCGACGTCATCGAGATCGGCCTGCCCTACTCCGACCCGCTCCTGGACGGGCCGACGATCCAGGACGCCGTGCATCGCGCGCTGTCCAACGGCACCCGCATCGCCGACGTGATGCGCACGGTCGAGGGCGTCGCCGCCACCGGCGCCGCCACGCTGGTCATGACGTACTGGAACCCGATCGACCGGTACGGCGCCGAGCGGTTCGCGCGCGACCTGGCCAACGCGGGCGGGGTGGGCACCATCACGCCCGACCTGACGCCCGAGGAGTCCGAGCCGTGGCGCGCGGCCTCCGCGGCGGCCGGCATCGACACGGTGTTCCTGGTCGCGCCCAGCTCGACCGAGCAGCGCATCAAGGCGGTCGTCGACTGCTGCACCGGCTTCGTCTACGCCGCCTCGCTCATGGGCGTCACGGGCGCCAGGGAGACGGTCAACACCGCCGCCGAGGGCCTGGTCGCCCGCACCCGCGCGCACACCGACCTGCCGGTGTGCCTGGGCCTGGGGGTCGGCACGGGCGCGCAGGCGGCCGAGGTCGCCGCCTACGCCGACGGGGTGATCGTGGGCTCGGCGTTCATCCGCCGCCTGCTCGACGCGCCCGACGAGGCCGCGGGCCGCGAGTCCGCCGCCGCCCTGGCCCGTGACATGGCCAAGGGCGTACGCCGCTGACGCGAGGCGACTGAGCGCGGTTCCCCGCTTGGGGGGCCGCGCTTGACGTTGTGCGTCAGGTTGGATGACGAAATTTCCGGACAAACGATGGCGTGTCGTCTGGGGCGGGGTGATGATCGGGGCTGCCGAGCAATGTGACGCATGACCCGGAAGGACACCTATGCGTCCAGGTCCCGTGATCCTCGCAGCCCTCGCACTCGCGGCCACGGCCATGGCCGCCCCGGCATCCGCCGCCACTCCTCCACCGGCCCCCACCCCGACGTACGAGC
>NZ_SMKQ01000311.1 GCF_004348995.1 Nonomuraea terrae
AAGAGACAGCTCTGGAGGCCGCCAAGGCTCAGCGCGAGCAGGCCGTCCAGGCCGCGCCGGCGCCCGCCGCCGCCCCGGCCCCCGCGGCTCAGGCTCCCGCCGCCCAGGCCCCGGCCGCCGCGGCTCCGGAGCCGGTCGAGGTCGACACGACGCTGCGCGGCCGTACGGAGAAGATGTCGCGCCTGCGCCAGACGATGTCGAAGCGGCTGGTCGAGTCGCTGCAGACGGCGGCCCAGCTCACCACGGTGGTCGAGGTCGACGTCACCAAGATCGCGCGGCTGCGCGAGCAGGCGAAGGCCGACTTCCTGCGCCGCGAGGGCGTCAAGCTGTCGTTCATGCCGTTCTTCGAGATGGCCGCGATCGAGGCGCTCAAGCAGCACCCGAAGCTCAACGCGACGATCAACAACGAGACCATGGAGGTCACGTACTTCGACGTCGAGCACCTGGGCATCGCGGTCGACACCGAGCGCGGCCTGATCGCGGCGGTCATCAAGAACGCCGGCGACCTCAACCTCGCCGGGCTCGCCCGTAAGACGGCCGATTTGGCCGAGCGCACCCGCGCCAACAAGGTGACCCCCGACGAGATCACCGGCGGCACGTTCACGCTGACCAACACCGGCAGCCGCGGCGCGCTGTTCGACACGCCGATCCTCAACCAGCCGCAGGTCGGCATGCTCGGCACCGGCTCGGTCGTGAAGCGGCCCGTCGTGATCGACACGCCCGAGGGCGAGGTCATCGCGATCCGGTCGATGGTCTACCTGGCGCTGACCTACGACCACCGCCTGGTCGACGGCGCGGACGCGGCCCGCTTCCTCACCACGGTGAAGCGCCGCCTGGAGGAGGGCCGCTTCGAGGCTCAGCTCGGGCTCGCGTAACACGTTCCCACCCGGCGCCCGAGAGCGCCGGCCGGCCGGGCGGTCCCTGTCTCCAGGGGCCGCCCGGCCTTTTCGTGCCCGCCCGGTGATCGGCGCGGGCCGGGGCGGCGGCGTACGGTGGGGGCATGGCGATCATCGTGACCGGGGCGTCGGGATTGCTGGGGTCGGCGCTGGTGGAGGCGCTGCGGGAGCGGGGGCGGGAGGTCGTGAAACTCGTCCGCCGTGAGCCGCGCGCCGCCGACGAGGCGTTCTGGCAGCCGTACGAGCAGGTCGTGGACGTGTCGGCGCTGGAGGGCGCCGAGGCCGTCGTGCATCTGGCGGGGGCGCCGATCGCGGAGCGGCGCTGGAGCGAGGCGTACAAGCGCGAGCTGCTGAACAGCCGGATCGAGGGCACGCGGGTGCTGGTCGACGCGCTGCGGCGGCTGTCGAGACCGCCCGAGGTGCTCCTGTCGGCCTCCGGGGTCGACTTCTACGGCGACACCGGCGACCGGCTGGTGGACGAGAGCCAGGGCAGGGGCACGGGGTTCCTGTCCGACCTCTGCGAGCGGTGGGAGGCCGAGGCCCGCCGAGCCGGCGAGGCCGGCGTCAGGACCGTCCAGGCGCGTACGGGGCTGGCGCTCAGCAGGCGCGGCGGGGCGCTGGCCCGGATCCTGCCGATCTTCCGGATGGGGCTGGGCGCGCCGCTGGGCACCGGCAAGCAGTACTGGTCGTGGATCACCCTGGACGACTGGGTCGGTGCCGCCCTGCACGTGCTGGCGAACCGGGATGTCTCAGGGCCGGTCAACTTCACCGCGCCGGGGCCCGTGACGAACGCGGAGTTCACCAAGGCGCTGGGCAAGGCGATGCGCAGGGGGACGATGCCGATCCCCGTGCCGGCCTTCGCACTGACGCTCGGGCTCGGCGAGTTCGCCCGCGAGGGGCTGCTGCCCAGTCACCGGCTCGTGCCGGGGAAACTCACGGACAGTGGGTATCGCTTCACCCATACCGGTCTCGATGAGGCACTGCGCGCCGTACTCTAGTGGCCGTTCGTGCTTCAGCGGGTGGGAGAATCTTGCCATGAGCCGGTCAGGTCAGTCGCACATCCTCGCCATCGGAGGCGGGTCGTTCCGCCCCAGCAGCCGCCAGAACGTCATCGAGGCCAGCGCGCTGTTGCGCTACGGCCTCGACCTGACCGGGCAGGACCGCCCGAAGCTGGGCCTGGTCGCCACCGCGGTCGGCGACTCCTCCGACTGGCTGCTGAAGATGTACGGCGCGTTCGCGCAGTGGGACGTCGAGGTGAGCCACCTGACGGTGTTCCCGATGCCCAACGTCGCCGACCCGCGCGCCTGGATGCTCGAACAGGACATGATCTACGTCTCCGGCGGCAGCGTGGCCAACCTCATGGCGCTGTGGCGCCTGCACGGCTACGACGAGGCGTTCGAGGAGGCGTGGCGGGCCGGCGTGGTGTTGTCGGGGCAGAGCGCGGGCGCGCTGTGCTGGCACGTCGGCGGCAACACCGACTCCTTCGGCCCCGACCTGCGCGTCTGGTCCGAGGGGCTCGGCCTGCTGCCCTACTCGTGCGGCGTCCACTACGACGCCGAGGCGCAGCGCCGGCCGCTGCTGCAGGCGTCGGTGGCCAGCGGTGAGCTGCCGTCCGGCTACGCCGCCGACGAGGGCGTGGCGCTCCACTACGTCGGCACGGAGTTCATCCAGGCGGTCAGCGCCGTGCCCGGCGCGGCGGCGTACCGCGTGGAGGGCGACGGTGACGGCGGGGTCAAGGAGTTCCGGATCGAGCCGCGGCTGCTGACCCCCTGATTACCCTTCAAGGGTGAGGGAACGGCACAATAGGCCCATGCGCCCCAACCACGGGGACGATCCCCACGCACTCGCCATCGTCCGCCTTGGTGTCGACGTCCCCTACGAGCAGGCCTGGTCGCTGCAGCGCTGGGTGCACGACAAACGGGTCGCCGGAGAGCTCACCGACACCGCCCTGATCCTGGAGCACGCCCCCGTCTACACCGCGGGCAAGCGCACCGCCCCGCACGAACGGCCCGCCGACGGCACGCCCGTCATCGACGTCGACCGGGGCGGCCGCCTCACCTGGCACGGCCCTGGGCAGCTGGTGGCCTATCCGATCGTCGCCATCACCGACGTGGTGGCGTACGTCTGCCGCCTGGAGGACACCATGATCCAGGTGTGCGCCGACTTCGGCGTCACGGCCCGGCGGGTGCCCGGCCGCGGCGGCGTCTGGGCGATGGGCGACCCGGCGCTGGGCCTGCCCGACCGTCAGCTCGGCGCGGTGGGCCTGCGGGTCTCGCGCGGCGTGACCATGCACGGGTTCGCGCTCAACTGCGCCAACGACCCGCGCTGGTTCAACCGGATCGCGCCGTGCGGCATCCCCGACGTGGGGGTGTCGTCGCTGTCCGCCGAGACGGGGCGGCGCATCGTGGTCGAGGAGGTCATCCCGATCGCGGAGAAGCGGCTGGCCGAGGCGCTCGGCAAGCAGCCGTTCGACCTGCACGAGGAAGACCTGCTGCGCCGCTAGCCGCATCGGCGGTTCGGGGAGGGAAATCTGCCGGATCGGCGGTGGTGCGCCGTGACGGTGCCGGGCTTACGATCACCGTGTGAAGCGCCTGTCCGCCCTCCTGCTGGCGTCCGTGGTGCACCTGCTGACGCTGGCGTTCGCCGTGCTGGGCGCGTCGGCGATCCTGCGCGAGCCCGGCTCGTTCGTGTCGTGGGTGATCGGCGCCCCGCTCCTGGCCATCGGATGGGCGCTGCGGCCCCGGCTCGGCCGGCTGCCCGCCGACGCCGAGGTGCTCGACCGCTCCGCCGCTCCCGAGCTGTACGGCGCCGCCGCCCGCGTGGCCGACCGCGTCGGCGTCCCGCCGCCCGGGAAGGTCGCGGTGCGCGACCTGGCCACCGAGACCCGCTACGAACGCGTCGGCCTGGCGCGTACGCCCGTGCTGGTCGTCGGCCTGCCGCTGTGGCTGGCGCTGCCGCCGACGCTGCGCGCGGCCCTGCTGGCCACCGCGTACGCGCGGCGGCCGACCGGCGGCGAGCGGCTGGTCGGCGAGGCGTTGAACACCCTGGAGTCCTGGCGCGACGCGCTGCTCGACTCCGCCGCGCCGCTGAAGGTCAGGCAGGAGGCTCAGACCGCGATCACGGCGTCGTCCCTCGGGGTGGCGCACCAGCCGGGCACCGCGTACGAGGTGGCGGGGTTCATCGGCCGCCTGTTCGGGCGGGTGCTCGGTGGCCCGGTGCTGCTGATGCAGTACGCGCTGACCCGGCTGGCCGGGGCCGACGAGGGCCGTACGGAGGCCAGGCGGCGGGCGCCGGCCCTGCGGGCCGTCGCGGAGGCGGAGCTGGCCCGGCTGGAGCAGCTGGCGGCGGGCGGCGGCTACCTCGCCCCGATGCAGGCGGCGGCGCTGCGCGGGGAGAGCGTGACCTCGATCCGGCAGGGGGCGCTGGCCCGGTTCCGGCTCACCGCCGACGGCGTGCTCACCGCTCCGCCGGGCTCCGAGCTGATCGGCGCCGGCGAGTCCGAGCTGATCGACCAGGAGCTGCGGGCCCACTACAGCAGGGCGATCCGCGGGTTCGGGCTCATCAGCTGACCCTGGAGCGGTCCGCTTCCTCGGGAGACGTAAGCTGAAGCCGTGACCGTTGCCCCTGAAGGCCGTAAGCTCCTCCGCCTGGAGGTGCGTAACGCCGAAACCCCGATCGAGCGCAAGCCCCCGTGGATCAAGACCAAGCTGAGGACGGGCCCCGAATACACCGAGCTCAAATCGCTCGTGCGCCGGGAGGGCCTGCACACGGTCTGTGAAGAGGCGGGCTGTCCGAACATCTACGAGTGCTGGGAAGACCGCGAGGCGACGTTCCTCATCGGCGGCGACCAGTGCACCCGCCGTTGCGACTTCTGCCAGATCGACACGGGCAAGCCGAAGGAGTACGACCGCGACGAGCCGCGCAGGGTCGCCGAGTCCGTCCAGCAGATGGGCCTGAAATACGCGACCGTGACCGGCGTGGCCCGCGACGACCTGCCCGACGGCGGGGCCTGGCTCTACGCCGAGACCGCCCGCCAGATCCACGCGCTGCTGCCCGACTGCGGCGTCGAGCTGCTGGTGCCCGACTTCAACGGCAACCGCGACCAGCTGGAGGAGGTCTTCTCCAGCAAGCCCGAGGTGTTCGCGCACAACGTCGAGACCGTGCCGCGGATCTTCAAGCGCATCCGCCCGGCGTTCCGCTACGAACGCTCGCTCGCCGTGATCACGATGGCCCGCGAGGCCGGGCTGGTCACCAAGTCCAACCTGATCCTGGGCATGGGCGAGACGCGTGAGGAGGTCGTCGAGGCCATGCGTGACCTCCACGCGGCCGGCACCGACCTGCTGACGATCACCCAGTACCTCCGCCCGACGCCGCGCCATCACCCGGTGGAGCGCTGGGTCAAGCCGGAGGAGTTCGTCGAGCTGCAGGCCGAGGCCGAGGCCATCGGCTTCGCCGGGGTGCTGTCGGGGCCGCTGGTCCGCTCGTCGTACCGGGCGGGCAGGCTCTACAAGCAGGCCATCGAGGCCCGCCAGACCGCCTGAGGTCCTGCTGCCTGAGCGGCTCCGGGGTACGCCCCCGGAGCCGCTTCTTCTTCCGGGCGTTTCCGTGACAGCATGTCCCCCGACAAGCCGACGGAGGGCGACGGGGCATGGGCGTTCTGATCCGCACGACCGACCTGCCCGCCAGGCAGCGCCTCGACGCCTGGCGCGGCATCGTGTGCGACACGCTGGGCCCGCTCGACCTGCGCATCGACCGCGACGCACCGCTGCGGGGCGAGATCGAGCTGGCCGAGCTCGGCGCCGTGGGGGTGGGCCGGGTGCGTACGTCCACACCGCACAGCGTGCACCGCACGGCCGGTCTGATCCGCGGCGACGAGCCCGAGCTCTACCGGGTGGTGCTGGCCATGTCGGGCAGCCCGTGCCTGAGCCAGGACGGCCGGCAGGCCCGGCTCAGCCGGGGCGAGTTCGCGATCTACGACTTCAACCGGCCGTACGAGCTGGCCTATGACGCGGCGGTGCAGCTGGCGGTGTTCAGCTTCCCCCGCGATCTGCTGGCCCTGCCGTACGGCTCCGTGGCCGGGCTGACCGCCGTGCCGATCACGGCCGACTCGGGGGCGGCGGCGCTGGCCGTGCCGCTGCTGCGCCGGGTGGCCATGGATCATGCGACGTACCGGCCGGAGAGCGCGGCGCGGCTGTCGACCGTGGTGACCGACCTCGTCAGCACGGCCGTCGCCGAACGCGCGGAGCAGGCGAACGCGCTGCCGCCCGACTCCCGGCAGCGCGCGCTGCAGCTGCGCGTGCACGCCTTCATCGAGCAGCGTCTCGGCGACACCGAGCTCGATCCCGCCACGGTGGCGGCGGCGCACCACGTCTCGGTACGCCTGCTGCACCGGCTGTTCGAGTCAGAGCACACCACGGTCGCGGCCTGGATCCGGCGGCGGCGTCTGGAACGCTGCCGCGCCGACCTCGCCGATCCCGCCTTCGCGCATCTGCCGGTCAGCGCGGTCGGCGCGCGCTGGGGGCTGCCGGACGCGGCCCATTTCAGCAGGCTGTTCCGCAGCGCGTACGGGATGCCGCCCGCGGAGTACCGCCGGGCCAACGCCGTGCGCTGAACGTCAACGCATCCGGCGCGCAGATCCAAGACCGGGGGACGCCCTCCGGGCGAGACTGGACGTGTCCACCCCCACGGAAAAGGATCCGAAGATGCAGCTTTTCGTCAACCTGCCGGTCAAGGACCTCGACCGGTCGAAGAAGTTCTTCACCGAGCTCGGCTTCCAGCTGTTCGGCATGGCCGACACCATGGCGTCGGTGATCATCAGTGAGCAGACGCAGGTCATGCTGCTGACCGAGCCGGCGTTCGCGTCGTACATCACCAAGGGCATCGCCGACTCCGGCACGGCCACCGAGGCGATCCTGGTGCTCGGGATGGAGAATCCCGCCCAGGTGGACGAGCTGGTGGACAAGGCCCTCGCGGCCGGGGCCACCCCGGCGGGCGTCAAGCTGGAGGACGGCATGCGTTACCAGCGTGGCTTCGCCGACCTCGACGGCCACCACTGGGAGGCGCTGTGCCTGGTGCAGCCGGCCGGATGAGCGGCAAGGCGATCTCGGCCGACGGCACGGTCATCGCCTACGACCGGCACGGCTCCGGGCCCGCTGTCGTCCTCGTGCACGGCGCGTTCACCGGCCGGGGCCACCCCGTGCTGGCGGGCGTGGCAACCGGCCTGGCGCCGTGGTTCACGGTGTACGACTACGACCGCCGGGGCCGCGGCGGGAGCGGCGACACCCTCCCGTACGCGGCCGAGCGGGAGGGTGTCGCCG
>NZ_SMKQ01000312.1 GCF_004348995.1 Nonomuraea terrae
GGAGACCGAGTGTCCAGCGGGGGCGGCGTCTGACCGCCGTCGAAGGGCACGATGTCGCGTTCGGCCGTGGCCTCGTCGTCGGCGCCGCGCGCGACCCGACCGGCCTGTACGTGCTTGATCAGCAGCAGCCACAACCACAGCGCCACGGCCACCATCAGCCAGGGCGCCACGGCCACGCCTATGGCCGCCTGCCGTACGTCGAACGCGAACCGCACCGCCGACGCCACATCGACCGCCGCGGCCGCCGCGATGAGCAGGATGAGCACGAACGCCGCCTGGAGGCGTACCAGAAGCCTGGCCTGGCGCAGCAGCAGCACGCCGAGCAGCGCCACCACCAGGAGCGCGTCGAAGGCGGCCGGATAGAGGAAGGCCAGGTCCTGGCGCGCCTCGCCCGTGATGGCGAGCGCGCGCAGATCGTCGAAGGAGAGCGCGCAGGCGGCCCCCGTGAGGGCGGCGACCGAGAGCCCGGCCAGGGCGATGCCCAGGCGGCGGAGCGTAGAGGGGGGATTCACGTCCATGGCGGTTCGAGCCTACAGAACAATGGGGGTCTCGGCCGATCAAGGGAGGACCGCATGGTCAAGCTGTCGGAAGATGTCCGCAAACTCTTGGACGCCCCGAACTATGCCACCGTGACCAGTCTGAACCCCGACGGAGGCCCTCAGTCGACGGTCGTGTGGGTGCGTACGGACGGCGACGAGGTGCTGTTCTCCACGGTGAAGGGGCGGCGGAAGCCGCGGAACTTCGCGCGCGACCCGCGGGTGAGCCTGCTCGTCATCGACCCCGACGACCCCTACCGGTACGTCGAGGTGCGCGGCCGGGTCACCATGACGCCCGACCCCGAGGGCGCGCTCATCGATGAACTGTCACAGAAGTACCGAGGCATCCCATGGGAGGACAAGCCGGGCACCGAACGTTTGATCGTACGGATTTCTCCTGAGCGAGTCACTTTGCGGAGCTGATTAATCGACGTGGTGGCGGCCGTGAGGCGTTAGCCTTGCGCTGTGAGCCTGCACATCTACGACACCAGCACGCGCGCCATCCGTGAATTCGTTCCGGTCGAAGCCGGCCGGGCGTCGATTTACCTGTGTGGGGCGACCGTGCAGGCTCCTCCGCACATCGGCCACATCCGCTCGGGCGTGAACTTCGACGTGCTGCGGCGCTGGCTCATGCGGTCCGGCTACGACGTGACGTTCTGCCGCAACGTCACCGACATCGACGACAAGATCATCAGGGTGTCGGCCGAGGAGGGCGTGCCCTGGTTCGTCGTCGCCGAGCGCAACCAGCGCGCCTTCACGTGGGCGTACGACACGCTGGGGTGCCTGCCGCCGACGGTCGAGCCGCGGGCCACCGGCCACGTGCCCGAGATGATCACCCTGATGGAGCAGCTGATCGCCCGCGGTCACGCGTACGCGTCAGGAGGCGACGTCTACTTCGACGTCCAGTCGTACGCCGACCGCTACGGCTCGCTGTCCAACCAGCGGCTGGAGAACATGCGGCCGGCGGCCGACACCGACGACGAGTCCTGCAAGCGCGACCCGCGCGACTTCGCCCTGTGGAAGGGCGAGAAGCCGGGCGAGCCAACTTGGCCGACGCCGTGGGGCCCGGGGCGTCCCGGCTGGCACCTGGAGTGCTCGGCCATGGCGACGAAATACCTCGGATCGACGTTCGACATCCACGGCGGCGGGATCGACTTGATCTTCCCGCATCACGAGAACGAGATCGCCCAGTCGCAGGCGGCCGGCGACGGCTTCGCCCGCCACTGGATGCACAACGGCCTGGTCAGGATCGGCGCGGAGAAGATGAGCAAGTCGCTCGGAAACTCGCTGCTGATCCCCGAGATGGTGCAGAAGGTCCGGCCCGTGGAGCTGCGCTACTACCTGGCGGCGCCGCACTACCGTTCCTCGATCGAATACTCCGAGGAGGCGCTGCAGGAGGCCGCGGCCGCGTACCAGCGGATCGAGGGCTTCGTGACGCGGGCCGCCGAGGTCATCCACGACGTCGACGCCGACGCGCCGCTGCCGCAGGCGTTCGTCGACGCGCTCGACGACGACCTCGGCACGCCGCAGGCGCTGGCGGTCGTCCACGAGGTGGTGCGAGAGGGCAACGTCGCGCTGTCGCGGGGTGACAAGGAGGCCGTCGCGCGGCTGCTCGCCGAGACCCAGAACATGCTCGACGTGCTCGGCCTCGACCCGCGCTCGCCGCAGTGGCGCGGCACCGGCTCCGACCTGTCGCCGGTGGTCGACGCGCTCGTGGCGGTGGCGCTGGAGCAGCGCAAGGCGGCCCGCGAGCGTAAGGACTACGCTGCCGCCGACGCGATCAGGGACCAGCTGTCCGCCGCCGGCATCACAGTGGAGGACACCCCGCACGGGCCCCGCTGGGAGCTCAGCCGCTAGAACGGTTCTTTGCGGCCCGAGGTGTGCGGAGGCGCCAGTACCCTTGAGGCATGGCAGCAGGGGGTAAGGCTTCGGGCAGGCCCGCGAAGAAGAAGGGCCCGTCCAAGGGCACCGGAGGGCAGAAACGCCGGTCGCTCGAGGGCAGGGGCGCTACTCCGCCTGCCGAGATGCGTCATTGGTACAAGGACAAGGCCCGCACCGAGCGGATCTCACGCGAGGAGCGCGGAGGCGCCCGGCGCGCCGGGCCCGCGCGCCCGCAGCGGCGCTCCGAAGACGCCCCCGAATACATCGGCGGGCGCAACCCGGTGCTGGAGGCTCTGCAGGCGGGCGTGCCGTCCAACGCCCTCTACGTGGCCCAGCGCGTCGACAACGACGACCGCGTACGCGACGCCATCAAGATCGCGGTGGAGCGCGGGATCGCGTTGCTGGAGGTCAGCCGCGACAAGCTCGACCGCCTGACGGAGGGCGGCGTCCACCAGGGCATCGCTCTGCAGATCCCGGCATACGACTACGCCCACCCGTCCGAGCTGGTGGACATCGCGGAGGAGGCCGGCGAGGCGCCGCTGATCGTGGCCCTCGACTCGGTCACCGACCCGCGTAACCTGGGCGCCATCGCCCGTTCCGCCACGGCGTTCGGCGCGCACGGCCTGCTCGTCCCGTCCCGCCGCTCGGCCGGGGTCACGGGAGGCGCGTGGAAGACCTCCGCCGGCACGCTGGCGACCCTCCGGGTGGCCCGCGCCTCCAACCTGACGGCGGCGCTGCGCGAATACCGCGACGCGGGTCTGTTCGTGGTCGGCCTCGACGGCTCGGGCGACGCCGACATCGCCGACGTGGAGCTGCTGACGGAGCCGCTGGTGGTGGTCGTGGGCTCGGAGGGCAAGGGGCTCTCCCGGCTGGTGCGCGAGCATTGCGACGTGGTGGCCCGCATCCCGATGCGCGCCGCCGCCGAGTCGCTGAACGCGGGGGTGGCGGCGGGCGTGGCCTTGTACGAAGCCGCTCGTCACAGGCGTTCCTAGCGTCTACACTGATAGGCCGTGCCGACGTAGCTCAATCGGCAGAGCATCTGTCTTGTAAACAGAAGGTCAGGGGTTCGATTCCCCTCGTCGGCTCTGCAACCGAAAGGCCCCTGAACAGGCGTGACGCCGTCAGGGGCCTTCCTCTTTTCGATCTTCAACCGGTGTCTTCGGCGTCTTTGGGAGCCACCTTGGGAGCCACCGGGCTCTCTCTCCCCAGGAGAGCGCTGGAGATGGCTTCGGTCGCGGCGCGGCGGTCGCCCTCCAAGAGGTGCCCGTAGACGTCCTTGGTGAGCGCGATGCTGGCGTGGCGAGGACTTCTGACACGACGTGGAGGGGAGTGCCCTGGGCGAGCATGAGCGATGCGCCGGAGCGGCGAAGCTCGTGCGGGTGCCAGTGGCCGAGGCCCGCCTTCTTGGTCAGGCGGGAGAACAAGTGCGAGAAGGTGTCCGGGTCGGACGGATTGCCGAAAGCAGTGGGGAACATCAGGCCGTGCTCCGTCCAGTCCTCGCCTGCCTTGAGACGCTCCTTGTTGTGGGCGGCCTTGTGGCGCTTGATCGCCTCGACCAGCTCGGGAGTCAGACAGAGGACGCGGCGTGAGCGTCTGGTCTTGAGCTCACTGATCACGATGCGGGTCTTGGCGGTGGAGCCCGGGTCGCGGTTCTTGAGCTGCTTGACAGAGTGGGTGACACGGAGGGTGCGGGCGTCCAGGTCGAAGGCGTTCCACATGAGCCCGAGAGCTTCGCCACGACGCAGACCGAACACGAGGGCCAGGAGGACGAGGACGCCCATCCGATGATCGGCGACGGCGTCGAGGAGTCGCTTTCCCTCATCCACCGTGAACGTCCGGCCCTCCTCCACGGGTACGCGCGGTGGCATCGACAACGCTGCGACGTTCCGCATGACCAACCCCTCCCGTTCCGCCTGGCCCAGGGCCTTCCCGAAGCACGGCCCGCATGTTGCGGACGCTGTTCGCCTTGTAGCCGGCCTCGCGCTTTGCCTGCCAGAGTGCATCGACCTGGGCCACAGTGAGCTTGGTCAGTTTGTGACGACCGAGCCCCGGCTTAAGGTGCAGCCGTACCGTGTCCTCGTAGTCGTCCAACGCCCCATCGGAGATGTGACCCGGCAGGTGCAGCAACCAGCGGTCGAGGAACGCGCCGACGGTCAGCCGATCATCTGGGACGGGAGCGCCCTTGGCGAGGGTCTCCTTGAGCTTGCGGACTTTCTCGACGACTTCGGCCCGGGTCTTGCCGGAAACCTTCTTGCGGACGCGCTTCCCGTCTGGGCCATAACCGAGGGAGACCGCCCCGCGCCAGTGGTCGCCGTCCTTGTAGATCAAGCGGCGGCGGCGCTGCGCGCCGTCGCCAGGCCCTGCGCCTGTGGCGCACGCCGGGCATGCGGCCTGGGGGCCGGTCCCGCGTGCGGCAGGGCTCCGGGCCGTCGCCGTACCTACGTCCCCGCCGGCCTTTGGTCGCACCGCCGCCCAGCTGCAGCCCGGCGATCGCCTCATCGTGGCTGAGGTTTGCCGTGGTCGGGGGCGATCGAAGATCCAGGGTTCGTTCCTCACCCTGGCTCACCGAGGAACGAGGTTGAGCGCCGTTACATCGAGAAGCAGGAGCTTCCGGCGAAGGTAGTCCGAACCGCCTGCAGCTCAGATAATGGGATCATGGAATCCGCTGAGGAGTGGGATCGGTGCTTGGGGTGGACGTTCGAGTTGATCTCGGAGGATCCTGTTCGGCGTGAGCGGGCGCGCGGGCGGCTGGGGGTTACTCAAGATCGCCGTAGTGAGGCTTTGTATGCCTTCAATGAGGTCTGGCGAGATGAGGGATTGTCGGCCGCTGATCAGGCAGGAGGCCGATACATCGCAGAGCGACGAAGAACACTGCCGGATGCTTTGTGGGAGTTCACTCCCGCTGAGTCCTACGCCGATTGGGCCGGACTGAAGTATGTCCTGCTCTATCTGGAATGGGAGGCCCAGTACCCGGACGAGTGGATGGCCTCCGGCAAAAGCTGGGGGACGAAACACGGTCAGTTACATGATCTGGCCAGGGCCGTGCCATATCTGGCGACTGAGGTGATCGATCAGCTGGTTGACTTGATTTGCCTTGCCGTACGGCGTGAGCACCGTTGTGAAGATGTGGGATATGCCGTACTGGCCAGGGCGGTTGGCGGATTGCGGTTACGTCGTCTCCTGCTTGAGATCGCCGATGATCCTGATGAGGGTTTCCGCTTACGGGCCCGGTACCTCCTGTGGTTGTTAGACCACCCTGAGGCGCCCAAGCCCAAAGTAAGCCAATGGAAGGCGTGGTTGAGAAGTCGGGAAGTCGATCCGGTGCTCGAAAGAGCCGAACCTGTCGCCTGAGCACGACGAGGAAGGAGAGGCTCCCTGTCTCCCCACGTGCCCGTTGCGTGCCCGTCAGGAGGGTGACTAAGGGGGAATCGCGGGGAATCACGGTCACTCGACCGGCGTCTGTCCAGGTCAGCGTTTCCCTGCTCAGAGCGCATAATCTTGAGAGAGTTCCCAAGCTGACAGTACGGGTTCGATTCCCTCACTCGTCGCTAAACACGCCCGCATCAATCGGATCAACCATTAGCACCACCCGATCAGCCTCGACATCGAACCCGAGAGCCGGATGATCAGGGGATCCCTCCGGAGTCATCAGCACAGACTTCCCGAGACGCTGTCCGATTAAGCGGAGGACATCTACCAGGACGTCCAACCGCTCCTGCCCTTGGAGTTCTCTGAGATCAACGTCGAAGTCAATCGACTCAGCCTGATGCACCCGGAAAATCACCAGGACATCGGGGACCGGCCAGACTCTCAGCTCAGGCGTGGCGTCGGCGGATGCAGCGGCGACCATGTCAGCAGCCGAAGGAAGCTCCATCGACCCGCCACTCAGCGAGTAGGCGCACTGCCAACCCTGCGACTGAACGAGATCAAGCAGCACCTGCCAGTCCTCGACAGTCGTTCCTTCCACGACCGCGTCAGGCAACGTTCCATTGACACCGGGGTCAAAAAGAGACTTCACGTCATCCCACAAGAGGTCAGGCACAGTACCCATCATCCCTGAGGAACTCCCTCCGGCGGGTACTCCAGCTCCGGATCAGCGGCTGATCGTCGGGCCATTAGCGGCCATCAACCAAGGTAACGAGCAGTTAACCACGGTCACTCACGACCTCACCGACTCCCCCTGCGACCAGCAATCCCTTGCTACAGGGATCGTGATTGATGCAGTTCCCAAGCTGATGTCGTGTCATTGACCGAGGGATGAGCATGCTGCCCGGGCTGCTGCTACCTCCCACCGACTGTCCGAGATCGGGCTCCGTGATGCTGCGCGAGGGTGATCCAATTCGTTCACAGGTTTTCGGACTTTTGTTGGCATTTGTGGGACGATCGATGCGTGGCGAGGTTGGGGCGGCGGGCCAGCTTTGAGGAGCGCCTGCGGGCGTGTCAGCTGATCGAGAGCGGGAAATCACCGGATTTGGTCGCGGAGATTCTCGGCTTCGGGCGGGCTACGGTTTTCGGGTGGTTGCAGGACTACCGGGCGTTGGGCCCGGAAGGGCTGCGCACGAAGAAGACCCGCGGACCGGCGGCCAGACTGGATGACGCGCAGCTGGCGCGGCTGTATGCGTTGATCGCGGGTCATGATCCGCGCCAGTTGAGTTTCGGGTTCGCGTTGTGGACGCGGGCCATGGTGGCCGAGCTGATCCGCCGCGAGTTCAAGGTGAAACTGTCGCTGGTGAGCGTCGGCCGGGTGCTGGCCAAGCTGGGCATGTCACCGCAACGGCCGCTGTATC
>NZ_SMKQ01000313.1 GCF_004348995.1 Nonomuraea terrae
GTCGTGCAGGTCGCGCACGGCCTCGCGGTAGATCGACGTGAGCGGCCGCACGGTGACCTCGACCCCGTCGGCGAGCTTGATCGCCCGCTCGCTCCCGGTCGGCTCCGAGGCCGGCTGGGCGAGCCGGGCGAAGGAGGCCGCCCTGGCCGCCTCGGTCAGCGTGAACGGCAGCCCCGCGCGGCGCAGGCGGACCGCGCGCCGCTGCGCGACCGGCACGACGAGGAGGGTGGGGTCGGGAAGATCACTCACGGAGTCACCATAGACCCAGCGGGCGTCGTCCGCGCGCAGCAGTTCGGCCAGCAGCTCGGGCAGCCGCCACGGCATCGCGCGCAGGCGGGAGGCCAGCAGCAGCGCCCTGGTGGGCTCGTCGGTCAGCTCGTGCGCGGTCGCGGGCACGACCTGGACGCGGCGGCCGCCGGCCGCCTCCAGGGCCTCGCGCACGGTCTCGGGGTGGGCGGGGATGTCGGCGATGAACTCGTCTACGGTGCCGTCGGAGTCGGACTGGACGCTCAGGCCGAGGATGTTGCCGCCTCTGGCCGCCAGGGCCGAGGCCAGCGAGGCCAGCCGGCCGGGTCGCTCGTCCACCGTGGTCCGGATGCGCAGGAATCCCATGGCCATGAGCATGCCGGGCAGCTGTTACACAGCCGCTAACGATGTGTTTCATTGCGTACTTCGTCGCATGATGTTGCGATTTATCCCTACATCGGCAGATATGTGGCTAGTGTCGCGTCGACCTCGGGCACCGGCGAGGCGCGGGAACATGAAGTGACCGAATAAGGAGACCCCATGAACATCCTCTTCCGAGGCGGCCGCGCCTTCACCCCTCGCGGGGTCCTGGCCGAGGCCGTGCTGGTGCGTGACGGTGTGATCGCGGCCGTGGGCCCGGAGGGAGACCTGGCGCGGGAGGCCCACGAGACGGTCGATCTCGACGGCGGCCTGCTGACGCCCGGGTTCACGGACGCCCACCTGCATCCGGTGCAGGCGGGCCTCGAACGCGCAACGTGCGATTTGTCCGAGATTTTCGGCCTTGAGGCGTACATAGAGAAGATCGCGGACTATGCCGCGAAAAATCAGGACAAGGAATGGATCGACGGCGGTGGCTGGGACATGTCGGCATTCCCTGGTGGGCTCCCCCACCGCGAACACCTCGACTTCCTCGACCGCCCCGTCTACCTGATCCAGCGCGACCACCACGCCGCCTGGGTCAACACACGCGCCCTGGAGGTCGCCGGCATCACGGCCGCCACGCCCGACCCCGCCGACGGCCGCATCGAGCGCGACGCCGCCGGCGCGCCCACCGGCGTCCTGCACGAGGGCGCCATGGACCTCGCCGGCCTGCTCACCCCCCGCCCGACCGAGCAGGACCTCCTGGACGCCCTGGAGGACGCCCAGCGCCACCTGTTCTCCCTGGGAGTCACCGGCTGGCAGGACGCCATCGTGGGCTCCTACGCCGGCTCCGACGACCAGCTGCCCACCTACCTGGCCGCGGCCCGCTCAGGGCGGCTGCGGGCGCGCGTGGTGGGCGCCCTGTGGTGGGACCGCACCCGCGGCCTGGACCAGATCGAGGACCTGGTCGCCCGCCGGGCCTCCGCCGAGGGGCTCGACCGCTTCCGCGCCACCTCGGTCAAGATCATGCAGGACGGCATCACGGAGAACTTCACCGCCGCGACGCTGGAGCCGTACTGCCGGTGCGGGGGCACCGGGCTGTCGTACGTCGACCCGGCCAAGCTGACGGAGTACGTCGCCGAGTTGGACCGCCTCGGCTTCCAGGTGCACTTCCACGCCATCGGCGAGCGCGCCGTGCGCGAGGCCCTGGACAGTCTGGAGGGCACCGATCCTGCCAACCGGCACCACATCGCCCACCTGCAGATCATCG
Source organism: Nonomuraea terrae (assembly GCF_004348995.1). Taxonomy (GTDB): domain Bacteria; phylum Actinomycetota; class Actinomycetes; order Streptosporangiales; family Streptosporangiaceae; genus Nonomuraea; species Nonomuraea terrae. Next base: position 1,877 of record NZ_SMKQ01000313.1, read on the forward strand.
AACCGTCCGACGTGCCGCGCTTCGCCGCGCTCGGCGTCACGGCCAACCTGCAGCCGCTGTGGGCCACCCACCACGCCCAGATGGACGAGCTGACCCTGCCCTACCTGGGAGAGCCGCGTTCGTCGTGGCAGTACCCGTTCAAGGACCTGCTCGACCGCGGCACCCGCTTCTGCGCCGGCAGCGACTGGCCGGTCTCGGACGCCGACCCGCTGCAGGGCATGCACGTCGCGGTCAACCGTACGGAGCCGGGCGGTTCGGTGCACGCCGGCTACCCGACCGCGCGGACGCCGTTCCTGCCCGGCCAGCGCATCGACCTGGCGACGGCCATGGCGGCGTACACCGCGGGCTCCGCCTGGATCAACCGCTCCCCGGCCGGGGTGATCGAGCCGGGCCGCCCGGCCGACCTCGTGGTGCTCGACCGCGACCCGTTCGCGCTGCCGCCCGAGGAGATCTGGACGACGCGGGTGCGGATGACGTTCGTGGACGGCGAGCCGGTCTACGAGCGCCGATGACGACGAAGGGGCCCCGGGCAGTGTGCGCCCGGGGCCCCTTCGCCTTCGTTCCTACCAGGGGGACTTGTTGTTACGCAGGCGCTCCAGTGCCTCCTCGAGGATCGCCTTGCCGTCCTTGTCGCTCCGGCGCTCCTTCACGTAGGCCAGGTGCGTCTTGTACGGCTCGTTCTTCGGCGGGGCAGGCGGGGCGGCCTCGTCCTGTCCGGCTGGGAGGCCGCAACGAGGACAGTCCCACGTCTCGGGGATCGCCGCGTCACTGGCGAAACTGGGGCGCGTCTCGTGCATGTTGGCGCACCAGAACGAGACCCGCACTCTCGGAGCTGCCTCGCCGCGCTCGGCCTCCCCCATAGGGCCGGCGCCGACTCGGCTGCCACGGATCGCGTTGCCACTACCCACGGATGAACTCCTCGCTCGATCGCCCCGTGTGCGGACACGGGGGGAGAATCACTGTCACGCGTTACGTTTTTGCTCAGGGCCTGAGCAAAAGGCCGAGGGCGATGATGCAGACCAACCAGACCACGCCCGTGATGACCGTGAGCCGGTCGAGGTTGCGCTCCACCACCGAGGAACCGCCGAAGTTCGACGAGAAACCGCCGCCGAACATGTCAGACAGGCCACCGCCCTTGCCCTTGTGAAGCAGGACGAGCAGGATCATGAGAAGGCTCGCCAGGATGAGGGCGATGGAGATTCCGAGTTCCACGGTATGCCTGTTCCTTCAGTGCTCTGTGACGCGTGACGATTCAAACTTGCCTCTAGAGGGTACGGCCTGTTGTCAAGTCGCACCCCCCGAACGGCTCAGTTAGCCTGGCATATCGGAGAAACGGCAGATCTTCGCGAACTCCCCTGCGTCGATGCTGGCACCGCCCACGAGCGCGCCGTCGACATCGGGTTGAACCATGATCCCCGCGATATTGCCTGACTTGACCGACCCTCCGTAAAGGATACGGACCCCGGAGGCCACTTCGGCGTCGTAGAGCTCAGCGAGTCTGACTCGCAGGGCTCCACAGACCTCCTGGGCGTCCTCCGGGGTGGCCACCTCGCCGGTGCCGATCGCCCACACCGGTTCGTAGGCCACCACTATCGATTTTGCCTGCTCGGGCCCGACTTTGCGCAGCGCGCCGTCGAGTTGTCCAAGACTGTACGCGATGTGTCCGCCCTCTTGGCGCACCGCCAGGCCCTCGCCCACGCACAGGATGGGCGTGAGGGAGTGGCGGTGGGCGGCGTGCACCTTGGCGTTGACGAGGTCGTCGTCCTCGCCGTGGTGCTGGCGGCGCTCGGAGTGGCCGACGACCACGTACGTGCAGCCGAGCTTGGCCAGCATGGCGCCCGACACCTCGCCGGTGTAGGCACCGCCGTCGTGCTGGGACAGGTCCTGGGCGCCGTACGCGATCCTCAGCTTGTCACCCTGGACCAGGGTCTGGACGCTGCGCAGGTCGGTGAACGGCGGCAGGACGGCGATCTCGGCCTTGTCGAAGTCCTTGTCGTTGAGTGCGAAGGCCAGCTTCTGGACCAGCGCGATGGCCTCGAAGTGGTTGAGGTTCATCTTCCAGTTGCCGGCGATGAGCGGCTTCCTCGTGGTCATCGGTCGCTCACCAGCTCCTCGTTCGCGCCGCGGAGAGCCTCTTTCGGCCCTCCACTCCGCTCACTGCGTCGGGTACGCTCCGTCAACTCAGTCCTCCAACGCGGCGAGTCCGGGCAGGGTCTTGCCCTCAAGGTATTCCAGACTGGCCCCGCCGCCCGTGGAGATGTGCGAGAAACCGTCCTCGGGCAGCCCCAGCCTGCGCACGGCCGCCGCCGAGTCGCCGCCGCCCACCACGGTGAAGGCGTCGGAGCCGATCAGCGCCTCGGCCACCGCCCTGGTGCCGCCGGAGAACGCGTCGAACTCGAACACGCCCATCGGCCCGTTCCAGAAGACGGTCTTGGCGTCGGCCAGCTTGGCGGCGAACAGCTCGCGTGTCCTGGGCCCGATGTCGAGACCCTCCCGGTCGGCCGGGATCGCGGTGGCCTCGACCACGTCGTGCTCGGCGTCGGCGGCGAAGCCGGTCGCGGCCAGCACGTCGACGGGCAGCACCAGCTCGACGCCGCGCTTGCCCGCCTCGTCGAGGAAGCCCCGCACCTGGTCGATCTGGTCTTCCTGGAGCAGCGAGTTGCCCACCTCGTGGCCCTGGGCCTTGAGGAAGGTGTAGGCCATGCCGCCGCCGATCAGCAGCCGGTCGACCTTGGTCAGCAGGTTGGCGATGACGCCGAGCTTGTCGGAGACCTTGGCACCGCCCAGCACGACGACGTACGGCCGCTCGGTGTCGTCGGTCAGCCGCCGCAGCACCGCGACCTCGGCCTCGACCAGTCCGCCGGCCGCGTGCGGCAGCAGCCGGGGCACGTCGTAGACGCTGGCGTGCTTGCGGTGCACCGCGCCGAACCCGTCGCCGACGTAGAGGTCGGCCAGCCCGGCCAGCCGCTCGGCGAACGCTCGCCGCTCGGCCTCGTCCTTGGACTCCTCACCCGGCTCGTAGCGGAGGTTCTCCAGGAGGGCGACCTGGCCGTCCTGGAGCGTGTCGACCGTGGCGCGCGCGGCGTCGCCGACCACGTCGCTGGCGAAGGCGACGTCCTGGTCGAGCAGCTCGCCGAGCCGCCGGGCCACGGGCCGCAGTGAGAATTCCGGCTTGACCTGGCCCTTGGGCCTGCCCAGATGGGCGCAGACCACGACCTTGGCCCCGCGCTCCACGAGGCTTCTGATCGTCGGCACCGACGCCCTGATGCGGCCGTCGTCGGTGATCGTCTCCCCGTCGAGAGGGACGTTGAGGTCGGCGCGCACCAGCACGCGCCGCCCCTTCACGTCGAGATCGTCGAGCGTGCGCATGCTCAAGCTCCCGTTGCTGTGTCGAGGTCCCCAGTGTCGATGCGCCCAGTGAGCGCGGTGCGTGACGCGGCTCGGTGCGCCGCGGCCGTCGCGGGGCGCGCCTGTCGCGCGCCCCGGCGTGTCGCCCTCGGCATCAGAGGTCGCGGCCCACCAGCTCGATGAGGTCGGCGAGGCGGTTGGAGTAGCCCCACTCGTTGTCGTACCAGCCGACGACCTTGACCTGGTTGCCGATGACCTTGGTCAGGCCGGCGTCGAAGATGCAGGAGGCCGGGTCGGTGACGATGTCGGAGGAGACGATCGCGTCCTCGGTGTAGCTGAGGATGCCCTTGAGCGGGCCGTCGGCGGCGGCCTTGACGGCGGCGTTGACCTCCTCGACGGTGACGTCGCGGCTGACGTCGACGGTGAGGTCGGTGGCCGAGCCCGTGGGGATCGGCACCCGCATGGCGAAGCCGTCGAGCTTGCCCTTGAGCTCGGGCAGCACCAGGCCGATCGCCTTGGCGGCGCCGGTCGAGGTGGGCACCACGTTGAGCGCGGCGGCGCGGGCGCGGCGCAGGTCCTTGTGCGGGCCGTCCTGCAGGTTCTGGTCCTGCGTGTAGGCGTGGATGGTGGTCATCAGACCCTTCTCGATGGTGAAGGTGTCGTGGATGACCTTGGCCATGGGCGCCAGGCAGTTGGTCGTGCAGGAGGCGTTGGAGATGATCGTGTGGCTGGACGGGTCGTAGGCGCCGTCGTTGACGCCCATGACGATGGTGACGTCCTCGTTCTTGGCGGGCGCGGAGATGATCACTTTCTTCGCGCCGTTGTCGGCGTGCACCTTGGCCTTGGTGGCGTCGGTGAACAGACCGGTCGACTCGACGACGACATCGACGCCGAGGTCGCCCCAGGGCAGCTTGCCCGGGTCGCGCTCGGCGAAGACCTTGATGGACTTGCCGTCCACGGTGATCTCATCGCTCGTGGCCTTCACCTCGTACGGCAGCCGGCCCAGGATGCTGTCGTATTTCAGCAGATGGGCCAGCGTCGCGTTGTCGGTCAGGTCGTTGACCGCGACGATCTCGATGTCCTTGCCGCTGGCGGCGACAGCGCGCCAGAAGTTGCGACCGATACGGCCGAAGCCGTTGACGCCTACGCGGATGCTCACGGAACCGATCCCCTCGTCAGATGGCGGGCTGAAACCTCAATCACGAACCCTATCTGACCGAAATTGGTTTAGACCACTTCAGGTCCCACCCTGCGAATCACCGTTCCAAAGACACGTTTTGCGAGGTTCGAGTAAAGTGCCCGACTCGTTGGAATAAATTCGTGCATTCTCTGGGGGCTGAGATGTCACAGAAGCGGTCCGGCCTGCTGCCCGGACTCCTCCTCGGTCTGCTCGTCGCGCTCATCTGCTCGGCGTGTCTCGGGGCGGCGGTGCTGTTCCAGCGAAGCCTGCCGGAGGCCGTGACGGGCTTCGGTGGCGGTGTGCCTCTCTCCCTGGCCCTGTCGGTCCTCATCGCGCTGCTGGTGGCGCTCACGATCGGCGCCGTACGCCCGCGCGGCCTCGTCCTGCTGCCGTTCGCCGCCCTGTACGCGGGCGGGGCCGTCGTGGCCGGCCAGATCGCCGGCTCGGCCCTCATGATCGGCGCGGCCCTGCGCACGCCGCCCGCGGAGCACGACGCCCCGGACCTGTCCGACGTCACCGTGGCCAACCTCACCGGAGGCCTCCCCGACGCGCTGTCCCTCTACCGGCAGCCGCTGGCGGAGACCTGGGCGGTGTGGCTCTACATCGCCGTGGCGGCCGTGGTTTCGCTCCTCCTCGTCACCTTCAGGGTGCTCCGCGTCCGCCGGGCCGACCGCGCCCGTCCGGCCGAGGCGCAGGAGTCGCCGGAGCCCGAGTACCGCGCGCCCTTCGAGCCCGCCCAGC
>NZ_SMKQ01000314.1 GCF_004348995.1 Nonomuraea terrae
CTTATAGCCCTGTCGCAGCAGCTCGAAGTAGCGCTTCTTGGTAGCAGTCGGCATCTTGTTGTGGGCCCAGCGAGGCATGCGAATGTCCCTTTCTGCAGCATTCGCATTCACCGATAGAACTCAAGCCGCATCGAGCGGCCGGTTCTGCCACTCGGCCATCCCATCCAGGACCTTGTCGGTGATGGTGGAGATGGTCTGTTTGGACACCTGCGCGCCGTAGACCTCGGCCAGATGGGCGGAGATCTCCCCGGTGGTCAGCCCTTTGGCCGCCAGCGAGATGACCATCTCGTCGACGCCGGACAGCCGCCGCTGCCGCTTGCGCACGATCTTCGGGTCGAAGCTGCCGTCCCGATCGCGTGGCACGCTGATCTCCACCGGGCCGACGTCGGTGATGACCGTCTTGGACCGGGTGCCGTTACGGGCGTTGCCGCTGTCGTTGTTGTCGGAGCGTTCGTGCTTGTCGTAGCCGAGATGGTCGGTTATTTCGCCCTCGAGCGCGGACTCCAGCACCAGCTTGGTCAGCCGGCCCAGTAGCCCGTTCTCCCCGACCAGCTCGATGCCCTCGGCGCGGGCCTGCTCGACCAGCTCGTTGACGAGCTCTCGATCTGTGTCCTTGGTCTGCTTGCGCGCCACCTCGGCGTCCTCCAGGTCGATCTCCGTCGATGCCTGGACCACAGTAACCATCAGGTGTCCCTCCTTTACTAGGAGTTACACCGAAGACCGTACAGACCCGCACTAAGCCGAGCACCGGCGCCGGCCCTAGGAATCCCAACGGCGGTTCATGCAAGACTAACTGCGGAAAGACGAAGCAAGAGGAAAAGGAGAGCGGATACGTAAAGGCAACCTTTGAGATGAGGGTTGTAAAGATCAACGATCCGTGTCCTATGGCCCCGGGGGCTCCGTGCGCACGCGACGATCGGATCGAACTGGGTAGCGGCGACATCGCGGACATGGATGATGCCGTCGATTCCTTCTCGCGCGGTATAGAGGATGACGTTCCCTCGCGCAGAAACCGTTATAGGGCGGCTGACCCGGACGCTCCCGAAACTATCTTGGGTGGTGGGGTCACCAGCTGTGATGAATTGGCGGTGTTCGCCAATCAATGTATCAATGGGTCTTGGGTGGGCGACGACGATCCCCTTGCTTACGGCGATCCAGTGGCGCCGTCCATCCCCTACGGTGGTTCCTGCGACGTACCCAACAGCTTCGTCTCCGGCACTCGCGTACTCATGGCCGACGGCAGCACCAAGGCCATCGAAAAGGTCAAGATTGGCGACAAGGTCATCGCGACCGACGCAGAGACTGGCCGTACCGAAGCCAAGCCGGTAACCGCTCTGATCACAGGTGAGGGAACGAAGCACCTCGCCAAGATCACCGTGGACGTTGACGGCGACGGCGGGGCCGCCACGGACACGATCACAGCGACGGACAACCACCCCTTCTGGGTGCCGGCCCTCCATGCGTGGCTCACCGCAGGCCAGCTGCAGCCCGGAATGTGGCTGCAGACGGGTGCTGGCACCTATGTTCAGATCACCGCAGTCCAAGCGTGGACAGCCGCTCAGCAGGTCCACAACCTGACGGTCGATGACCTGCATACGTACTATGTGCTGGCAGGTGCTACACCGGTACTCGTCCACAACGACAATAAGAACGATCAGTGCGGCACACCGAAGGGCAGTGCCCGTCCTGATGGGCAGGTCGTCTTTGCGGGACATGGTGGGTGGTCTTTCCTTAATGGTTGGACCAGGGTGCCTGAGGGTACATCGCTGGCTGTCTATGGAGAAAAGGGTCACTCAATTTCGGACTTCACAGGTTTCCGTGTTGAGCTCGGTGATCCCACTCTTACGCCAACTAAGGTTTACGGTCCTGGGGAACGTATTCGAAACTTGCAGCTTTATCCACCTACTCCGGATCTGGCCATATTGGCTAAATCGACTACGGTTCAATCAAGAACATCATTGTCGCAATTGCTGAAGCCAAACATGGGGATGTGTCACTGGGCTGCCTGTTTGGGGGGAAGGGAACCGTGACGTATTTTCGGGAGCTGTCGAAGTATTCCTATAGTGCTTCGATCATCCCGGATCAGAACATCGGGTGGCTTAGTTCGTTGCGCCCGTACGCGAAAGGTTCGGTACCGGCGGGATTTCTGGACGCCCTGCGGTTGCACGTTGCTATACCCAGGAATCAGACTCGTGGCTTCCACCGTTGCGGCCTCTGTTTGAAGCGCGGTCGTGTGGGACGTCCGAAGGTGACGATGGATACAGGGATGGAGGTGTATCTGGGGAGTGCCGAGACTCATCTGTTCTCCGCTAGCGGTGTCATCTATTCGTCACCCGATTTGGTCTATCACTATGTGGAGTGTCATGGATACAGGCCGCCGAGCGATTACGTTGAAGCAATTATGGCACCTACCTTAAATAGGGGCGTTCTAGATAGATTGCGTAAGGTCTTGGCTGCACCTCTCGAGGCGGGAGACAAGATTGATGCGGCCCTTGATCTCATGGTCATCTCGCCAAATGAAGCTGGGAAATATATCTCCGAAGCCAATCTTTCCTCGACTGTTAATATCTATTTGGACGAAAAATTCAAACTTGTGAACGGGCGACTCGGCAAAGAATGGCAGAGAAGGTGTAAACCTCGATCCATGGGGTCGTAAATCGCAGATTAGCGGCGCAATCTATCATTCGATAGCCTTTTTCAGGTTAATGTTTTATACGCCTTTTCGGCACCCCTTGCGATGGCCTCGTGTTGGGGTGCCGAATCTCGTTCGACGGCGATGTTGACGGCTACGGCAGTCGCTGTGGTCTTTTACGGCTACGGTTCTGTGTGATCGTCGTTGAGCCGCGACATACTTCGACTTGGGGCCTCCGGTGACGGGCGACTTCTGCCTCGGCGATCTGTGATCCGATCCGGCTCAGCAGGACGGCTTCGGCGTGGACGAGTGGGGCGGTCATGGCACGGAACACGGCGGACTTGCGCGAGCCGGGCGGCATGGCCACCAGGACGAATAGGTTCACGGGTTCCACCCATGAGCCTCGAACGTTGACGACTGCGCGTCCGCCGGCAGCGGTGGACAGGGCGGCCAGGCTGACACAGCTCGCGAGGTCGAGCGGTGTCTGTGTCTCCTCCGTGACGGCGCTGACGTGCTCGGCGACCCAGGCGGGCAGCGCGTGGACCGGGAAGGGCGGAAGCTCGCCGCGCTGGCCGAGCGGAGCAGGTGTCTCCCATGCTGGAGGTGCGTCGTGCAGCTCGGCGAGCTGGTCGGCGGCGTGAAGGCTGTTGAGTATGGCATCGGCGGTCGGCCGGGTGCCATGCCCGTTCAGGGTGGTCGCGAGACGGCCGTCACGTCAATGTTGATCCGTTCGGATGGGTTACTCATTGATGAGTGAAATCGATTTTTATGAAATCGTCCGCGTATTGAATACGGACGACTCTGCAGCCTTGGGGGTGGGCAATACTCACGGAGTAGTTGTGGGCATATCAGAAGAGGCAGGCGAGCGGAAGTATGCTGTTCTCATCGGGGGCACGACTTACATATTGGGGCCATCGGATTTGGCTCAGACAGGGAAAAAAGTGGATCGTGAAACTATCTACGGCGGAGATATAGCCCACGTCCTTCCTGAGCGTTACTCAGATGACGAACCCTAGTTGCGGAGCTTGCGAGCCAATCCGTACGAGCCGGTCAGGTGAGCGCATCGAGGCGCACCCCCTCGACGACGTAGACCAGCATCGGCACGGCCGCGGCGGTCAGGGTCAGCACGGACGTGCCGTCCACCTCGCGTACGTAGGCGCGGCGGCCGTTCACCGACCAGAGCAGCCGGCCGTGCTCGTGCTGGCCGCGCAGTTCGACGGCGGCCAGCGTGAACGGCGACCTCCGCTTGCCCGTCATCCCGCCTCCCCGAGTCGTTCCATCTCGACGGCGACCAGCTCCCGCACTTGAGCGGCCTTCTCACCGAGCCCCAGCTGGTCGAGGACCGTGGTGAACACCGAGACGAGGGTGTGTGCCTGCTCCTCCGTGATGCATGAGCCGCTCGTCGATGCGCAGCCGGGCGATGTCCGCGAGCACGCGGCCGGCCCGGTCCAGTGCCCGCTCGTACAGCGCGAGTTCGGCGCGCAGTTGCTCGCCGCCGCAGTCGTCGGTGCGGCGCCATGCCTCCCTCGTCCGGACAGGTGAACCCGCTCGCGGAAGGTGTCCTTCCCCCTCGAGCACTTCGCTGGTGAGCTCGGCCGCGCGGCGAGCGGTAGGCCTCATCAACGCCGCCGCCGGCGCGTTGCTCGCCCTCGTCGCCGCCGTGGCGGTGCGGCCGTTCCCCGTGCCGCTGCTGATGGGCGCGATTCAGGCGATGCTTGCGCTCGGCGTCGGCTTCGGGCTGGCGCTGTCTCCGGAGCAGGTCGGCATGGTGAACGCGGCGGCGGCGCTGGTCGGGTTCATCCTGCGGATGCATGTCTCGCCAGCTCCTGTCCGTGAGGGCGGAGTGCATTCAGGTCGGGACCTGGCCAGTTTGTAGGCCGGCGAGTACGGTGGCCCGCATTGCCTGGGAGAGAGACGCCCCGTCCTCTTCGGAGGCGGGGCGTCTCTCTGCTCGCCTACTCGATGACGGTGAACGCCGCTGGGGGCTTGTCTGGGTTGACATGGCTCTGCCCCGCTGGCCAGTCCTCGAAGGGGCCGGAGATGATCCGCCCGTCGTCGAGGTGGATCTCTAATTGGCATCCCGCATTCGGGTGGCGAACGCTCGTCTCGGATGTGACCCGGGCGAGGTCAAACGTCACGCGTCCCGTCGCGTCGGCTTCGCCGTACACCTGCACCACGACATCGCCTTTGATCTCTCGCTCCGTGGTCGGCCCGAGACCGTGGAGCGCCTGCAGGCGGTTGAGCAGGAATCGCAGATTGCCTGCCTCTCGGCCTCCGAGGCTCTGCCGGATGAGTGATGTATGCGTCTCCTGAACAGCGCGGAAGAAGTATTTGAGTTCGTCTCGCGCCATCTTGGTTGGGTTCCGGGTCTGCCCCGGTTCGGGTGTCGCCTCCAGCGACCCATCGGAGTGGGTCTTGATTCCTCGGTGGGTGAGCGAGTGTCGAAGGTCGTAGGTGTTGGCGTATGTGCGGAGGATGCGTTGCCATATGTCGGCGGGGAATGGATGCTCACGCCGGACGCCGTTGCCGTGCTTCGCCTTTTTCACTTTCTTGCTGATGTTATGGGGGCCTGGGCCTTCCGCCACCACGAGCTGAGTCTCTATCAGCACGTCGATGACCTTCCATGCGGCACCGAAGACGAGCGGCGTCAGGTCCGTCTGCGCTGGCACGCCTCCGACGTAGGCTCGCGCGGTAATTGTGCCGAGCGTGACCTGGGCGTGCTGGCGCAGCTTGTCTTCGCGCAGGTCGAGGATGTGTTTTCCGCTTGGCTGCGGTATGGCGGGCGCGAGTTCGTCGAGAATGTACCGCTCGTATGCGGTTGCCTCGGCGAACGCTGCAACAGGGAAGGTCATTCGCAGCCTCTCTCGTCTTATCCAGAAAGGGAAATATAAGCGGATCACTCATCCGAAGTGGGGCCTTTGATGTGCCTAAGCGTCGGGAGAGTGCGTCGGCGGATGCGCGGGTGATCGCTCCCGGCGTGACCGCCGACACGCTACATGCGCGCGAAGTTGCTGCGAGCAGGTTCTCAGGGGGCGGGCTTTGGGCCTGGAAGTGGACCGAGGTCGGGGGTTCGTGGAGCAATGAATATGCCATTGTCCACGGCAATGATGAGGCCTCGCCGGCGAAGGGCGTCGATCGCCTTGCGGGCTGTGTGCAAGCCAACGCCGTACTCGCTGGCAATCTCCATCGCGGTTGGAAAGCTGTCACCAACCTTGAGCTGCTCAGTCATGATCGACTTTTCAAGCTGATCAGCGACTTGCTTCCATGCGAACAGGTTGTCGTCAAGATGCATTCTTGCCGTATGGCGCTTGAGCACTTCTTCGGCAGCAGAGTGAACCGTCGGCGTTTCGCTGGACCTGTCGACCTGCACTCCCGGTGGGACATCGGGGGCGACCCTGCCTAGGTGCCATCCGTAGTCGGTGGCGCGGGCAACAATCGCGTCTAGGTCGGACTCCGAATTGGTGAGTTCCTGTTCAACGCCTTCGCGGGCATGCTCGACAGCGTCTAATTCGGCGGACACCCCTAGGGCCTCTACTCTCCGGACTCGACCGAATGCAACGGAGAGAGGTCTGCGAAGAACGATGACGGCGATGACAAATGCCGACGGCCACGCCAACGATGCGACCAGAGAGGCGGCGAACTCAAATCCGGACATGTCGCTGCATCGGCTGTGGTGCTCGTAGTGTTACGCACCCCTCGTCATGTCGCACTCGTGTTCGGACGTAGGATCCCTCAGGCGCCGCACACACCTTGGGGGACGACATGGCCGACTACGACCTGCCTGATGATCTGCTGCAGCTCAAGGTTGATTTTCTCGCCGCCAGTGCGGCGTGCGAGAGGATCGCGAATCGGATCCCATCCCACGTGGCGGTACTAGCGATGGAGGCCGAGCCCGAGCCCGAGCTACAGGCAGAGCTTGAGGCAGAGCGCGGCCGACGCCTCGACATCGTGATGCAGATACACCGTCACGACTGGTGGGCGACGGTGGACAACCGGCAGAAGGCTGACATGGCGCTGCTGGCCGCAGCCAAGGAGGCGTTCGAGGCCCGTCAGGAGTCCTGACTGCGGGCCGCGTCTGATGCTGGCCCGGTGAGCCCCTCGGGTGGCGTCTCGCCCTCGGCGAGCATGTAGGTGAGGCGCTCATCCGGGGTCATGTCGGTCCGGGGGCTCACCCCGAGGTGTGGACACCGGTTGTCATGCGGCGAGCAGCACCCTATCGACGGTCTGCTGCTCGTAGTCGATCGGGCTGAGGTAGCCGATGGCGGAATGTCTCCTGCGGGTGTTGTAGCGGGTGATCCACTTGAAGACGGCCAGGCGAGCCTCACGCGCCGAGGACCAGCCCTTGGCACCCT
>NZ_SMKQ01000315.1 GCF_004348995.1 Nonomuraea terrae
CTCTCGGACCCACCCCCGACAAACGCAGGCCCCTCCGGCTCGTCCGGCCGCGCGGCCGACGGGTCGGGTGGCGGTGTGGTTGAGAGGGAAGTGGAGCAGGTCGCTGATGGGCACGTCAGGCCAGGGGGGACACGATGACGATCTTTCCCTTGCTGGCCGTGTTGCTACCGTTCGCGGCCGCCTTCGTCGGGCTTCTGTTCTCGCGGGTGCCGCATCGGGCGCCGGTGACCACCCGGCCGCCGGACCGAGCGGCAGGTGAACGGGCCAACACCCGGGCTGCCTGGATCGCGACCGTCCCGACGGCGGCATCGGCTGTGCTGGCCGTCGTGCTCGCCTGGGGGCCGGGGTTCGCCTACTTCACCGGTGACGCCACGCCGGAGGCGACAGGTCAGACGTACGGCACGATCGTCACCGGCGGCATCCCGATCTGGCTCACCCTCCAGGCCGACGCCCTGTCGAGCGTCCTGGGCGTCCTCGTGACCCTGGTCGCCCTGGCCGTCCAGGTCTACTCGGCCGGATACCTGGCGGACGACCCCCGCTACCCTTCCTACAGCGCGTTCGTGAGCCTGTTCACCAGCGCGATGCTGCTGGTCGTCTACTCCGGCGACCTCCTGGTCCTCTACGTGGGCTGGGAGATCATGGGCCTCTGCTCCTATCTCCTCATCGGACACTGGTGGGAAGACCGGGGCAACTCGCGTGCGGCGGTGAAGGCGTTCCTCGTCACCCGCCTGGGCGACGTCGGCTTCCTGTTCGGCATCTTCGTCCTGGGCGCGGCGGCGGACAGCTTCCGCATCGCGGACGTGCTGACGGCAGTGCCCGACATGTCCCCGGCCACGCTCGTGACCGCCACGATGCTGCTGCTGGCCGGCGTGGCGGGCAAGAGCGCGCAGGTGCCGCTGCACACCTGGCTCCCCGACGCCATGGCCGGCCCCACCCCGATCAGCGCGCTCATCCACGCCGCCACCATGGTCGCCGCCGGCATCTTCGTCGTGGCCCGGCTGTTCCCGGCGTTCACCGCCGCCCCGCCCACGCTCGACGTGCTCGCCGTCATGGCCGCGCTCGGCATGCTCGGCGCCGCGCTGGCCGCACTCGCCCAGGACGACCTGAAACGTGTCCTCGCCTACTCCACGGTCAGCCAGCTCGCCTACATGGCGGGCGGCCTCGCCGCGGGCTCCGACACGGCGGCCGTGTTCCACCTGCTGACGCACGGCGCGTTCAAGGCGCTGCTGTTCCTCTGCGCGGGCGTGGTGATCCACCACGTCGGCTCCAACCTGATGACCCGGATGGGCGGTCTGCGCCGCGAGCTGCCGGTCACGTTCGTGACGATGACGGTCGGTCTCGCCGCCCTCACCGGCATCCCACCGGCCAGCGGTTTCTTCAGCAAGGACGGCGTGCTGGCCGCCATGGACGACGCCCTGTCGACGGGCCGCCTGACCGACGCTGCGGCCCTCCTGCTCTACGGCTGCGCGCTCGCCACCGTGGCCGTCACCGGCGCGTACGCCGCCCGAGCCTGGCTGCGTACGTTCTTCGGCCGGCCCAGGGCCGTGGCGCTCCCCGAGCCCGAGCCCGGCACGGCCCACGTCGTGGACGTCAGGGAAGCACCCCGCACGATGCTCGTCCCGCTCGTCCTGCTCGCGGTGCCCGCCCTGCTGCTGGGCTTCGCCGGCGAGCCCCACCTCGACCTCGGCGTGGCCGCCCTCAGCGTCGTCCTCACGCTGCTCGGCGCCGGCGCCGTCTACGCGTCCTGGCGCGCCGACCCCCTCTCCGACCCCGCCCGCCTGCTTGGCCCGCTGCGGGTGCCGTGCGAGCGGGCGTTCTACCTCGACGCCGTCTACACGGCCCTGGTCGTACGCCCCGTCCAGGCGCTGGCCGGGCTCGTCGTCACGACGGACGACAAGGTCGTCGACGGCGCGGTACGCGGCTCCGGAGCCTCCGCCCGCCGCCTGTCCGGAGTGCTGCGGCTGACCCAGAACGGCAACGTCCAGCTGTACGTGAGCGGCGTGCTCGCCGGAGTCCTGCTGATCGCGGTCGGGGCGGTGATGTTCACATGATGGGCTGGCTTCCCGTCGCGCTGCTCGCCGTGCCGCTGACCGGTGCGATCCTGCTGCTCCTCGCACCCCACGCGCTGCGTCACGTCATCCGCACGTACGGCGTGGTCGTCTCGGGGGTCACGTTCGCGCTCAGCGTGCTGCTGGCGGCGACGTTCGACCACGGCGCGGCGGCGCGGATGCAGTTCGAGGTCGACCGCCCGTGGATCCCCGGGCTGGGGCTCCGCTTCCACCTCGGCGTCGACGGCATCTCGTTGCCGCTGGTGGTGCTGACGGCCCTGCTGACGTTCCTGTGCTTCGTCTACCTGTGCTGGCGCGGCGGCCGGTCGCCCGACCAGCTGATGGGCGACAAGCCGAGAGAGCTCGTCTTCACGCTGCTCGTGCTCGAAGTCGGCATGGTCGGCACGTTCCTCGCCCTCGACCTGCTGCTCTTCTTCGTCTTCTTCGAGATCGTGCTCATCCCGATGTACTTCCTCATCGGCACGTGGGGCGGCAAGGGCCGCAGGGCCGCGTCGATCAAGTTCATCCTGTACACGCTGCTCGGCTCGGTCGTGATGCTGCTCGGCCTGCTGATCATCTGGGCCCAGACCGGCACGCTCGACATCGAGGCGCTGAGCGCGTCCCACGGTGCCGGCATGTCCAGGTCCGTGCAGATCCTGGCGTTCGTGGCGATCGGCGTCGGCCTGGCGGTCAAGACGCCCATGTGGCCCGTGCACACCTGGTTGCCCGACGCCCACACCGAGGCGCCCACCGTCGGCTCGGTGCTGCTCGCCGGGGTGCTGCTGAAGATGGGCACGTACGGTTTCGCCCGCATCGCCATCCCCGTCCTCCCGGAGGGCGCGATCGCGGTGGCGCCGTGGCTCGGGGCGTTCGCCGTCGTCGGCATCGTGTACGGCGCGTTGGCCTGCCTCGCCCAGCGCGACCTGAAACGCCTGATCGCCTACTCCTCCATCGGCCACATGGGCTTCGTCCTGCTCGGCTTCGCCACGTTGACCCCCGTGGGCGTCAATGGCGCCCTGTTCGCGAACGTCGCCCACGGCCTGATCACCGGCCTGCTGTTCTTCCTGGCCGGAGCGATCAAGGTGCGCTACCCCGGGTCCGACATGCCGTCGATGGGCGGCGGCCTGCTGGCCACGATGCCGCGGCTCGGCTCGGTGCTCACGTTCGCCTCGATCGCCTCACTCGGGCTGCCCGGCCTGGCGGGCTTCTGGGGCGAGATGCTCGCCCTGTACGGCGCCTTCCAACCGGCCGACGTGCTGCCGCGCGGGCTCTTCCTCACGTACATGGTGATCGGGGGCCTCGGCGCGGTCCTCACGGCGGCGTACTTCGTGCTCATGCTCTCCCGCGTCACCCACGGCCGCCCCCGAGCCGAACAACCGCGCGACGAGAGCGCGCCCGCCGACGACCGCCTCGTGCGCGCCGCGCCCGACGAGCGTCCCGTCGTGCCCCTCCGCTCACCACACTCCGTACGCGCTCTTCTGGGCCCGCCGCCCAGCCGCGCCGAGCTGACCGCCGACATCCAAGGCCACGAGCTCGTGGCGTGGACCCCGCTGGTCGTCCTGATCCTGCTGTTCGGGCTCTGGCCGGGTCTGCTGCTGTCGCTGACCACGCCGCCCGTGCTGACCCTGCTGGGGGCGCTGCCATGATCCAGCAGATCGACTACTTCGTGATCGCGCCGTCGCTGGTGCTGGCCCTGGTGGCCGGGCTGGTGCTGCTGCTCGACGCGTTCCTCCCGGCCCGCCCCCGCACCCAGACCGGGCTGGGGCTCGTCACGCTGGCGGGCGTTCTGCTCTCCCTGGGCTTCGTCGTCGCCCAGGCCGTACGGGGCGGCCCGGCGTTGTCCACCTTCTGCGTGCCGCCCGGCACGTCGCCCTGCTCGTACGTCGTCGACCGGTTCACCCTGGCCTTCGCCGGGCTGGTGCTGGTGGCGGCCGTGGTCGTCGTCCTGCTGTCGATGACCGAGCTGGCCGGCGGTGGCATCCCCGTCGGCGAGTGGCACTTCCTGCTCCTGTGCACCCTCGTCGGCGCCGTGACCCTGCCCGCCTCCCGCGACCTGGTGATGCTGGTCGTGGCGCTCGAGCTGGTCTCGCTCCCCGTCTTCGCCCTCACCGCACTGAAACGCTACGACGGCCGCGCCTCCGAGGCCGCCGTCAAGCTGTTCGTCGTCTCCGTGGTCTCCACGGCGATCATGCTGTTCGGCGTGTCCCTGCTGTACGGCGTCACGGGCAGCGTCTACCTCTCGCGCCTGTCCGCCGTCCTCGCCGGGCAGGCGCCCCCGCCCGGACTGCCCGCGGACGCCCTACCCGCCGTCGTCACGGTCGGCGTCGTGCTCGTCGTGGCCGGCTTCGCCTTCAAGATCGCCGCCGTGCCTTTCCACTCCTGGGCGGCCGACGTCTACCAGGGCGCGCCCGTCCCGGTGGCGGCGCTGCTGTCGGTCATCTCCAAGGCGGCCGGGTTCGCCGGGTTGATCCTTGTCCTGGTCAGCGGCCTGTCCGGACAGGCCGGCACCTGGGCGCCGATCATGGGGATCCTCGCCGCGCTCACCATGACCGCGGGCAACCTGCTCGCCCTGCGGCAGCGTTCGGCCGTACGCCTGCTGGCCTGGTCCTCCGTCGCGCAGTCCGGCTACATCCTGGCCCCGCTCGCCGCCGGCACCGCGGAGGCGGCCGGAGCCTCCACCGCGTACCTGATCATCTACGCCGCCATGAACCTCGGCGCGTTCGCGGTCGTCATGCTCGTGTCCCGCGTGTCCGCGCGCAACGAGCTCGACGACTACCGGGGGCTCGCGTTCCGGCGGCCGGCGGCCGGCATCGCGCTCGCGTTCTGCCTGATCTGCCTGGCCGGGCTCCCACCGGGGCTGGCCGGGCTGTTCGCCAAGGTGTTCGTCTTCCGCGAGATCGTCGCGGCCGGATCCGGCTGGCTGGCGCTGGTCATGGCCGTTAACACGGTGATCGGCCTGTACTACTACGCCCTGTGGACGGCCCGCCTCTTCGCCCCGGCGACCGGCGCGGCGGCCCCGGCCGGGCGTCATGTGGCCACTTCGCTGGCCGTGGGGCTGGCGCTGGCGGCGGCCGTGCTGTTCTCGGTGGCCCCGCAGCTCGTCCTCGACATGACCTTGCTGTCCGCCACGGGCTGAGCCCCAGGTCGAGCGCCTCAGGGAACGATGGACCGGGGCATCGTCGTTGGACGTCGTGAACCCACACCACGAAGGGGGGCACCTTGCACCACAACGGTCTGCGCACCGCCGTTCTGCTCGGCGGGCTGTCGGCGCTGATCATCGCGGTGGGCTCGTGGTTGGGCGGCGGCACCGGCGTGCGGATCGCGCTCGTGCTCGCCCTGGTGGCCAACGGCGTCGCGTACTTCTTCTCCGACCGCATCGCCCTGTCGGCCATGCGGGCCAGGCCGGTCAGCGAGGTCGAGCACCCGACGCTCTACCGGATCGTGCGCGAGCTCTCGACCCAGGCGCGCCAGCCGATGCCACGCCTGTACATCTCGCCGACGGTGCAGCCGAACGCGTTCGCGACCGGCCGAAACCCCCGCCAGGCCGCGGTCTGCGTGACAATCGGCCTGACCAAGCTGCTCGACGAGGCCGAGCTCCGCGGCGTGATCGGCCACGAGCTCTCCCACGTCTACAACCGCGACATCCTCATCTCCTCCGTCGCCGGCGCGCTCGCCACGATGATCACCTGGCTGAGTTACGTGGCCGTGTTCTTCGGCGGTTCCGACGACGACGAGGGGCCCGGTTTCTGGGGTGCGCTGCTGATGATGCTGCTCGGCCCGGTGGCGGCCGGGATGGTGCAGATGGCGATCTCCCGGACCCGCGAATACCAGGCCGACGAGGCCGGAGCCAGGCTCACGGGCGACCCGCTCGCACTGGCCTCGGCGCTCCGCAAGATCGAGATGGGCGCCCGCCGGCTTCCCCTCCCCGAGAACAGCCGCCTCACCTCGGCGTCCCACATGATGATCGCCAACCCGTTCGCGGGGTCGGGCTTCGGCCGCCTGTTCTCCACGCACCCGCCCACGTCCGAGCGCGTCGCCCGCCTCGAACGCATGGCCGGCTACCGCCGCTGAAACCCCTGCACGATCTTCCTGAGCAGTTCCCCGAGGTTCTCGGGGTGGACGGTCTCCCCCGTGGCGTCGAGCTCGTCGGCGCTCCACCACCGGTAGGAGAGCGTGGTCTCCTTCTCGACCTGCTCCATGTGATCGAACGACACCGCCGCCTCGCCGTCCACCCGGACGGCGAGAAAGGTCTCGTCCTGGGTGATCGCGTACTGGGCGAAGTCGAACGACGTGATCCTGCTCCCGTGCGGCCCGGTGATCTCGCCGACGCCGGCCCGGATCCCGACCTCCTCGTAGAGCTCACGCGCGGCGGCCTCCTGCGGCGTCTCACTGCCTTCCAACGCCCCGCCGATGGTGAACCAGAAAGGACGATCCGGTACGGCCGGATCGAAGCCGTGCAGGAGGAGGACACGGTTCTCCCGGTCGATGGGCAGGACACGGGCCGTGAACCGGCGCACGGGGATCTTTGTCACGGTTATCGAGCATAAGGGGCCGCTGTTTTGTGTCGTTGTGCACGCCGGGGCTGATCTGTGTGGTTGTACGCAGAACGCCAGGTCGCGGCTGCCTAGATTGTGGGTCGTCCGGAGAGATCGCTCCGGAGGTTCTCCTCACAGTCAGGGATGGATGGTCATGTCGAAGCTTCGTAGCCTTCTCGCCGGTACGGTTCTGGCCGGCGCGGTGGTGGCCGGTGTCGCGGCTGCTCCCGCCCAGTACTACATTCGTAGGTCCGCTGGGAATGGGTCACCGCGTCGCCGGTAGTGGCTGATCAGAGCGCGTGTCTGATGAAGCCGCCGGAAGTGTGACCAAGCCAGGACGTGATCGATGGCGTTGGCCGCT
>NZ_SMKQ01000316.1 GCF_004348995.1 Nonomuraea terrae
TCTCCGCACCGCAGCCCTCAGCCTCCGAGACGACGGAACCCCGACCCCGCACGACAGAGCCCACGGAACCTCCGCCCCGCACACCCGGGCCCGCGGAAGACCGGCCGTCGCCTCCGGCACGCGGCTCAGCCACTCCCCCGCGGCGGTCAGGGGTCGCCGAGCAGGTGCTGTCCGTCGTGGGGTTCGTCTGTGCGGTGGTGGCGGTCCTGTTCCAGCCGGTGGTGTTCGGGCTGGCCGGTGTCGCGCTCGGGGTCGCCGGTCACGTCCGGGGCGAGCCGCTGGGCCGGTGGGCCGCCATCGCCGCCGGCGCCGGGATGCTCGCCGGCACCGTCCTCAGCATCCTGCTCACCCCGGGATGACCGCGTACGGCGTGAGATCCTTGACGCGTGCTTTCCCCGATCGACGTGCTGCGCGAGGAGATCATCGCCCGGCTGGCCGCCTTCGAGCGCCGGCCGGTCCCCCCGGCGGAGGGCGTGCGCCGGGCGGCCGTCACGGTGTGCGTGCTGGAGGACGGCGCGCGCAGCCCGTACGTGATCGTGATCAAGCGGGCGGCGGCGGGCCGCAACGCCGGGCAGTGGGCGCTGCCCGGCGGGCGGCTCGACGACGGCGAGGAGCCGCTGCAGGCGGCGCTGCGGGAGCTGGCCGAGGAGACCGGCGTGACGGGCGTCGAGGTGCTGGGGATGCTCGACGACTTCGTCACCGACTCCGGGTTCGTGATCACGCCGGTGGTGGCGTACGGCGGCCGGCAGGAGCCGGTGCCCGACCCGCGCGAGGTGGCCTCGGTGCACTCCGTGCCGCTGGAGCGGTTCCTGGCTCCGGGCGTGCCGCGCTGGCGGGGCGAACTGCTGCAGATGCCGCTGGGTCCGTCCATCGTGATTCACGCGCCGACGGGGGCGATTTTGTGGCAGTTCGCGGAGGTGGCGCTCCGGGGTCGTGAGCAGCGGGTCTTCGACGTCGCCCAGCCTCGCTGGACGCGGAGATGACCGGTTCACGTGTCGCCCATGGGAGCGCCACGATTACCTCCCCGGCCGGACCGTGTGCTTAACTCAAGGTGCCGATGTGGTCTGTGTCCCCCGGGCCGCAAATTACCGCCTTCACGGAATACCGTTCGGCTGGAGCCGTGTTGTGCACCTCGCCGAGGAGGCGACCGCCACATCGGCCTCAACAGCTTTTCCAGGCGTCCCCCGATCTCTCGGGGGACGCCTGACTTATTGTTGGTGGCCAGCCGATGATCAGGAGAGCTCGTTGCTGTACCAAGTGGTCAAGTTCGCCGCCACGCCGCTGACACACGCGATGTGCCGCCCGCACATCACCGGCGCGGCCCACGTGCCGAGGAAGGGCCCGGCGATCCTGGCCGCCAACCACCTGTCGGTCCTCGACTCGTTCCTGCTGCCGGCGCTGCTGCCGCGGCACGTGACGTTCACCGCCAAGAACGAGTACTTCGACGGCAACCCGGTCTCCGGCTTCTTCATGCGGCTGGGCAAGAGCCTGCCGATCGACCGCGACAGCGCCCACGCCGCGCAGGCCATGCTCGACGCGGCGGCCGAGCTGCTGGAGCGCGGCGAGCTGTTCGGCATCCACCCCGAGGGCACCCGCTCCCCCGACGGCCGCCTCTACCGCGGCAAGGTCGGCGTGGCCTGGCTGGCGCTGAAGACCGGCGCCCCGGTGCTGCCGGTGGCGCTCAGCGGCACCGAGAAGGTGCTGCCGCTCGGGGCGAAGGTGCCGAGGCCGGCCAGCATCGGCATCACCATCGGGGCGCCCCTGCGGTTCGACGGCGACCACGCCAAGGCGCGCGATCGGCGGCGGGTCACCGACGAGATCATGGAGGCCATCCAGAAGCTGTCGGGCCAGGAATACGTCCCGACCTATGCCGCCAGTTATAAGGCAGCCAATGGAATGTCTTAGTTTGTCCCCGCTAGGCTCGGAGGCCAGTCGTCGAAGAGCGAGGGGCTGAGCAGTGGCACGGGGCCGTACCATCGCGATCGCGTCCGTCGCCGCCGTGCTCGTGGTGGGGGCCGCGGGCGGTGGCGCCTACTACGTGCTGCACACCAGGGGCACGCCCGCAGAGACGGCTCAGCGTTTCGCGACCGCGTGGCAGGCCGGTGACGCGAGCGCGATGGCCGCGGTGCTGGCCACGCCGCAGCAGCTGAGCGCGTACGACCAGCAGCGCAAGGCTCTCGGGGTCGAGTCGACGCAGGTCAGGCTCGGCCAGGTCGCCGAGGGCGACGACCGGGCCCGCGTCCCCTACACCGCGACCCTCACGTTGAAGAACCTCGGCACCTGGTCCTACCAGGGCCAGATCGACCTGGTGGTGGCCGACCGCACCTGGAAGGTCGACTGGAAGCCGGCCACGCTGCACCCGTCGATGACCCAGGGTGCGGCCTTCTCGATCAAGACGAAGTGGCCCGAGCGGGCGGCGATCACCGACGCCGAGGGCGGCCGCATCGACACCGGCACGGTCGGCGGCTCGGTGCAGCAGCTCGTCGGCTACCTCGACAAGGCGACCAAGAAGGACGTCGGCAAGCTCGGCTCCTCCTACAAGGTCGGGCAGGCCGTCGGGCGCGGCGGGCTGCAGGAGACGTTCCAGACGAGGCTGGCCGGCACGCCGACCACCGAGATCCAGCTGGGCGGCAAGACGCTGCAGACCATCGAGGGCAGCGACGGCGAGCCCGTGCGCACGTCGCTCGACCCGGGTGCGCAGGCCGCGGCGGTGACGGCCGTCAAGGACGTCGACAAACCCGCCTCCCTGGTCGCGATCAGGCCCTCGACGGGCGAGATCCTCGCCGTGGTGAACAACCGCGGCGGCTTCAACCGGGCGCTCGACGGCCGCTATCCGCCGGGCTCGACGTTCAAGGCGGTCACGGCCATCGGGCTGGTGGCGGCCGGGATGTCGCCGCAGGACACCGTCACCTGCCCCATGTACGCGAACGTCGGCGGCCTGCGGATCCGCAACTCCGACAAGGAGGAGTTCGGGTCGTTGTCGCTGCTCGACTCGTTCGCGCACTCGTGCAACACGACGTTCGCGCCGCTGGCGCAGCAGAAGCTGGGCGCGGAGAAGCTGCTCGACGTGGCCGAGGACGTCGGGTTCAACCAGCCGCTCAACATCGGCGTGCCGGCGGCGAAGGCGAGCTTCCCCAGGGCGCAGTCCGACGCCGAGCTGGCCGCGGAGGCGTTCGGGCAGGCCCGCATCACCTCCAGCCCGCTGTCGATCGCGTCGGCGGCCGCGGCCATCGCCGACGGCACCTGGCGCCCGCCGACGCTGGTGCCGTCGCTGAAGCAGAAGGCCAAGGAGCGCCCGCTGCCCGAAGGGGTGAAGCCGGCGTTGCACGAGATGATGGCGGCCGTGGTGACCAAGGGCACCGCAAAGTCGGCCGGGCTGCCCGCCGGCACCCACGGCAAGACCGGAACGGCCGAGTACGGCACCGGCGAGAAGCTCGACTCGCACGCCTGGTTCATGGGGTTCAAGGACGACGTGGCCTTCGCCGTGGTCGTCGAGGGCGGCGGCGGGGGCGGCGCGGTCGCCGCCCCCGTCGCCGCGACGTTCCTCAAGGAGCTCTGAGCCCTTCTCAGGACTCACCGAGGAAGCGGCGGACCGCCACCGGCTCGGGCCGGCCGCGCTGGGCGGCGTTCGAGGTGGCGCTGTGGTTCAGGCCGGGCAGGACCATGCGGCGGGCCCGCGGCAGGACCCGCTGGAGTTCGCCGAGCGCGGCGCGCAGGTAGGCCGCGCTCCTGGCGCCGCCGATCAGTAGCACCTCCGCCTCCACCGACCGGTACGGCTCCAGGTCTCCGGACGCCTCCGCCACCAGGTGCAGGTCCTCGTGCAGCGTCGGGGCCAGCTCCCCGAACGTCAGCTCCCGCAGCGCCGGCTCGACGCCGGCCACGGCGCGTTCCTGTCTCTTGACCATCGAGCTCGTCATCAGTTCCATCAGCGGACGCGGGATGGCGCGCATGATCGGGGGGCCTATCCGGCCGGCTCTCATACCGGTGACGAGCGCCGCCGAGATCCGTCCTTCGGCGAGCTCGCGGTCGAGGCGGGGCAGCCGGCCGGTCGAGTGGGAGCCGTGGATGTCCAGGGGCGGTTCGAAGATGACGGCCTTGCGCAGCGCCGGCTGGACGCGCGCGTGTGCAGGGTGATGATCGCGCCCGAGCTCCGCCTCGCGGGATCTTGGTGCGAGATCTCCCGGCGGCGGTGTTTCAGCACCGCCGCCGGTTCTTGCTCGGTCACTCCGCCGGGCGGCCCCTTTCCGCGAGGTCCGCCACGTCGCCGGTCAGTTCGCCGGTCCGGTGGTAGGCGCGCCACTCCTCCAGGCCGGGGAACGCGCCCGCGTCCAGCTCCGCCAGCAGTGAGCGCACCCAGGCCGCCTCGGCCTCGCGCATCGCCAGCGCGTACTCCGATTCGACGAGGAAAAGCCGGGGCAGCTCGCCCCGCTCGCGCTCCAGCGTCCGCCGGTCGGTCTCGTTCCGGCTTTCCAGCAGTTCCAGCCGCTGCCGCAGCAGCGAGGGGACCTCGTCGGGCCCGAGGCCGCCCATCACCGACAGGCCCGACTCGAACGGCGACGGCTCCCACCGGGGCGTGGACAGCAGCTCGCGCGTCCAGTCGGCGGCCTCGCGCCGGCCGGCGTCGGTGACGCGGTAGACGGTGCGCTCGGGGCGGGCGCCCTGACGGTCGGTGCCGACCGCCTGCAGAAAACCGTGTTTCTCCAGGTTGCGGACGACGGTGTAGAGCGAGCCCCATTTGATCGGCATGTCGTCGTCCTTGCCGCGGGCCCGCAGCACGGAGGCCATCTCGTACGGGTGCATCGGCCGCTGGACGGCCACGGTCAGCACGGCCAGCGCCAGCAGGTTGGCCACCGGGCGCCGCTGGGCCCTTCCGATCACTCATCGTCGGCGAATACTTGTCTGCGAGAATAAGCATCGGGCCGATCGTCCGGCAAGACCCGTGGTTCCGTAACGTTGTTCGGAAGAGGCGGCGGGGTTTCCCGCCGCCGGAGCCGATCACCCGCGGAGGACCGAGCAGAGATGAGCCGCGAACACACCTACCGGACCGTCGTGACCTGGACCGGGAACAAGGGCACCGGCACCAGCGGCTACCGCGACTACGGCCGTGACCACGAGCTGTCGGCCGAGGGCCCGCCGGTCATCCCGGGCAGCTCCGACCCCTCCTTCCGCGGCGACCCGTCCCGCTGGAATCCCGAGCAGCTCCTGGTCGGATCACTCTCGCAGTGCCACATGCTGTGGTATCTCCACAAGTGCGCCACGGCCGGAGTGGTCGTCACCGAGTACGCCGACACCGCGACCGGCACCATGGCCGAGTCCGCCGACGGCGGTCACTTCACCGAGGTGGTGCTGCGCCCGGCGGTCACCGTGGCCGCGCCCGAGATGCTGGAGAGCGCTCTCGCGCTGCACGAGGACGCCCACAAGGCGTGCTTCATCGCCGCCTCCGTCAACTTCCCGGTACGCCACGAGCCGACCGTCCGCACGGCCGGCTGACCTCAGGAGGAGCGCCCGGCCGCGGCGTCGTAGTCGAGGCCGAGCCGGGGCGCCAGCTCCCGCAGGCACTCCTCGAAGACCGGCTCCAGGTCGGAGTAGGCGAAGTCGAGCTGGTCGAGTACCTCCATGCAGAGCAGGCCGTACAGCCTGGTCCAGCACGACACGAACACGTGGATCGCCTCCACCGGCAGCCCGGAGCCGGTGTCGGCGGCGTACGCGCGCAGCTGCTCCCTGATGGACGGGTCCAGCTCGTCAGGCGCGGGCACGGGGAAGCGGCGCGCCCGCCACAGGTCGGCGATCTCGTCGAGGAAGACCTGCTCGAAGTCGCGCCCGGCCAGCTCGCGCGGCGAGCCGGGGCGCCTGATGATCGGGCTGGCGAACACCCACCCGAACTCCGCCCGATGGGTGACGGCCCAGCGCCGCATCGCCCGGCACGTCGCCAGCAGCCGCCGCGCGTGGTCACCCGGCGGGTACGCGTCGCGCGCGGCCTCCATCGCCTCCGTCAGCTCGCGGAAGAAGTCGGCCGTCACCGCTCCGACCAGCTCCTCGTGACCGGCGAAGTAGTGGTAGAGCGCGGGGCGGGCGAGGCGCTGACGTGCCGGGTGATCCGCGACCGTCTGGTGCGGGACCGGAACTGGCCGCGTACGGCGATCACGATCAAGCCGTTCTGGACGCCCGGCAAGCGCGGACTCCACTGAAACGCGGTGGCCGATCGCCCGGCGCCGCGGCAGGCTGGCGGGCGTGACCGAGCACCTCACCGCCGGAACGCGGACGCTGATCGTGAACTGCGACGACTTCGGGATGTACCAGGCGGTCAACGAGGCGGTCGTCCGCTCGATCGAGGACGGCATCGCGGCCTCGTGCAGCCTGATGACGCCGTGTCCCGGCGCCGCGCACGCCGCCGGCCTGCTGCGCGAGCGGCCGGAGGTCCCGTTCGGCGTCCACCTGACGCTGGTGTGCGAGTCGCCGGTGCTGCGGTGGGAGCCGCTGACCCCGCGGGAGAAGGTGCCGTCGCTGCTGGACGAGAACGGGCGGTTCCACCCGCCGGAGCGCATCCCCGACCTGCTGGCCGCGGCCCGCGTCGAGGAGGTGGAGCTGGAGTACCGCGCCCAGATCGACGCCGTGGCCACCGCCGGGCTGACGCCCACCCACCTCGACTGGCACTGCCTGGCCGACGGCGGGCGCGACGACGTCTTCGACCTGACGATGGCGCTGGCCGGCGAGTACGGGCTGGCGGTGCGGGCCTGGCTCGACCCGGCTCGGCGCAAGCTGCGGGCGCGCGGGCTGCCGGTCGTGCGGCCCGGCTTCCTCGACAGCTTCGCGCTGGATCTGGAGGGCAAGGCGGAGACGTACGCGCGGCTGCTGCGCGAGCTGCCGCCCGGGTTGAGCGAGTGGGCGGTGCATCCGGGGCTGGGCGGGCAGGAGGCGCGGGCCCTGGATC
>NZ_SMKQ01000317.1 GCF_004348995.1 Nonomuraea terrae
CCCCGGCATACGCTCCCGCTCCTGCGTACGCGCCCGCACCTGCCCCGGCACCCGCTCCCGCACCGCGACGGGACCCGGTCGGTTCCACGCTCAACAGCGTCGGCGGGCTCAGCGGAACGGTCAGGCATCTTCCCGAAACGGTCGAAGCGCTCACCGGCGTGCACCTCAAGTAAGAGTTCCCCGCCTGGTGGTCCCGCCGGGCTGACGGGTCAAGCCCAGGCCGGCGCGGGGAGCCAAGTCTCCGGTCGACGGTCTGGGTGGAGGTGTCGGGGACATCTGGTAGGACAGGTGCTCACATCGAATCCCCCCGACACGAGGACCACCCCGTGAGTTACCCCCATGACGACTACCTCGACGACTACGCCGGGCTGCCGGTGGCGTTCGTTCCCTTCTCCGAGGAGGAGGAGCCGCAGCCGCGGGCCGATGCCGCCGCCTGGCGGCTGCGGGCGAGCGAATGGCAGGACGACGCGCCCGACCACGTCGCCGAGGGCCTCGACTGGTTCTTCGAGCACGTGGAGACGGAGAAGGTCCAGGCCATCGTGGTCGGCGAGTGGGAGGAGTGCTACGAGTCCGACAGCGGGCCGATCATCGCCCGCCTGGCCGCCGAGCGTGACCGGCTTCCCGCGCTGCGCTCGCTCTTCCTCGGCGCGATCGCGCAGGAGGAGGCGGAGATCTCCTGGATCCAGCAGTCCGACATCACGCCGCTGCTGGAGGCTTTCCCGAAGCTGGAGCGGCTGGAGGTGCGCGGCGGCACCGGGCTGCGGCTCCAGCCGGTGCGGCACGACTCGCTGCGGGTGCTCAGGTTCGAGACGGGCGGCCTGCCGGGCCACGTCGTGCGGGCGGTCGGCGAGTGTGACCTGCCCGCGCTGGAGCATCTGGAGCTCTGGCTCGGCGTCGAGGAGTACGGCGGCGACGCCACGATTCCCGACTGCGCGGCCATCCTGAGTGGCGCGCGGCTGCCCAGCCTGCGCCACCTCGGCCTGCAGGACAGCGAGATGCAGGACGACCTCGCCGCCGCCGTGGCCGCTGCCCCGATCGTGGCCCGGCTCGAGTCGCTCGACCTGTCGATGGGCGTGCTCACCGACACGGGCGCGGAGGCCCTGCTCAGCGGGCAGCCCCTCACTCACCTGCACACGCTCGACCTCAGCCACCACTACCTGAGCGACGAGATGATGCGCCGGCTGCCCGAGGCGCTGCCCGGGGCGCGGGTCATCCTCGACGACCGGCAGAAGCCGGACGGCGAGTGGCGCTACGTCGCGGTGAGCGAGTGATGGACGACTTCGACGAGGAGTTCTCCGGGGAGACGCCGGCCGATCCTCGCGATCCCGGCGAGACGTTCCTCCCGCGAGACGCGGTCTACCGCCACGACATGGGGGGCTCCCACAGGGAGAGGTTCGCCGGGCTTCCGGTGCCGTACGACATCCGGCCGGTGGCCGATCCCGGCCGCGTCGCCTGGGCCCTGTGCGACGAGACGGAGATCGGCCACGACGCGCCCGGATCCGCTCTGCCCGACGGGCTCGACAAGCTGCTGCGGACCGTGAACGGCGCCGAGGTCCAGGCTCTCGTGATCACCGGTTTCGGCGCGACCAACGCGCCCCGGCTGCTCGCGGAGCACGCCGATCACCTCCCGGCGCTGCGGTCGGTGTTCCTCGGGTTCGTCGAGCCCGAGCACTGGGAGATCTCCTGGATCCGGCAGGGCGACATCACACCGCTGCTGGAGGCGTACCCGAGGCTGGAGCGGCTCGACGTACGCGGTTCCGAAGGGCTGACGATGCGGCCCGTCACCCACCGGCACCTGAAGGTCCTCCGCTTCGAGACGGGCGGGCTGCCCGGTGAGGTCGTCAGGGCCGTCGGCGCGTCCGCCCTGCCGAGCCTGCAGCACCTGGAGCTGTGGCTCGGCATCGACCAATACGGCGGCGACTCCACGGTCGCCGACCTCGACGGCATCCTCTCCGGCGCCGGCCTGCCCGCGCTCAAGCGGCTCGGTCTGCGCGACAGCCCGATCCAGGACGACATCGCCGCCGCCGTGGCCGCCGCACCCGTGGTCGCCAGGCTCGAAGAGCTCAGCCTGGGCATGGGGACTCTCACCGACCGGGGCGCCGAAGCGCTGCTCAGCGGTCAGCCGCTGAGTCACCTGCGCGCGCTCGACCTGCGCCATCATTTCCTCAGCGAGACGCTGGCGGCCCGCCTGCGGCGGGGGCTTCCCGGCGTGGCCGTCGACCTCGAGGATGCTCAGCCCCGGGGCGACGACTGGCTGTATGTGGCGGTGAGCGAGTGATGGTGCGCTTCGCCGTGGTGGGGGTGCCCGGGGATCGGCGGGTGGCGCTGTTCCGGGAGGCGGTGCTCGCGAGGGGCTTGGCGGAGCCGTACGTGATCTCGTGGCGCGACGTGCTGGCCGGGCGGGAGATCGGTGCGCCCGCGGGAGCGCTGGTGCGGGTCGATTCGCCGGGTGAGGACGCCGAGGTCGACGCGCTGCTGCGGGGGCCCGGCGACCCGGCGCGGGTCGGCGGGAGCGCGGCCTGGTTCAAGGGGTTCGCCGCCGGCCTGGAGCGGGTGGCGGCGCTTGCGGGGGTGCGCGTGCTGGGGGACGCCGGGGAGATCTTGACGATGTTCGACAAGCGCCGCTGCCACGCGGTGCTGGCGGCGGCCGGGGTGCCGGTGCCCGACGCGTTCGAGGCGGTGTCGTACGCCGATCTGCGCGATGGCATGGCGGGGCGGCGCTGGGCGCGGGTGTTCGTGAAGCCGGCCCACGGCTCGTCGGCGTCCGGGGTGATCGCGCTGCACGCCCAGGGCGGGCGGGTGCACGCCGTCACGTCGGCCACCTGGGTCGGCGCGACGCTCTGCAACTCGTTGCGGGTCCGCACCGTGACCGACGAGGCGGAGCTGCGGCGGCTGGTCGACCACCTGGCGCCCGACGGGCTGCACGTCGAGCGCTGGTTTCCGAAGGCGTCACTCGGCGGGCGGGCGTTCGACCTGCGGGTGGTCACCGTGGCCGGCACGCCGACGCACGCCGTGGCGCGCACCAGCCGCACGCCCATGACCAACCTGCACCTCGGCGGCGCGCGCGGCGATCTCGGTGCGGTGCGGTCGCGGGCCGCTCTGTGGGAGCGGTTGACCGAGGTGTGCGCCCAGGCCGCCGCCTGCTTCCCGCGCAGCCTGGCGACCGGGGTCGACGTCATGGTGGGGGCCGACTGGCGGTCGGTGGCGGTGGCCGAGGTGAACGCGTTCGGCGACCTGCTGCCAGGCTTGGGGGATCTTTCCGGAAATAACAGGACTACGTATGACGAGCAGGTCGAGGCGGTCCTCCGTGAACATGCGTGAGATCGTCGGCAGCCACGACATCCTCCTCGTCACGCTCGACACCCTGCGCTACGACGTGGCCGCCGCGCTGGCCGACGCCGGCGAGCTGACCGGCCTGCTGCCGCCGGGCGCGCGCTGGGAGCGCCGCCACACCCCCGGCAGCTTCACGTACGCCGCCCACGCCGCCATGTTCGCCGGTTTCCTGCCCACGCCGGTCACCCCGGGGCCCCATCCGCGGCTGTTCGCGGCCACGTTCCCCGGCAGCGAGACCACGGCGGAGCACACCTGGGTGTTCGACGCGCCCGACCTGCCCGCGGGGCTCGCGCAGGCCGGCTACCACACGGTCTGCATCGGCGGCGTGGGCTTCTTCAACAAGCTGACGCCGCTCGGCTCTGCGCTGCCCGGCCTGTTCGCCGAGAGCCACTGGGAGCCAGAGTTCGGCGTGACGAACCCCGCCTCGCTGGAGCGCCAGATCGACCGTGCCACCGAGGTGCTGCGCGACCGCCGCGAGCCGGTGTTCCTGTTCGTCAACGTGTCGGCGCTGCACCAGCCCAACCACTTCTACCTGCCCGGGGCCTCCGGCGACTCGCTGGAGAGCCACGCGGCCGCCCTGCGCCACGTCGACCGGCACATCGGCCGGCTCTACGCGCTGATGTCCCGCCGCCGCCCGTGCCTGGTGATCGTCTGTTCCGACCACGGCACCGCGTACGGCGAGGACGGTCACGTCGGCCACCGGATCGGCCACGAGGTCGTCTGGACGGTCCCCTACACCCACTTTCTCCTGGAGCACCATGCGGCCGTATGAGGGTTACGTCTACGCCTATCCACACAAGACCGCCTACCGGCCGCTCGACCCGCGCCCGCAGCTCAAGGAGGTCTGGGCCGGCGAACACCCCGGGGCGCTGTACGTGCACATCCCGTTCTGCGAGATGCGCTGCGGCTTCTGCAACCTGTTCACCCGCACGGGCGCGCCGGAGGAGCTGGTCGGGGCCTATCTCGACACCCTCGAACGCCAGGCGCGGCAGGTGCGCGACGCGCTGGAGGAGACCGCGTTCACCACGGCGGCCTTCGGCGGCGGCACGCCGACCTACCTCAGCGCCGGCGAGCTGGAGCGGCTGTTCGACCTGACGGAGCGGACGATGGGCGTCGACCTGGCGCGCGTCCCGCTGTCGGTGGAGACGTCCCCGGCCACCGCCACCCCCGACCGCCTGTCCGTGCTGGCCGGGCGCGGCACGTCGCGGGTCTCGATCGGCGTGCAGAGCTTCGTGGACGCCGAGGCCCGCGCGGCCGTGCGCCCGCAGAAGCGCGCCGAGGTGGACGCGGCGCTCGACGCGATCAGGGATTCCGGCGTGCCGGTGCTCAACATCGACCTGATCTACGGCATCGACGGCCAGACCCCGAGCTCGTGGCTGTACTCGCTCGACACGGCCCTCGGCTGGCGCCCCGAGGAGCTGTACCTGTACCCGCTGTACGTCCGGCCGCTGACCGGGCTCGGCAAACAGGGCCGGGCGTGGGACGACCAGCGGCTGGAGCTCTACCGGCTGGGCCGCGACCATCTGCTGGCCGCCGGGTACGAGCAGGTCTCCATGCGCATGTTCCGCCTGCCGGGCTCCGGCGCGTCCGGCGGAGACCATTGCTGCCAGACCGACGGCATGGTGGGCCTCGGCTGCGGGGCGCGGTCGTACACGAGCGGGCTGCACTACTCCTTCGAGTACGCCGTCGGCGCCCGCCACGTCCGGTCGATCATCGACGACTACGTGGCGCGCGACGACTTCGACGTGGCGAACGTCGGCTTCGTCCTCTCCCTCGACGAGCGCAGGCGGCGGCACCTGCTCCAGTCATTGCTGCGCGCGGAGGGCATGTCGCGGCGGCTCTACGCCGACCGGTTCGGCACGGACGTGCTCGACGACTTCCCCCTGAGCGAGTTCCGTGCGTGGCTGACGATCTCCGACGAGACCGTGGCGCTCACCCCGGAGGGGCTCGCCCACTCCGACGCGATCGGGCCCGCGCTCTTCTCGCCCGAGGTGCGCCGGCTCATGGAGACGTACGCGGCATGCTGACCATCCTCTACCGCGGGCCGCTCGCCAGCTGCGACTACGACTGCGCCTACTGCCCGTTCGCCAAGCGCCGCGACACGCCCGAGCAGCTGCGCGCCGACCGGGCGGCGCTGGAGCGGTTCGCCGGCTGGGTGGCGGCGCAGGAGTCGCCGATCTCGATCCTGTTCACGCCGTGGGGCGAGGGCCTGGTCAGGTCGTGGTACCGCCGCGCGCTCGTGGAGCTGTCGTGGCTGCCGCACGTCGCCAAGGTCGCGATCCAGACGAACCTGAGCTGCCGGACCGACTGGTTGTCGGAGACGTCGGAACGGGCGGCGCTGTGGGTGACGTACCACCCGACGCAGGTGCCGTACGAACGGTTCGTGGCGAAGCTGCGCTCGCTTCCGGTGCGCCACAGCGTCGGCATCGTCGGCGACCCCGCCCACCTGCCGCACGCGCGCCGGCTCCGGGCGGACCTGCCGCCGGAGACGTACGTGTGGGTCAACGCCGAGGAGGGCCGCCTCTACACCGACGCCGAGGCGGCCGAGTGGGCGGCGATCGACCCACTCTTCTCCTACAGCCGCTTCCCCCACCGCAGCGCGGGGCTGCCCTGCCGCACCGGCGACAGCGTGATCTCGGTGTACGGCGACGGCACGGTCCGCCGCTGCCACTTCGTCCCGGAGGTGCTGGGCAACCTGTACGACGGCTCGTACCGCGCGGCCCTGCGCCCCCGCGCGTGCCCGGCCACGGCCTGCGACTGTCACATCGGCTACGTCCATCTGGAGCCCCTCGGCCTGTACGACGTCTTCGACGGCGGCATCCTCGAACGCATCCCCCACGCCCTCTGATCCAGGGGGCATGAGGCATCCGGCCGATCAGTTGTCGTCACGCCCTCTGAACCAGCGGTGTAGAGGGACGCGGCTGGTCAGGTTTGGGCACCCACCGCTGATCCAGCGGGGTGGGTGGCGCGGCGGGTCCGGTTTCGTCACCCACCCTGATCCACGGGAACGTGGGCGGTGGGTCAGGTTTCGCGTCGGGGGCGGTAGTCCTCCTCGGTTGTCCCGAATGTCCAGGCGACGCCCTGACGGGCCCGCGCCACCCACGGCGGGACGCGCAGGAAGTAGGTGCGGCGGGTGCCGTCGGGCTCGGGCGTGGAGTTGACCACCTCCACCATGACCAGCGGCTCGTCGCCGGACAGCTCGATCCGCCACAGCACCCCGGTCTCGTCGGAGTGGACCGGCCGCGCCTCGGACTCGGCCAGGTAGCGGTCGAAACCGAAGTGCTCCAGCATGACGCGGCGCAGCTCAGCGTTCGGTTCGGAGCGGATGCGTTCGGGGGTGAGCTCGCCCAGCGTGGCCCCGAACCCGGCGGGGACCGGCATGCCGTGCCAGGCGTGCAGGGCGAACCCGTCGGCGTACGCCAGGGCCGGGCCGTCGCCGCGATGCAGCCGCCCCATGTCGTCGAGGTGCAGCTCGACGGGCCGCCGCGTGACGATCGCCAGCCGTTCGTACGGCCACCACCACCCGGCGCTCTCCGCCACCCGTCTG
>NZ_SMKQ01000318.1 GCF_004348995.1 Nonomuraea terrae
ACGTCCAGGTGGCCGTGCGGGGCCCGGCCGTGGAGCAGGTGCAGCAGGTGTTCTGCGAGCGCTGGGACGACCCGGCTCCCGAGACCCGCGATCCGCTGCGCCGCTTACGCGACCGCCTCAGCCGGCTCGACGACGCCCCGCGCCTCCCGCCGGCCGCTCCTCCCCCGCCGCCGGCCGGCCGCCACCACGTGCAGCTGCTGCGGACGTATCCGGCCCGGCGCGGCGGCTACCCGTTCGCGCCGCGCGGCGAGCGCAGCATCGCGCACGCCTACCACAAGGTCCTGGACCGCGCCCGTTCGCTGATCTACCTGGAGGACCAGTACCTGTGGTCCACGGACGTGATCGAGCCGTTCGCCCGGGCCCTGGAGCGCGAGCCGGGGCTGCGCATGATCGTGGTGGTGCCCCGCCATCCCGACCAGGACGGCTGGCTGGCCGGCCCGGCCAGCCTGATCGGCCGCGCCGACGCGCTGCGCCGGCTCCTGTCAGCGGGCGGCGATCGCGTGGCCGTCTACGACCTGGAGAACCACCGGGGCACGCCGGTGTACGTGCACGCGAAGGTCTGCGTGGTGGACGACGTCTGGGCCGCGGTCGGTTCCGACAACGTCAACCTGCGCTCGTGGACGTACGACTCGGAGCTGAGCTGCGCCGTCCTGGACGAGCGGGAGGATCCCCGGCCGCCGTACGGCGCGCTGCGGTTCGCCCGGGATCTGCGGCTGGACCTCATGGCGGAGCACCTGGACCTGCCCGGCGAGCGGCGGGACGAGCTGTGCGACCCGGTGGCGGCCTTCGACGCGTTCGCCCGCTCGGCGGCGGCGCTGGAGTCCTGGCACCGGTCCTCGCGTACGGGTGAGCGCCCGCGCGGCCGGCTGCGGCCGCATCCCGCCCCGCGTCTGTCGCCGGCGCGGAAGGTGCTCGCCATGCCGCTGTACCGGTTCGCCGTCGACCCCGACGGCCGTCCGCCCGCTTTGCGACGCTCGCGGGAGTTCTAACCCGATATGTGGATCGTGTCCTTTTTGTTGTTGATCCGCAATCATGAATGGCGATCACCCAGAATCAAGCCATGAGCGAAATTCGCCCCGCCTGATCTACAAAAACAATGTGACGCCGCTCACAACAACCAATATCCATTCTCTTCGGATGATCGGCGATAAGACGGACACGATCACATTGTGGTTATCGAACCCGGATCTTCTTCTGCCGATCCGGCACCCGCTGCGCGGCCTCGTACGCGGCGTCGCGGACCTCGTTCATCCAGCCCGCCGGACGTACCCCGGGAACCTGCCGCAGCAGCGGGTTGAACCGGGTCGGCAGGTCGGCGTCCGTCATGGGCGGGGCGGTGAGCTCGATCTGGCCGAAGAGCCGCCACGGCCCGCTGGGCGCGGCGGCGGCGAGGTCGAGCAGGAGCGGCCCTTCGTCGGCGGCCCGTACGAGCGCGTCGAACGTGGCCGGCAACGGCCGCTCCCGCTGGAGCAGCGCCCCGAGCACCAGCCGCCGGCCGGCCGCCTCATACGGGAACAGGGACGTGTACATGCCCGTCCACCGGGTCGCCGGCCGGAGCAGCCGTCTGCCGAGCGGGGTGTGACCGGTCGTGGCGAGCAGCAGGTCGGCGGTGGCGTCCTCCTGGTGCCAGCGCAGGGCGAGGCCCAGGATGTCGGGCAACGGCGGTGGCAGGCCCAGAGAACGGGAGAAGCGGGCGAACCCGTACACGTCCATCCGGTGGTCCAGGAACGGCGCCCCCCAGGGCTGTGGCGTGCCGTGCAGGCGCAGGCGGGCCTCGAAGAGCACACCGGCCGGGTGGAGCGGCCGTCCGCGCCTCAGGCGCGCGGCGGCGCCGAAGGACGCGGCCAGCGCGGTCCGCGTCGCAGGCGTCCACACCCCCTTGCGGGGCCTGCCCTCCACCACGGCAACCCAGCTACCCCGGGCAGGCCAGGGAAATCTCACCGCGCGGGAGAGACCCTCTGAGACGCCGAAAGGCCGGTCCCACAGGGGAACCGGCCTCTGAACGATGGTGGGCGATACTGGGATCGAACCAGTGACCTCTTCGGTGTGAACGAAGCGCTCTCCCGCTGAGCTAATCGCCCGCCCTGCCGGCTCCTTGGCGGTGCCGACGGGGAAAACCATACCGCACTCTGGCACCTGCTGGCGAAGCGAAATCGTCCCGAGGGCGATCACGCAGGCCACCGCCCCCGGCGGCGCCGGGCTCCCCAGGGCTCGGGCGAGCGTCCAGAGGGGGCACTCAGAGTGATTCGGGTGAAACGCGGCGGTTGCCCATCGGCACGGCCGGTGGGTGGCATACCATCGTCCTGTCCCGGAAGGCTCCGGCCACGATCTTTACGCGAGAAACGTTCATGGACGGGCCGTCCGGGGCAGGCTCCAGAGCACGCAAAACCCTTGTAAATACGACCCGATTGATGCCGTTTAGCCAGGTGTATGCCTAAATGTCCAGCTGTGATGTGCGTTACAGAAGGCCCCGGAAGCGGAATCTTTCCTACTGGTTTCTTCGTTCCGCGTCATAGCTCAGGACGAAGTCCGTCAGAGCAGCGAAAGCCCCGAAGAGGGGACCTACGACAAAAAGGTTTGGCTGACGATGAACAGCACCACCGTCTCCGCCGAGCTTGGCCTTCGGCTTGTGGTCCCCGACCGTACAACCGTCCCCCTGCTCGCCGGACTGAGCTACACAGCCGACGACCCTTACGCCATCCGCATGGCCTTCCACGTAGGGAATGACGAACCGGTCGAGTGGATCTTCGCCCGCGAGTTGCTGACCGTGGGCATCGTGCGGCGTGTAGGCGACGGCGACGTGCAGGTCTGGCCCGCACGCGCCGACGGCGAGCGCACCCTGCACATCAGCCTGACCTCGCCGTTCGGGCAGGCGCTCTTCGAAGTGCCGCTGGCCCCGCTCACGGAGTTCCTGCACCGCACCTACGAGAAGGTGCCGGCGGGGCGCGAGACCGACTTCATGGACCTCGACGCCGAGCTGACCAACATGCTCTGGCCGTCCTGACCGGTTCGCTTCGCTGAAGGCGTAGTCGTCCGGCTCCCTCCACCGAGGGGGCCGGACGTTCACGTCTGAGGGCACGTCTGAGGGCACGTCTGAGGGTCTGAGGGCACGTCTACGACAGCGCCTCCAGGGCCTGCCGCATGCGGTCGATCTCGATGCCCTGTCCCGTGTGCACGTCCCTGGCCAGCAGGCGCATCCGCTGGTCGCGGCCGTTGGCGAGCTGCTCGCCCGCCATCTTGACCGCGCCCTCGTGGTGCCTGGTCATGAGCCGGAGGAAAAGCCGGTCGAAGGCCTTCCCCCTGGCCGCGCGCAGCGCGGCCAGCTCCTCCTCGGTCGCCATCCCGTAACCGGCGGCGTGCGTGTGCGCGTGGCCGGCCGGCGGGGTGCGGCCCAGCTCGGTCAGCCAGCCGGTCATGGCGTTGACCTCCGGGGACTGCGCGGCGGTGATCCGGCGGGCCAGCGCCCGCACGGTCTCGGTGGTCGTACGGGCCTCCACCAGCGAGGTCATCTCCAGGGCCTGGCGGTGATGGGGGATCATCCCCTCGGCGAAACGCACGTCGGCGGCGACCGCCTGCGACGGCGTCTTCCCGACCCGCTCTCCCGGCGTCGCCGTGCGCGCGGGCGCCCCAGGGCTGCCCGGCACGATGACCGGCGCCTCGGTGCCGACCGGCGACGGCGCCGGCGATCGGGAGGACTGTGGCGAGCAGCCAGCTATGAGAAATGTCGCCATAACTGTGATAAACGCCGTACGCTTCCGCGAACCTGCTGACATAGCTTCCATAGTGAGCTACTAGACAAAGGGGATGCGCGTTGATCTCTGCCACGTGGCGCGGAGCATTGCTGGGGACGGTGCTGCTGCTGACGTCGGCATGCGCCGCGGAGGGGCCCACCGGTGAGCAGTCGGCGCCCGCGAGCCCGACGCAGCAGACCGGCGCTCCCCCGTCGCCCGGCGCGTCCGCCGGTGACGAGATGAGGAGCGACAACGTCACGCTCGTCGCGAACGTGCCGCGGACGGCTCCGTTCAACGGCGAGGACGACTTCAACACCGACCTGGCCTTCCAGGGCGAGTACGCGTACGTGGGCAACTTCGGGGGCTTTTCGATCTACGACATCGGCGACCCGGAGAATCCGGAGCTGGTCAGCCAGGTGGCCTGCCCGGCGCAGCAGAACGACGTGACCGTCTACCGCGACCTGCTGATCCTTTCGATCGACGAGCCGCAGGGCGGCGAGGGGTGCGACTCGCCCCCGGGCCCGCCCGCCTGGGAGGGGCTGCGGCTGTTCGACATCAGCGACAAGGCCGACCCCCAGTACGTCGGCGCCGTCCAGACCGACTGCGGTTCCCACACCCACACGATGATCCCGGAGGGCGACACGCTCTACGTGTACGTCTCCTCCCCCGGCCCCGAGCCGCAGTCGGTGACCTGCAGGCCGCCTCACGAGCTCATCCAGGTCGTGGAGGTCCCGATGGACGCGCCCGAGTCGGCGCGCGTGGTGTCCAAGCCCAACCTCTTCCCGCAGCGCGGCAACGAGACGCTCGCCTCCGGCTGCCACGACATCACCGCCTACCCGGAGAAGGACGTGGCCGCGGCCGCCTGCTTCGGCGACGGCGTGCTGCTCGACATCTCCGACCCGGTGCAGCCGACGGTGCTCCAGGTGCTCACCGACCGCGAGAACTTCGAGATCTGGCACTCGGCGACGTTCAACAACGACGGCACGAAGGTCGTCTTCGGCGACGAGATGGGCGGCGGCGGCCAGGCCACCTGCGACCGCAACACGCCGAGCACCAAGGGCGCCAACGCGATCTACGACCTGGTGGACGGCCAGCTGCAGCAGCGCGGCTACTTCAAGATCCCGCGCGAGCAGCAGCCGGACGAGAACTGCGTGGCCCACAACGGCTCGCTGATCCCGGTGGCGGGCAAGGACATCATGGTGCAGGCGTGGTACCAGGGCGGCGTGTCCGTCTGGGACTTCACCGACTCGGCGAACCCGCGGGAGATCGGCTACTTCGACCGGCCGCCGTACCCGGCCGGGGGCATCGCCGGCTCGTGGTCGGCGTACTACTACAACGGCTACATCTACTCCAGCGACATCAAGGCCGGCCTCGACGTCCTGCGGATCGAGGACCCGCTGACCGACCCGGCCGAGCAGGTCACGATGGAGGACTTCAACGTGCAGACGCAGAAGTCGTACTGACCGGTCACCGGGCGGCGGGTCCCGCCGCCCGGCTGCTGTCAGGGGTTGAGGTCGACGGCGGAGCGCTCGGCGAAGACGCTCATGGCCTTGGCCGTGATGGGGCCGGGCGCGGCCGGGATCGCGGTGTCGTCGACCAGGCGGATCGGCTGGACGTCGCGGGTGGTGGAGGTGAGGAACGCCTCCTCGGCGGCGTACACGGCCTGGAGGGGGACGTCGACCTCCTCGCCGCCGCACCATTCGAGCACCAGCGCCCGCGTGACGCCGGCCAGGCAGCCGGACTCCAGGGTGGGCGTGAGCAGGCGGCCGTCGCGGACGATGAAGATGTTGGAGCCGGTGCCCTCGCACAGGTTGCCGGCGAGGTTGCCGAAGATCGCCTCGCCGCCGCCGCGCTTCTTGGCGTACTGCAGGGCCTTGGCGTTGTCGCCGTAGGAGGTGCTCTTGACGCCCGACAGGGCGCCGCGCTCGTTGCGCGGCCAGGGCACCACGGTGACGGCGGCGGTCGCGGGGAACGGCTTCTGCTCGTCGACGATGACGACGGCGGTGGTGCCCTGGTCGCCGCGGTCGGAGCCGAGCGGGCCCGGGCCGCTGGTGTAGGTGACGCGGATGCGGCCCAGCTGCCAGGCGGGCGCGGCGTCGAGCAGCTTGGCGATGCCGTCGGCGATGGCCTCGAGGTCGGGCTCGGGCAGGTCCATGCGCTGGGCGGAGAGCGCGAGCCGGTCGAGGTGACGGGTGAGCGCGAACGACTTCCCGCCCACGATCTTGATGGTCTCGAAGACGCCGTCTCCGACCATCAGGCCGTGGTCGAAGACCGAGACGCTGGCCTGCGCGGGGTCGATCAGCTCCCCGTTGACCCAGACAGGGATGTTCATTCAGTTCCTCCTGTGGATGCCAGTGCGATGAGCCTGGCGGCTTTGAGCTCGGTCTCGAGCCACTCGCGCCCGGGGTCGCTGCCCCAGGTTATGCCCGCTCCCGTGCCGAACCGGATCTCGCCGGCCGAAATCCAGAACGTCCTGATGCCTACGGCCAGCGCCGCCGTGCCCCGGTCGGCGTCGACCCAGCCCACAGCCCCACAGTACGGCCCCCGGGGAGCGGGTTCGAGCTCATTGATGATGCGCAGTGCTGACGACTTGGGTGCGCCCGTGACGGAGCCGGGCGGAAAGGTCGCCGCGAACAGCTCCGGCCAGCCCGCGCCGGGCGCGAGCCTGGCGCGCACGGTGGAGACGAGGTGGACGAGCCCCGGGTGCTCCTCGACCGCGCACAACGCCGGCACCTCGACCGAGCCCACGGCGGCGACCCGGCCGAGGTCGTTGCGGACCAGGTCGACGATCATGACGTTTTCCGCGTAGTCCTTGTCGAGGAGGTCGGCGGCGGTGGCGCCGGTGCCCTTGATCGGCCGGGACTCGACGACGTCGCCGTCGCGCGACAGGTAGAGCTCGGGCGAGGCCGACACCACGCTGAGCCCGGGGATCGAGATCACGCCCGCGTACGGGGCCGGGTTGCCCGCGGCGAGCCGGGCGGCGAGCGCGAGCGGGTCGGCGTCGTCGAGGACGGGCGCGGTCAGGACGCGGCAGAGGTTGGCCTGATAGACCTCGCCCTGCTCGATGTAGT
>NZ_SMKQ01000319.1 GCF_004348995.1 Nonomuraea terrae
GGTGGGCGGGGTGGCGCTGAGGCGGAGCGGGTTGGCGACCTGGCCGACGCCGTCGAGCCGTACGGCGGGCTCCAGGCCGAGCCGCTCGGCCAGGGCGAACGCGGCCGCCAGGTCGTTGATCGGCCCGCACGGCACCCCGGCGGCGGTGAGCCGCTCGAACCAGCCGTCGGCGCTCCGCGTGGCCAGGACGGCGTTGAGGTCGGCGATGAGCGGCTCGCGGGCGGCCACGCGGCCGGCGTTGGTGGCGTAGCGGTCGTCGTCGGCCAGGTCCGGCCGGTCGAGGGCGAGGCACAGGGCGCGGAAGAGGCCGTCGTTGCCCGCCGCGATGACGATCGGCCGGTCGGCCGCCTGGAACACCTCGTACGGGACGATGCTGGGGTGCCGGTTGCCCATGGCGCGGGGCACGACCCCGGCGGCGGCGTACGCGGAGGCGTGGTTGGTGAGCGCGGAGAGCACCGACGACAGCAGCGAGACCTCGACGTGCTGACCCTCACCGGTGATGTCGCGGTGGCGCAGGGCGGCCAGGATGCCGAAGCCGGCGTGCAGGCCGGTGATCACGTCGGCCACCGCCACGCCCGCCTTCATGGCCGGCCCGCCGGGCTCGCCGGTGATGCTCATGAGCCCGCCGGCGGCCTGCGCGATGAGGTCGTACCCGGGCAGGTGAGCGCCCTCTCCGGAGCCGAAGCCGGTGATCGAGCAGTACACCAGCCCCGGGTTGAGCTCGTGCAACGCGTCGTAGCCGAGGCCGAGCCTGTCCATGGTGCCGGGCTTGAAGTTCTCCACGAGCACGTCGGCCCGGGCGGCCAGGGCGCGGGCGACCTCCGTGCCGGCCCGCAGGTCGAGCGCGATCGAGCGCTTGTTGCGGTTGACGCCGAGGAAGTACGTGGCCTCTCCGTCGGCGTACGGCGGCCCCCAGGCGCGGGTGTCGTCGCCGGCGCCGGGCCTTTCGACCTTGACCACCTCCGCCCCGAGGTCGGCCAGGAGCATCGTGCAGTACGGCCCCGCCAGCACCCGGCTGAAGTCGGCCACCAGCAGCCCCGACAGCGCCCCGCTCACACGCACCACCCCGGGTCAAACATACGCACGCCGTAAGACTCCACTCGCATGCGGGTCAGAATGTCTGCCAGGTCTCCGCGGCGACCCGGCAGGGCCCGCCCTGGTGCACCCGCAACCGCCCGGCCGTCACGTCGAGCCCGATCGTGGCCACCGTCTCCCACCGCTGGTTGATCGGCTGCGTGAGGTCGGGATGGGCGCAGACGGGCGCGTCGTCGGGGCCGTGGCTGAGCATGGACAGCGCCCGCGCGGTCAGGTCGTCGCGGCTCAGCCCCGCCACGTTCGCGCGCAGGTGGCGCAGCCGGTCGTACGTGCCGGGCCGGTCGGAGGCGTGTCGCTCCCCCGGGGCCAGGCCGGGGTCGAGGAAGTGGTTGCAGTGCAGCAGCACGCCGTCGGGGCCGGGCGGGATGACGGCGACGCCTGCCGGGGAGATCTCGATGGACGCCGCATCAGACGCGGTCACGGCCGTGATCACGGTCGACGCGGAGACCTCGGCCG
Source organism: Nonomuraea terrae (assembly GCF_004348995.1). Taxonomy (GTDB): domain Bacteria; phylum Actinomycetota; class Actinomycetes; order Streptosporangiales; family Streptosporangiaceae; genus Nonomuraea; species Nonomuraea terrae. Next base: position 1,552 of record NZ_SMKQ01000319.1, read on the forward strand.
AACGGGCGATGTCGGCCGCCTCCTCCACCGTGGCGGCCTCCTCTAGGATCCGGCGGGCGATCAGGTGCACGGGCACGCCCACGTCGGCGGTGTCGGAGCGGTGGCGCAGGATGTTGAAGTGCACGCCGAGCCCGGCCGTGTTGACGCCGATCTTGGCCAGCGCACCCGCCTCGGTGAACGTGCGCACCACGTGGCCGGGGCGCGGTTCGAACTCCCACAACACGGGGGCCTCGCGCAGGTGGTCGTGCCAGTCCCAGGTCTGCACCGTACGCGCCGGGGAAGAGTCGGGCAGCACGACGGAGGTGGAGCACTCGCCCTCGCCGGCGATGGCGCGGGTGGTCGCGTCGACGGCGGCCAGGATCTCGGTGCGGGCGTTCACCGCGGCGACCTGCCAGGGCTCGAGCCCGGCGCCGGCCGCGATCCCGGCGATCTCGTCCGCCAGCCGGGGCGCCCAGGCGGCGCTGCGCTCGAGCGCGCGTTCGGCCCACACGCGCACCTGGGCGCCGGTCGCGCCGGCGGCGGTGAACAGGTCGGTGTAGCCGGACAGATTGGCGAGGATCTTCGGTCGCAGGTGGGTGCCGAACTCCTTGCCACGGGCGCCCGGCTCGGTCTGACGGGAGGAGAAAACGGGAAATGTCATGATCTGTCCATCATCTCAGCGCACCGCGACCTGCCAAGCGGCGGTTACCGGCGCGGCGCGGAACCTCCACCCCCGCCGACGGTGCACGGAACCCACGGCTGGCAGCAGTTCCGTGACTCAGGGTGATGTTTTGAGGGAAGTAGCATGTGGGCGAGGGCGAGGCTCCCGATACCGAGTGGGTGACCGCGATGGCGACGATCGAACCGAGCACCGGGCGCAGGTTTCTGCCGAGCGCGCAAGCGTTCACGGTCGACGATCTGCGCGAGCTCCCCGACGACGGGAACCGCTACGAGCTCTTCAACGGGAGCCTGCTGGTGAGCCCTTCCCCCACCCCCCTGCACCAGCGCATCATCTACCGGCTGCAGCGGATACTCGATGACGCGATGCCTCCGGGGCTGGAGCCCTTGGCGACCGTGAACGTGCGGGTGAGCGACAAGGACTTCTACATCCCCGACCTCGTCGTCGTACGCGAGGACGACGTGAAGAATGTGGAGCTCATGTTCGCGCCCGGCGACATCCTGCTCGCGGCGGAGGTGGTCAGCCCGAGCACCAAGATGCGCGACGAGATGTTCAAGGTGGAGGCGTACGCGAAGGCGGGCATCCCCGCCTACTGGCGGATCAACCCGGAAGAAGGCCCAGCCCTCTACGTCCACGAGCTGAAGGGCAAGCGCTACCGGGAGCCCACCGTCTTCAAGGCCGGCACGGCCGCTGGCCTGGCCACACCCTTCCCGATCAGTTTCGACCCCGCCAACCTCGTCAGCGACCGCCGGTAACCTCGAGGCACCGACGGCGCGGCCCCGCCGTGCGCCGTCTCGTCCCGCGGGCGTTTAGGGTTCACGGTGTGGATCAGTTCGGGTACGGGGCCGCGAAGTGAGCGCGACGACCGGGATCAAGCGCGCCGAGGCCGCTGAAGAGCCGGGGAAGCCGAAGAGACGACGCAGGCGGTGGTTCGCCTGGACGGTCGTCACGCTGCTCGCCGTGTGGGCCGTCGTCAGGGTGTTCGGCCTGGAGAGTGGATCGTTCCCCACGCAGCTCATGACCGTGACCCCCTACGGCGCGGGGCTGGCTGCGCTGACCGCGCTGCTGTCGTTGCTGCGCCGCAACCGGCGGGCCGCGCTCGCCGCGGCGCTGGTGTGCGTGGTGATGGTCGCGGTCGTGGTGCCGCGCACGGTGAGCGCGGAGCAGCCGGCGGCGAAGGGCGCGCCGCTGCGGGTGCTGACGATCAACCTGTTCGGCCGGGCCGACGCCGCCGCCGTGGTCGACTTCGTCCGTACGTACGACGTCGAGGTGTTCAGCGCGCTGGAGCTCACCTACGCCGAGGCGGAGCGGCTGGACGAGGCCGGGCTGAAGGAGCTGCTCCCCCACCGGGTGCTGCAGCCGGAGCACGACGTGACGGGCAGCGGCATCTACGCGAAGTATCCGCTGACGGAGCTGCCCGGCCTGTTCACGCCGATCGGCCACAACATGCCGGCCGCGAGGGTGGCGCTGCCCGGGGGCGGCTCGATCGAGTTCGTGGCCGTGCACCCGAACCCGCCGCTCGGCCGCAGGGTGGACGAGTGGAACACCGTCCTGCGCACCCTGCCCTCGGCCTCTCCGTCGGCGGTGCGGGTGCTGGCCGGCGACTTCAACGCCAGCCTCGACCACCGCGCCTTCCGCGACCTGCTCGACCGCGGTTACGTCGACGCCGCCGACCAGGTGGGCAAAGGCCTGATCCCCACCTGGCCGAACTTCCGGCCGATGCCGCCGATCATCTCCATCGACCACGTGCTGGCCGACCGGCGGGTGGCGGTGGAGCGGGTCGAGGTCCTCGACGTACCCCGTACCGACCATCGCGGTGTCTTCGCCGCACTGCGTCTCCCCTAGCGTCACCCGTCCCCGAGGCGCGCGGGGGTGCTGAGGCGGCGGGCTTGGCCGACGGCGACGGGTTCGCCGGTCAGGCGGATGTCCGCGCGCAGCGGCGGCTCGTCCGCCGAAGGGCCTGCGGCGAGCGTGATCGTGCCGGGCTCGACGACGCGGCGCAGGTCGACGCCGGTGTAGGAGAACGCGTCCGCCGGCACCTCGAACGTCACCGCCCGCGTACGGCCCGCCTCCAGGGGCACCCGGGCGAAGCCGACGAGTTGCACGGCGGGGCGGGCGACCTGCGCGACCGGGTCGGAGGCGTAGAGCTGGACGACCTCCTCGGCGGGCCGGTCGCCGGCGTTGCGCACCGTCACCGTGACCTCGACGACGCCGTCGGTGGCGCATTCGGCGCGGTCCGTGGCGAGGGCGACGTACTCGACGGGCGCGTACGACAGGCCGTGGCCGAACGCGAACGCCGGGGTCGGGTCGAGCACGGTGATGCCGTCCGCGCGCCGGCCGAGGGGCGGCTGCAGGTACGTGGACGGGTTGATGGCGGGCGAGGCCGGGATCTGGACCGGCAGCCGCCCGGAGGGGTTGACCCGGCCGCTCAGCACCCCCGCCAGCGCCGAGCCGCCCTCCACGCCGGGCAGGAACGCCTGCACGGCCGCGGCCACCCGGTCCTTGTACGCCCCCAGCGCGTACGGCCGCCCGGACACCACGACGAGCACGGTCGGCGTGCCGGTGGCCAGCACGGCCTCGACCAGCTCCGGCTGCGGGCCGGGCAGCCGCAGGTCGGCGGCGTCGCAGCCCTCGCCCGAGGTGCCGCCACCGAACAGCCCGGCCCGGTCGCCGACGAACAGCAGCGCCAGGTCCGACTCCGCGGCGAGCGCCGCCGCCGCGGGGATGCCGGAGGCGTCGCCGCCCAGGACGTCGGCCCCGACCGCGTGGCGCAGCTCCGCCCCGGGGAACTCGGCCGCCAGGCACTCGCCGACGGACGGGATGGGCAGGCCCATCCCGTGCTCGGGGTAGCGGTCGAGCACGTGATTGGGGAAGGCGTAGCAGCCGAGCAGCGTGCGCGGGTCGCCCGCGCAGGGCCCGACGACGGCGATCCGGGCGGTCGTGCCGGGGTCGATGGGCAGCACACCGGCGGGGTTGTGCAGCAGCACGATGGAACGTTCGGCGACGCTGCGGGCCAGCGCGCGGTTGCGGGGGCCGTCGAGCGCCACCCGGTCGGCGTCCTCCGGGACGGTGTACGGGGCGTCGAGGAGGCCCAGCTCGATCTTCTGCCGCAGCACGCGGCGTACGGACTCGTCGACCAGCGCCTCGTCCACCAGGCCCGCGCGCACCTGCGCCACCAGGTGGCCGCCGTAGGCGACGGTCTCGGGCAGCTCCACGTCGATGCCGGCGCGCAGCGCGACGGCCCCGGCGCCCGCGACGTCCTCCGCCACCCCGTGCATGGACGCCAGGAACGGGATCGCCCAGTAGTCGGACACCACCGTCCCCTCGAACCCCCACTCCTCGCGCAGCAGCCCCCGCAGCAGGTGGACGCTCGCGCCGACCGGGACGCCGTCGAGGTCGGTGTAGGAGTTCATCACCGAACGGGCGCCGCCCTCGCGCAGCGCGGTCTCGAACGGCGGCAGGATCACGTCCGCCAGCTCCCGGGGCCCGATGCTGACAGGCGCGTGGTTGCGCGCGGCGCGCGAGGCGGCGTACCCGGCGAAGTGTTTGAGCGTGGCGATGACCCCGGCGCCCTCCAGGCCGCGCACGTACGCGGCGCCGAGCTGCCCCACCAGGTACGGGTCCTCGCCCAGCGTCTCCTCGACCCGGCCCCAGCGGTAGTCGCGTACGACGTCGAGCACCGGCGACAGACCCTGGTGGACGCCGGCGGCGCGCAGGTCGGCGCCGATGGCCGCCGCCATGCGCTCGATCAGCTCGGGGTCGAACGTCGCCGCCCAGGCCAGCGGCGTCGGGTAGGCGGTGGCCCCGTACGTGGCGAACCCGGTCAGGCACTCCTCGTGGGCGATCGCCGGGATGCCGAGGCGGTTGGAGTCGATCACCAGCCGCTGCAGGGAGCGCAGGCGGCCGGCACCCTCGGCCGGGGTCACGGGGGCGGTGCCGTAGACGCGGGTGAGGTGGCCGAGCCCGTGGGCCAGCCGGTCTTCCAGCCGTGCCGGGGTCACGAAGAGGTCCTGGAGGGGGGCGACGCCGCCGGGGTCGTCGGTCTGCACCCAGGCGGATCCGAGCTGGGCGACCTTCTCCTCGAGCGTCAGCTCGGCCAGCAGGCTCTCCACGCGCTCGCCGACCGTTCGGGCGGTGTCCCGCCAGGCCGCGACGCCCGGCGCGTTGACAGATGTCATGGCTGTCACTTTCGAGAGTTCCATCCCGATCATTACGCCCGGACTGTAAGTGCCCCTATGCGGGTCGTCAAGAATATTTCGCCCCATGTCCGAAATTTTCGGAAACAGCTCGTGGACGTGCCGGAAAAGCTCCTCAGAAAAGGGCCCTGAGCAGCGGAGTCTCGTCGCCGTACCGGATGAAACTTTCAGGAAAGCGCATCAGAAATATCAGCCGGACCCTTGGGCGGTAAGCGGGGTGTCACCGGGACGCAAGTTCGAATACAGGTTCGAATATGACAGTGTCGGCTGTTCCGAGCATCCCTGACCCAGGAGTCCGTCCATGCCCGTGCACCGGTTCTTATCCGTGCTCACGCTCGCGCTGGTCACCGTCGCCGCGCTCGTCCTGACCGCCCTCCCCGCCCC
>NZ_SMKQ01000031.1 GCF_004348995.1 Nonomuraea terrae
GGTCACAGGGTCGCCTCCGCGGGCGTGCGGGCGCGGACGCGGGCCGCCAGGACGTGCTTGCACGGCCCGCGGGAGCCCCGGTGGTCGAACCACCAGGGGCAGGTGCAGGCGCCCTCGGCGATGCGCACCCGGCGGACCCCGCCGCGCGTCGTCACCTCGGCCTCGTCGCCTGACAGCAGTCGCACGGCGCCGGACTCGGCCAGTGCCCTGGCGGCCGTGAGACGCGGGTTGAGCTCGGCCACCTGCTCCTTGTCGTAGGGCAGCTCGCGGTGGAAGTGGCCGGCGTCGTGCAGGTCGTAGCCGACGCGGCCGGCCGTGCCGAGCTGGGTGAGCGCGGCGCGTACCCGATCCAGGGGCAGCCCTGAGCGGTCGGCGAGCAGCCCCAGCTCGACGGTGGGCTCGAAGTTGAGCAGCATGCCGACCACGTCGGCGTCGCCCGCCGCCTCGTCGGTGGCCAGGTCGTCGAGGACGGCGCCCTCGCCAGAGAAGCCGCGCCACGGCTCGGGCGACAGGGCCAGCGTGTAGCGCATGCCGGGCAGCTCCACCTCCCACGCGCTCGCCGTGGAGGACCCGTCGGCGGGCCCGTACACGCGCAGCGCCTTGGCGAACCTGAGCAGCGGCATGAGCGTGGCCACCCGGCCCGCGCCCGACAGGCAGACCCCGCCCGGCGCGGGGCTCGTGGAGACGCGCAGGTCGCGGCCCGCCGGGACGGCCCAGACGGTGGCGCGGGCGCCGCGCGGCAGGGAGCGCAGGAACCGTACGGCGTGCGGCCCGGCCAGCTCGGCCCGCAGATCCCAGCCGGCGGCGATCACCTGCACCTCGGCGAACCCGCGCAGCCACCGCGACGGCAGCGGCACCTTCTTCTCGACCACCGCCCCGTCGAGCGTGGTGACGGTCAGATCGTCGGGCCCGACACCCAAGTGAAGCGGGTCGCTCCCGCCGACCCTGGCCAGCGACTCGCGCAGCGGGCCGTTGACGTCGACGTTGGTGGTGCCGCGGTCGAGGACGTCGCCGTCGAGCCCGGTCACGTCGAGGCGGGCGTAGACGCCGCCGCACGCCGAGAACGACTCGAACCTGAGGCGTTCGCCGTCGCAGGTCACCACCGGGTCGCGGGTCCAGCCGGGCCGGGGCTTGTGGTAGCGGGTGAGCGCCACGTCGGCCACGGCGAGCAGCCCGGCGGCGGCCGGCGCCGCGTGGGTGAGCAGGCCGCTGAAGAACCTGGGGTGCGTCTGGGGACCGGATAACGCCGTGCCACCGGAGGTCGAGAGGCCGAGCCTGCCGCCGGCGAGCGTCGAGGAACCGGCGTACGAGTACGCCTGAACGGCTTGAGTCATGCCCCGAACCATAGAGATGATCACCGACACAATCACGCCGGTACGTAAACCATCCGATGTGCGACACGGGGTACAAAACCACAATGTGGCTGGTGCTCACCGTCGATCTGGCCCGCGTCGCCTTCACCCGCTTCGCCGTGCCCGAGATCACCGGGTACTTGATCAACGGGCCCCTGATCAACGGGCCCGGAAGGAACGGGGATGGCGAGTGGACCGGCGAGGAGCACCCCATCGGTTTCGCGGCCACCCAGGTCGTGCCGTCCTGGACCGCGCGCACCGCGCCCGGCTCCTGGATCGAGATCGCGTTGCGCGCCAGGACCGCCTCGGGCGGCCTGACCAAGTGGTACGTGATGGGCCGCTGGTCCGAGCACGGCGACCCGCGCACCTCGGTGCCGGGACAGGGGGACGGGGACGGCGACGTGGCGGTGGACACGTTCGTGGCGCGGCGGCCGGTGACCGCCTACCAGGTGCGGGTGGCCTGGCACGGCGCCGGCGCGCGGGTGACCGGCCTGGGCGTGATGGCTTCGGCGCTGCCGCCGCATCCGCCGGAGCCGGCGCCGTTCACGCCGGGTCCCGCGGTGGAGCTGCCGGTGCCGCGGCACACCCAGCACGCCCACGCCGGGCACCATCCGCGCTACGACGGCGGCGGCGCCAACTGGTGCGGACCCGCCTCGGTGGCGATGGTGCTGGGGTTCTGGGGCCGCGGCCCGTCCGCCGGGGAGCTGGCCTGGGTGGGCGACGGCGACCCGGCGCCGGCGGTGGACCACGCGGCGGCGGGCACGTACGACACGAGCTACCAGGGCACCGGCAACTGGCCGTTCGGCGTGGCCTACGCGGGGCGGTACGGGCTGGCGGGGTTCGTCACTCGGCTGCGTTCGGCGGCGGAGCTGGAGTGCTTCGTACGGGCCGGGATCCCGGTGATCACGTCGCAGTCGTTCAAGGCGGCCGAGCTGCCGGGCTCCTGCTACTCCACCAGCGGTCACCTCCTCGTCGTCACCGGCTTCACCGCCGAGGGCGACGTCGTCGTCAACGACCCCGCCGCGCCGCGCGACGCCGAGGTCCGCCGGGTCTACCCACGGGCGGCGTTCGAGCACGTGTGGCTCAGGAGCTCGGGCAGCGGCGGCATCACGTACGTCATCCACCCTCCCGAAGTTCCTCTTCCTCCTTGTAGCAATGGCAATTGGTGAGTTCATGAGCATTCGACCGATCGACGTGGCCCGTACCGACGGCGGCCCCCAGTGGGTGGAGGCGGTGGAGACTCCCGCCGGCGTCGAGGTCTGGTGGGACGAGCCGCGTCCCCACGAGGGCGGCAGGCGTTGCGTGGTGCGCCGCCTGCCGGACGGTTCCCGGGTGGACGCGCTGCCCGCCGGCTGGAACGCGCGCAACCGCCTCATCGAGTACGGCGGCCGTTCCTGGCGTCCGCTGCCGGATGGCGGCCTGGTCTTCACGAACTGGGCCGACCAGCGCCTGTACCGCCTCGGACCGGGCGGCGCGCCCGAGCCGCTGACCCCGCAGGGCCCAGCCCGGTACGGCGACCTGTACCTGCCGCCGGGCCGCGGCGAGGTCTGGGCGGTCAGGGAGATCGACGACGTGCGGGACCTGGTGGCGGTGCCGCTGGACGGCGGCCCGGTCAGGGCCATCACCAAGGCCCACCATTTCCTGATGAATCCCAGAATTTCGCCCGACGGGCGAAATGTCGCCTGGATCGGCTGGGACCATCCGAACATGCCCTGGGACGGCACCGAACTGTGCGTGGCCCCGCTGTCCGCGGAAGGGACGGCGGGCGCGTACGAGGTGGTCGCCGGCGGCCCGCAGGAGTCGGTCGTGCAGGCCGAGTGGCGCGACGAGAGGAGCCTGTACGCGGTGACCGACCCCACCGGCTGGTGGAACGTGCACCTCGTCCCGCTGGACGGCTCCCCCGCCCGCAACCTCACCCCGATGGCGGCGGAGTTCGGCGCCGCGGCCTGGAAACCGGGCCTGACCTCCTTCGCGGTGGCCGCCGACGGGCGGCTCGCCGTCGTGTACGGCACCCCCGACCACCGTCGCCTGGGCGTACTGGACCCGGGGACGGGCGACCTGCGCGAGGTCGGCGGCGACGCCACCTTCTGGGCCTCGACCGTCTCCGTGGCCGGCGGCAGGGTCGCGGCGGTGAAGGGCACGCCGTACACGCCGCTGGAGGTGACGCTCGTGGACCTCGGCGACGGCGCGCACGAGGCGGTGTCGGCGCGCAAGCCGCTGCCGGAGCGCGCCCTGCTGCCCACGCCGGAGGCCGTGACGATCGAGGGCGTGCACGCGCACCTGTACCCGCCGCTGGACGCCCGGGGCCCCGGACCGTACGTGATCTTCGTGCACGGCGGGCCCACGGGGAACCTGCCGATCGTGCTCGACCTGGAGATCGCGTACTTCACCAGCAGGGGCATCGGCGTGGCCGTGGTCAACTACGGCGGCTCCACCGGCTACGGGCGGGCGTACCGGGAGCGGCTGCGCCACCAGTGGGGCGTGGTGGACGTGCAGGACTGCGCCAAGGTGGCGCGCGGCCTGGTCGAACGGGGCCTGGCCGACGCCGCGAAGATCGCGATCCGCGGCGGCAGCGCGGGCGGCTGGACGACGGTGGCGGCGCTCGTGCACAGCGACGTGTTCGCGGGCGGCGTCGCGCACTACGCGATCACCGACCCGGAGAGCTGGGCGGCCGAGACGCACGACTTCGAGTCGCGCTACCTGGACGGCCTGGTCGGCCCGCTGCCGGAGACGCGCGAGCGCTACACCGAGCGCTCGCCGCTGCTGAACGCCTCCCGCGCGTCCGGCCCGTGCCTGATGCTGCACGGTCTGGAGGACGCGATCGTGGACGTCGGCCAGGCGGAGCGGTTCGTCGGCGAGCTGGACAAGCACGGCAGGCCGTGGGCCCTGCTCACCTTCCCCGGCGAGCAGCACGGCTGGCGCAGGGAAGAGACCATCGTGGCGACGCTGGAGGCCGAGCTGGCCTTCTACGGGCTGATCTTCGACCTGGAGACGCCCGAGGTGCCGCCACTGACCCTGAAGGGAAGAGCTTGAAGAGCGTTGCCGAGATCTGCTCGGATCTGATCAGGTTCGACACCACCAACCCTGGCTCCGGGGAACGCCCGGCCGCCGAGTACGTCGCCACGCTGCTGGCCGACGCCGGGCTGGAGCCGGTGGTGTTCGAGTCGGCGCCGAAGCGGACCACCGTCGTGGCCAGGATCGACGGCGACTCCCCCGACGCGCTGCTCGTGCACGGCCACCTCGACGTGGTGCCCGCCGACCCGGCCGAGTGGCGCACGCACCCGTTCTCCGGCGAGATCGCCGACGGCTGCGTGCACGGGCGCGGCGCGGTCGACATGAAGGGCGCGTGCGCGATGACCCTCGCGACCGTGCTCGGCATGGCGGCGCGCGGCGAGCGGCCCAGGCGCGACCTGGTGCTGGCGTTCCTGGCCGACGAGGAGGCGACCGGCGACTACGGCTCGCGGCACGCGGTGACCGAGCACCGGGAGCTGTTCGACGGCGTCACGGAGGCGATCAGCGAGTCCGGCGGGTTCAGCGTCGCCTCGGGCGAGCACCGGGTGTACCCGATCGCGGTGGGCGAGCGCGGCACCTCGTGGATGAAGGTGACCGCGCACGGCGTGGCCGGCCACGGGTCGCGCCCGGCGGTGGACAACCCGGTCGCGACGCTGGCGCACGCGCTGTCGCGGGTGGCCTCGTACGAGTGGCCGGTACGGCTGACGCCGTCGGTCGCGGCGCTGCTCCGAAGCCTGTCGGAGATCACCGGGCAGCCGATCGACCTCGACCGGCTGGACGAGGAGGCGGCCCGGCTCGGCGCGCTGGGCGGCCTGTTCCGCGGCCAGATCCGCAACTCGGCCAACCCGACGATGCTGGAGGCCGGTTACAAGGTGAACGTGGTGCCCTCGACGGCCGAGGCGCACGTGGACGGGCGCTACCTGCCGGGGCTGCAGGAGGAGTTCCTGGAGACGATCGACGAGCTGCTCGGGCCGAAGATCACCCGGGAGTTCGTCAACCTGGAGGAGGCGCCGGCGGCGCCGTACCCGTCGGCGTTCTTCGACGAGCTGGCGGGGACGCTGGTGGCCGAGGACCCGGGGGCGCGGCCGGTGCCGTACGTGCTGGCCGGGGGCACGGACGCCAAGTCGTTCGCCCGCATCGGCATCCAGGGGTACGGTTTCACTCCCCTCATGCTGCGGCCGGACCTCGACTACTTCGGCATGTTCCACGGCAAGGACGAACGCGTCCCGGTGGAGGGCCTGGAGTTCGGCACCCGTGTCCTGACCCGTCTGTTCACCGCCCATGCCGGATGACGTGACGGCGTGGCTGGCCGAGCGGGCGATCCCGCTCGGCCGGCTGGAGCCGCTGAAGGACGTGCTCGACGGGGTGACGCTGGTCGGGCTGGGCGAGTCCACCCACGGCAGTGCGGAGTTCTTCTCGCTCAGGTGGCGGCTCACCGAGTTCCTGATCAAGGAGCTGGGTTTCACCATGCTGGCGATCGAGGCCAGCGCCGCGGCGGCGCGGGCCGTGGACGCCTACGTGACCGGCGGGACCGGCGACCCACGTGAGGCGCTGGCGGGGCTGGGCTTCTGGACGCTGAACACCGCCGAGATGCTGACCGTGATCGAACGGCTGCGCGAGCACAACCGCACCGCCGCGCGTCCCGTACGGTTCGCCGGCGTCGACCCGCAGCACCCGGGAGCGGCGCTGCGCGCGTTGCGCGCCTGCCTGGGCGAGGACGCCGCCGAACTGCTCGACCCGCTCGACGGTCTCGGCCATACGACGCCGCGGCCCCGGTGGGAGCCGCTGGACCGGCAGGCCGAGGCGGACGCGCGGCGGCTGGAGGAGTACGTGGCCGCGCACGGTCCCGCCGAGGCGCGCGAGCACGCCAGGATCGTGCGGCAGTTCGCCGACATGGCGAGCAGGCCGTACCGGCACGCCGATCCCCTGCGGACGCTGGGCGTCGCCCGCGACCGGCACATGGCCGAGAACGTGAACCTGCTCATGGCCGAGCCGGGAGCCAAGATCGCGCTGTGGGCGCACAACGGGCACATCATGAAGGGCCACTACAGCGGCGGCACCGTTCCCTCGATGGGCCTGCACCTGGCGCGCGACCACGGCGCGGCGTACTACGCGCTCGGGGCGACGTTCGGGAAGGGCGTGTTCCGCGCGCACCGCATGCGGTTCGGCCGGATGGTACGCCGCCGAAGGCCCGCGCGTTTCCGCGTCCCCCTGGCCGGCGCGCCGCGCGTGGTGGAGGCGCGCCTGGCCGCGGCCCACTCCGGCGACCACCTGGTGGACCTGCGCGGCGGTGACCGCCCGGAATCCGTGGCCGGCTGGCTGGCGGCGACCAGCCACATGCGCGCCTTCGGCGCGGCGGCGGGCCGGCTCACCGCGAAGTTCGCCTTCATGCCGACCGTGCCGGCCGAGCAGTACGACGGGCTCGCCTTCCTCCAGCAGGTCACCGCCTCCACCCCGCTCGACCGGTGACCACCTCAACCCGGACGGCGGAGGGTGCGGTGTACGGCCAGGCCGCCGAAGGCCGCTGAGGCGAGCAGGAGGATGCCCGCCTCCGTCCACTGGAAGCGCCAGAACCTGGACGGCGGGTGGTAGTACATGGCATACCGGTAGCCCTTGGCGAACAGGCATTCCTGCCACGCCTCGGCGTTCCTGGAGCTGCGCCCCGCGTCCGCCCGGAGCGGGCAGCCGCTGCCGGCCGGGTCGGCGACCTCCCTGCCGGACGGCTCCACCCAGGCGGCGCGCACCAGCCGGGCGTCGACGTCGTCGAGCACCACCGTCCCCGTCAGCTCGGCCCGCGCCGGCTCGGCGTAATGGTCGCTCAGCCCGAACAGCGCGGCCATCGTCGCCGCCACCCCGGCCACGACCAGCGCCATCGCCGGCAACGTACGCCGGAACACGGCCCCGGCCAGGGTGCCGAGCGCGAACGCGTACAGCCACCACGCCGCGGGCGCCACCCCGACCATGTTGAACACGCCGATGTTGCCGAACGAGGAGTCGATCCCCGCCCTGAAGACCGGCCGCCACAGGCTCACCATGAGCGACAGCAGCAGCCCGCCCGCCACGACCGCCCCGGCCAGCACCGACAGCTTGACCGCCAGCCACCGCCACACCGGCACCGACTGGGTCCAGGCCAGGCGGTGGGTGCCGCGCTCGTACTCGCGGCCGAGCAGCGGCGCTCCCCAGAACGCCCCGATCAGCGCGGGCAACACCAGCGGCATCCAGCCGAAGACGGAGTAGACCGCGTCGTAGCGCCGTCCCAGCGCCACCTCCAGTTCGGCGCAGGCCACGGCGGGGCCGGGACAGCCGGGCGGGGCGTGCCCGGCGACGTACAGCCTCGCCTCCACCGCCGATCCGAGCAGCAGCACCCCGAGCACCGCGAGGAAGCCGGCCGTGAGGAGGATCTGCGCCCGGTGCTGGCGCCACGTCACCCAGATCACGCGCCCACCCCCGCCAGGCCGGGCAGGGCCGCCGAGGCGGGGCTGCGCAGGTAACCCATGACGAGCTCCTCCAGGCTCGCGCGGCGCGCCCGCCAGCGCGGGTCCGGCACGGGGCCGCCTCTGACGAGCAGGCCGGCCTGCCGCCCGGTACGGCTCTCCCCCACGACCGACACCCCGGCCGGGGACGGCGTGTCGGCGGGGCCCGTCAGCACGAGGTGCCCGGCGAGCAGGTCCTCGATGTCGCCGCTGACCTGGAGCCGCCCGTCGTTCAGCACGACGAGCCAGTCACAGGTCTCCTCCAGATCGGAGACGACGTGCGAGGACAGCAGCACGGTCAGCTCCCGCTCGGCCACCTCCGCCATGATCGCGCGCATCACGTCGTGCCGGGCGAGCGGGTCGAGGTTGGCCAGCGGCTCGTCGAGCACGAGCAGGTCGGGCCGCCTGGCCAGCGCGAGCGTGATCGCCACCTGCGCCCGCTGGCCGCCCGACAACCCGCCCGCCTTCCGGTCCAGGGGGATGCCGAGCCGGGCGAGCCGGTCGGCCGCCGCGTCGCCGTCCCAGCGGGTGTTCATCCGGCGGCCGAAGGCGAGCGTCTCGGCGACGGTGAACCCGTCGTACAGCGGCTTGTCCTGCGCCACGAACGCCGCCTCCCCCGCCACGCGCACGCTGCCCCGCGCGGGCCGCAGCAGGCCGACGGCGGCGTGCATGAGGGTGGTCTTGCCGGCGCCGTTCGGGCCGACGAGCGCCGCGACGCGCCCGGCCGGCACCGCGAGCGAGCAGTCGCGCAGCGCCCACGAGCGGCGGTAGCGCACGCCCAGCCCGGTCGCCTCCAGCGCGGGCCTCACGCCGCCCCCTCCTTCGAGGCATCGGCCAGGACCACGCTGAACAGCGCCCGCAGATCCTCCTGATCCAGCCCGGCCGCCCTGGCCTCGCGCACCCACGCCTCCAGCCCGCGCCGCAACCGCGTGTGGTCGGCGAGCGTCGGCCCGGCGACGCCCTGCCGCACGAACGTCCCCATGCCCGGCCGCCCCTCGACCAGGCCCTCGTGCTCCAGCTCGCGGTACGCCTTCAGCACGGTGTTGGGGTTGATGGCCAGCCGCTCGACCACCTCACGAGCGGTGGGCAACTGGTCACCCGGCCGTAGCTCACCCAGCCTCAGGGCCTGCCTGACCTGGTGGACGAGCTGCAGGTACGTCGCAACCCCCGAGCCGCGGTCGAGATGAAACTCGATCACCGAAACACCCTTTCACTAATTGAGTAGTGAAAGGGTGTTGCATCACCCCATCGGGTGTCAACCGAGGGCCGCGGGGGGATCACATAGTCGCTGTGCGGCCAGCGAAGTATCGCCTGGTCGTGCGCCCGTCCGCTTCGTACGGTTCGAGCGACAGTTGTCTCGACCAGGCGAGGGGCGAATGACAACGAACATCGGTACGCAGCAGGAATACCCGAAGGCCCCATGGTGGGCTGCGATATGGGCCGCGTTCATGAGTTCGTTCAAGAGGCCGCGGAGGGAGGGTGGGGGCACGCCCGACCCGCTGCCCCAGGCGAGCGAGGTCGAAAGCATGCCAGATGCCGCGCCACAGGCGATCGAGAAGAACGCGGCCGAAGAATCCATGGCGGAGATCAAAGCGGCCTTGCAAAGAATCGAGGACGCCCTCCTGCGCCTTCCCGCGCCCGCCCCCACCACGAGCGCCCAACACCACGTCGGCGAGATCCTGCTGACCTTCGTGGAGGCGGGGCGCTGGAACCAGCTCTGGGCCCATCAACTGCTGGAGGATCCGAAGGGCAACGCCGAAGAACACGTCCCTGGAGCGATCTTGCTCGCCCGGACGGTCCTGAAGCATCACGACGTCCCCCGGAAAGGACCTGCTGAGGCCCTCAAAAAATGGGCGGGACGCGGCGAAGCCGACCCTGCGGTTCAGGACCCGGGACAACCTCCGTCACCGTCGCCGGCGTGACCCCTGCCGTACTACCGCACCGTGAGCCCGGCCGGCCGGCGTGTGACCGGCCGGCGAGACCTGGGCGGGCGGGTCAGGAGAACTTGGTCTTGGGGCGGGGCTGGAGGACGTCGTCCACGTAGACGTCCAGCTTCTCGTCGTAGAAGGCGATCAGCCCGGCGACCTTCTGGCTCTCCGGCAGTGGCGTCCGGTACGACCAGGCGAGGTCCTTCTCGCCGTTGACCTTCCAGTATTCGGCGCTGCCCTTGTACGGGCAGTGCGTGACGGTGTCGGAGGGCTCCAGCAGGTCGAGCCGTACGTCGGTCTTCGGCAGGTAGTAGCGCGGCGGCAGCCCCGTCTCGAAGAGGATGCGCGGGCTGCGCGAGTCGGCCACGGTGACGCCGCCCACCTCGACGCGCACGTGCCGCTGGCTGGGCAGGATGTCCACCCTGGTGTACGGGTCGCGCGGGTGGGTGAAGACCTCCTCGTCCTCCTCGAACCAGGCGTCCATGGCGTCCCACTCGAACCGGACATGGCCGCGGATCTCCTCCAGCGGCGACTCAGGGTAGGACAGCGCCGCGTCCTTCGCCTCGGCGGTGCCGGAGGTGACCGTGTAGACCACGGCGTCGCCCCTGCTCGGGGAGTGCTTGGTCGCGCCGGTCGGCTTGAGCGCGGAGGCGTCCACGTCGTCCGCCGGGAAGTAGTAGGCGGGATAGTAGGGCACCTCCCACACCAGGAGGGCGGAGGTGGTGTCGGCCACCACCCGGCCGCCGAGATAGGTCCTCACACGCTTGGCCGTACGCTCGACGCGCACCCGGCCACGATTCGTGACGTCCATGTTCGCGGCAACCCCGCCGGCGAGCCCGCTATTCCGCGCTCACCACTGCCCGAAGGCGGCCAGCGTCGCCCACGTCGTCAGCGTGCCGACCGCCGCGCCCGCCACCACCTGGGCCGCGGTGTGGTGCGTGAGGCGGACGCGGGCCCAGCACACCAGCGCCACGACGGCTCCTCCGATGAGCGCGGCCGGCCACGGGGGCAGCACATCCGTGAGCACGACGACCGTGCCGGCGGACACGGCGGCGTGAAAAGAGATCTTCCAGCGCAGGGTGATCGGCACGGTGACGCCCAGCGCGATGAGCATGGCGGTCACCGTCGCGACGAGCAGCGTCGGAGCGCCCAGCAGGATCAGCAGCGCCAGCGCCACGAGCACGGCCGCCGCCGCCGCGAGCAGCGGCCCCGTACGGCGGGCGCGGTCCACGATGTGGTGCGAGTCGAGGCGCCCGGAACGCACACCCAGCGCGATCACCGCCGCCGGTATGCCGCCGCACAACGCCGAGGCCACCAGCCCCCAGGCCGCGCCCGTCCACCCCTGGGCGAGCAGGCCCACGACGGGCGGCATGACGATCACCAGCACCTGCGGCGCCAGCAGGTCCGTCACCCGCCTCGCCACCCTGTCGGCCGTCATGCCAGGAAAGACTACGCGATCATGCTCGGCCCCCACCCGGCGGCGTACGCACGCGGCTGCGCCTCCGTGACCCCCGGATCGGCGACGTACAAGGGTCACCGCTCCGCGGCGGCTTCTGGCTCCCAGCGCAGCAGATCTCCCGGCTGGCATTCGAGCACCTCGCAGAGCGCGGCCAGCGTCGTGAAGCGCACCGCCTTGGCGCGGCCGTTCTTGAGCACCGCCAGGTTGGCGGGCGTGATCCCGACCCGGTCGGCGAGCTGCCCCACGGACATCTTCCGCTTGGCCAGCATCACGTCGATGTCGACGACGATCGGCATCAGATGACCTCGTCCAGCTCGGCCTCCAGCCGCGCCGCCTCGATGTCCCGCGCGACGGCCTGAGCCAGGAGCATCCGCAGTACGAGCACGACGAGCGCGACCCCCAGGATCGCCACGACGACCCCGCAGACGAGCAGGACCACACCGGGGGCGACGGCCTCACCAGGCGCCAGCAGGACCGCGAGCACGAACGTCAGGACGGCGGCCGCCACGAACGCCCCGATCACGACGTGCACGTGCCGGAAGGCGGCGTGCGAGAACACCGTGCCGCGCCGCACCATGGTGACCAGCCGCCACAGACAGACCAGCACGACCTGCGCCGTCACGACGCCCAGCAGGATCGTCACGAGGTAGGCGGGGATCGGGTACGCGAGCTCCGAGTCGAGCCCATCGAGGTCCGCGGCCAGCAACGGCACCATGACCGCCTGCACGAACACCGAGCCGGCGAGCAGCACCACGAGCACGGCGCGCAACGCAAGCACTGTCAGCTTCCCCATCACCGCTCCATCCATCGACCAACGATGGGAATCTATCGAGATTCGATAGATACGGCAAGAGAGTCGGCAGAACGGAACGGGGCTGTCGGCGGAAGGGCGCCGGTGAAAGCCGTTCGCGGCTCAGCCGCCTCGGCCGCCTACGCCGAGCTCGACCCGCTGGCCCCGCGCGACGGGAAGGTGGCCTCCGCGCTCCTGGGCTTGTCGAGCGGCGCGCACCGGCATCGAGGCTCTGCCACCTGCCGCATTCGACGGGGCGTACGGCCTCGGAGCGGCGGCGTTCGACGCGCAGGCCCGTCGCCCGCAATCTCGAGGCGGCGCCGAGGGCTACGTCGCCCTCTCCGTGCCGGTCGCGTTACGCGGCCGTCAGGGCTTGGTGGCGGCGTTGACGATGCGGGTCGTGGAACGGCCCGGAATGGCGGCCATCTCCCAGCAGTCGGCCCCCAGGATGGCCGCCGCGGCGGCGCGGGCCCCCGCGTGCGGGTCGCCCGCCGTGTGGGCCAGCGCGTCCGGCCGCATCGGCGCGAGCAGGTCGATGTAGTCCTCGGGCCCGTGCGCCTCAGGCGGGCCCGTCACGATGAAGACCCCGGTGACGAAGCGGAGCGCGGCCAGCACCTCGGCGCGCTCCGCCGATGGGTTGAGCGGGCGGCTCGGCCCCTTCCACGCACGCACGCGCGGGTCGTCCTCGACGCCGACGACCAGGGGCAGCCCGCGCGCCGCCACCGTGCCCAGGTAGCGCACGTGGCCCACGTGCAGAATGTCGAAGACGCCGGTCACGACCACCGCACCCGGCCGCTCGTACGGCTGCACCCAGACGGCCTCCAGGCTGCTCACGCGACCTCCTGCCAACCCTTCGGGCCTCGACGACTCGTCGATCGCAGCGTACTCGGTCGTCACCAGCACTCGCGCAGCCGACCTTGGGACAGACCATTCCTACCTTTTCGCGATAATCTCCGGGACCCCTGCCGCGCGTCTTATAACGTCACCGGATGTTGGGGGAGGTCGCCGTGGCACCGCAGGACTCGCAGCTGCGCACCAAGGGGGATGATCGCGATCTTGAGGCCCGGCTGCCGGGGACACCGTCGCAGGTGTCCAGGGCCAGGGGGCTGGTGACCGACGCGCTCGGCCGCGACCATCCCCTCCACGACGACGTGGTGCTGCTCACCAGCGAGCTGGCCACGAACGCGATCCTGCACAGCAGGTCCGGTGACGGGGGCTCGTTCACGGTGACCGTGACGAACTCGGAGGCGGCCGTGCGGGTGCTCGTCTCGGACGCGGGTTCGGACGGGCCGCCGTGCGTGTGCCGTACGAGCGCGCGGTCCACCAGCGGACGCGGCCTGCCGCTGATCGAGGCCCTCAGCCACCGCTGGGGCTTCACCCGCGAGGACGGCTCCACCACGGTCTGGTTCGAGCTGCAGCACACGCGCGTGCCCGCCGCGGTGGCCGTCTAAGCGCAGCGCTGCGGTCCACCGGCCGGGATCCCGAGCGGAGAACACGCGACGGCCCCGGCCGACGGGCCGGCCGCGGGCTCCACGGCGGGCGTGTGCTGGGCGCCACGCCGATCCTCCGCCTCCGGCGCGGTCGCGGAGCCCGTACCGGGGCCGGAGCGCATGGTGTCCCCGCCGGGACCGCCGTCGATCAGGTTGTTGCCCAGCCCGCCGAGCAGGACGTCGTCGCCCTCCA
Source organism: Nonomuraea terrae (assembly GCF_004348995.1). Classification (GTDB taxonomy): domain Bacteria; phylum Actinomycetota; class Actinomycetes; order Streptosporangiales; family Streptosporangiaceae; genus Nonomuraea; species Nonomuraea terrae. The sequence goes on from NZ_SMKQ01000031.1 coordinate 13,698, forward strand.
GCCCGCAGATGCGGTCGTCGCCGTGCCCGCCGTCGATGGTGTCCGGGCCGTCGGTGCCGACGATCACGTCGGGGCCGGCGGTCCCGATCGTGGGCGTGCCGGGCTGTGCCACGATCGTGGCCTTCTGGCCGAAGCACAGCGCCTGCTGCCCGCCGGGGTCGGCGAGCGCCGGCGACAGGATCGTTCCGGCGGCGATGACGCCGAGCGGAATGGCCGCCGCGATCAGCGGCCGGGTCCTCGCCCGGGCGGCACGCGTAGCGGCGCCGGACATCTGGCCATGTGCACTCATTTTCATCACAGTCGATAGTCGATCATCACGAATACCGTGTGGCGGACCAACGACTTGCGATTCCGGCATGCCCTATAGCAGCCGATTCATCGGTCTTCAAGCTAGGTGTCGAGGCGGCACAGGCCCTCGGCGAGAGCCTTGGTGGTGAGGCGGGTGCGGCTGTCGCAGCCGAGTTTGGCGAAGATGTGCTCCAGGTGCGTGGTCACCGTGCGGACGCTGAGCACCAGCGCGGCGGCGATCTGCGGGTTGGAGTCGCCGGCCGCCACCCGGGTGAGCACGTCGAGCTCGCGGCCGGTGAGGTCGTACGGCAGCGGGCACGGCCGCTCGGCGGCGACGGCCCCTTGGAGCGTGCCCTGGAAGCCGACGCCCGCCCGCAGCAGCCGCACCTCGTGCCAGCCGCCGTCGCCGCCGAGCCACAGCCCGTGCCGGCTCAGCTCGCGTGAGTCGATGAACGCGCGCGCGTACGCGGCCATCGCCGGGTCGTCCCACAGCACGACGGAGGTCTCGCGGCCGGGGACGCGGCGGCGGGTGCCCAGCCGGTCGTAGGCGACCGCGCGGAAGCCTGGCGGCAGCCCCACCGGATCGATCACGCACCTGCTCAGGTCGGTCACGTGGGCCAGCATGGGGGTGACGGCGGCCAGCAGCGCCGCGGTGAGCCGCGGGAAAGGGTCCTTGGAAGCGAGGTGGAGCAGGCCGGTGTAGCGGCCCTCGCTCAGGAACAGCGGCGCCGTCAGCCCCGCCCGCCAGCCGTAGGGGGCGAGGTGGCGCCGGAAGTAACGCTCGGTGCCGGGCTCGGGCATGGCGACCGGCGCGCGGGTGGCCAGGGCCCTGCGGTAGGCGTCGAGCCCGGCGTACTCCTCGGCGGCGTCGCGGTCGATGCGGGGGTGGCCGTCGGAGACGACGCTGTGGTGGCGGCCGGTGGCCGGGTCGAACGCGACGAACTCGTAGGCGTCGAGCGGCACCACCCGGCGCAGCGCCGCCATCGCGCCGTGCGCGCCGCCGCCGGCCGCGACCTGGTATCCGACCTCGGCGAACGCCCGGAGCCGACGCACGTCCAGGGTGATCTCGGCCACGCAAGGTTTATATCATTTGCCGAATTCCGCGCGACGCTTTACCGAACCTCGCATCACCCGGCAGCCGGAAAACGGGGCGGCCGGTCGTGTGTACGGATGTTAGGGTCCTGTCCATGCAGCGCGCCTTCGTCACGACGACGCCGGACCCCGTCCCGGCGCGCTGATTCCATGCTTCCCGGGCGGACGCCCGGGAGCACGGTCGTTCGCCCTTTCCCGCGAAAGGTTGATCATGAACGACCACCGCAGGCTCGGCCGTGAGCTCGGCATCTTCGACACCGACCCGCTGATCGGCTCCGGCCTGCCCTACTGGTTGCCCGCCGGGGCGGCCGTGCGCAAGGCCGTCGAGGACTACGTGCACGAGCTGGAGCGCCGCGGCGGCTACCTGCACGTCAACTCACCCGTCCTGGGCAAACGCGAGCTGTACGAGCGCTCGGGCCACTGGGCCCACTACGCCGACGACATGTTCCCGCCGATGCGGGTGGGCGGCGAGGAGTTCGTGCTGCGGCCCAGCCTGTGCCCGCACCACGCGCTCATCTACCGCTCGCGCGGGCGCGGCCGCCGGGAGCTGCCGCTGCGCATCGCCGAACTGGGCGGAATGTACCGCTCGGAGCTGTCCGGGGTGCTCGGCGGGCTGACCAGGGTGCGGGCCATCCAGCTGAACGACGGGCACGTGTTCTGTGCGCCCGAGCAGGCCGCGGCCGAGGTGTCGGCGGCGCTCGACCTCATCGAGGCCGCGCACGCCCAGCTGGGCATCAGCGCCGCCCGTCACCGGCTCTCGCTGCGCGGCGACGGCGCGAAGTTCGTGGACGACCCCGGCATGTGGGAGCGCTCGGAGGCGGTCCTACGCGCGGTGCTGAAGGAGCGCGGGCGCGACTTCGACGAGGAACGCGGCGAGGGCGCCTTCTACGGGCCGAAGATCGACATCCAGATCGCCGACCCGGCCGGGCGCGAGGCCACCCTGTCCACCGTCCAGGTCGACTACTTCCAGCCCGAGCGCTTCGACCTGCGCTACGCCGGCGGGGACCGGCCGGTCATGGTGCACCGCAGCGTCGTCGGCGGCATCGAGCGCCTGGTCGCCCACCTCGTCGAGGTGCACGGCGGCGCGTTCCCCGCCTGGATGGCGCCCGTGCAGGCGGTGGTGCTGCCGGTGTCGGACGCCGAGCTGCCCGCCGCCGAGGACGTGCTGCGCCGCTGCCTGGCCGCCGGGCTGCGGGCGGAGCTGGCGCCGGCGGACCGGGGCAGCCTCGGGGCCCGGATCAGGGCGCACCGGCTGGTGCCGTACCAGCTGGTGGTGGGGCCGCGCGAGGCGGCGGGCAGTGGCGCCTCGGTACGGCTGCGGGACGGGCGCCAGGCGGGCGACGTGCCCGTCGAGCGGCTGGCGGCCGAGGCGCGGCCATTGTTCTGAAGCGGGGAAATCAAATAGGTAACGGCCTCTTCCCTAAATAGGTAAAGCGCTCATAAAGTCCCTGCAACGCCGTGTCGGGGAGGAGCGACTTGACCGAGCTCAGCAGTCGTGAGGCGGAACTGGTTTCCGCCCACGAGCAGGAACGACCGGCACGGCGGCTCGGCGGGCCCCTGCGGCTCGGCGTGTGGGTCGCGGGCGGGCTGCTTTCCGCGTATTCGCTGGTGGTGGTGTTCCAGCCGGTGGAGGCGCTGCAACACCGCATGACCTTCCTGGCGGTGGCGCTGCCGCTGGTCTTCCTGTCCTACCGCTCGGGGGTGTCGTCTCTGGCGCGGCGGCTGCTGCGGCGCCCGCCCCGCGAGCAGCCGCCCGCGCCCGTCGCCCAAGGGGCGGCGGAGGCGCCGCGGGAGTGGCCGAGCGTCGGCGACTGGCTGCTGGCCGCGGCCTCGCTGGCCGTGCTGCTCTACCCGCTGATGAACATCGACGCCTTCCGCGACCGCGGCTCGGGCGCGGCGCTGACGGAGCTCGACATCGTGGCGGGGCTGGTGCTGACGGTGCTGCTGCTGGAGGCGGTACGGCGCACGGTCGGCTGGGCACTGACCATTATCTGCGTCATTTTCCTGATTTATGCCTATTACGGCGCATATTTGCCGATTAACTGGCCGATCGGGCACCGTGGCTTCGACCTCAGCCAAATCGTCTCGCAACTCTATACGGGCACCGAGGGCTTCTTCGGCGTCCCCATGCAAGTAGCCGCCAGCTACATCATCCTTTTCACGATTTACGGCGCTGTACTGGACTTTTCCGGCGCGAGCCGGTTCTTCATCGACCTGAGCTTCGCCGCCTTCCGCAGGTCCCGCGCCGCTCCCGGCCGCACGGTGACGATGGCCGGCTTCCTGCTCGGCACCGTCTCGGGCTCCGGTGTGGCCACCACGGTCAGCCTGGGCAGCGTCGCCTGGCCGGTGCTGCGCCGGGCCGGCTATCCCAGGGAGCCCGCGGGCGGCATCCTGGCCGCCGGCGGCATCGGCGCGATCCTGTCGCCGCCCACGCTGGGCGCGGCGGCGTTCATCATCGCCGAGTACCTGCGGGTCAGCTACCTCGAGGTGCTGTTGTACGCGACGATCCCGACGCTGCTGTACTACCTCGGCATCTTCCTGGCCATCGAGGTCGACTCGCGCCGCTTCGGCACCCAGGCCGTGCCGGTGGACGCGCCCAAGGCCGGTCGGCTGCTGCTGCGCTTCGGCTACCACTTCAGCTCGCTCATCCTCATCGTCGTGCTGATGGCGCTGGACCGCTCGGCGTTCCAGGCGGTGGCGATCGCCACGGCGGTGGCCTTCCTGCTGTCGTTCCTCGACCCGGCGCACCGGATGGGCCCCAAGCGGGTGGGGCAGGCGCTGGCCAAGGGCACGCTGGAGGTGCTGCCGGTGACCGCCGTGTGCGCGGCGGCGGGCATCATCGTCGGCGTCATCACGCAGACCGGCCTCGGGCTCAACCTGGCCGACATCATCGTCAGCCTGGCCGCGGGCAACCTGCTGCTCACCACGGTGCTGGCGGCCGTCGCGGTGCTGCTGCTGGGCCTGGCGGTACCGGTCACGGCGAGCTTCATCATCGCCGCCGTGATCATCGGCCCGGCGCTGTTCCAGCTCGGCGTCTCGCAGGCCGAGGCGTACATGTTCGTCTTCTACTACGCGGTGCTGTCGGAGGTGAGCCCGCCCACGGCGCTGTCGGCCGTCGCGGCGGCCGCGATCACCGGCGGCAACACGTACCGGACGATGATGATGACCTGGCGCTACACGCTGCCGGCGTTCCTGGTGCCGTTCGCCTTCGTGCTGACGCCGAACGGGCAGGCGCTGCTCTTCCAGGGGCCGATCGGCACCGTGCTGCTGATGACCGCGGTCTCGGCGGTCGCCGTCGCCGCGCTCGCCATGGCGACCGGCGGGCTGAGCGGCGTGCCGGAACGCCTGCTCGCCGCGGTGGCCGCGGTGCTGCTGCTGTTCCTCGAGCCCGTCCCCATCGTCGCCGGCCTGGCCGTCCTGGCCGTGGCCGCCGCCGTGCACCTCGTCAGAAGAAGGAGAACAGCGTGAAGCGGATTCTCGCGATAGTCGCCATCGCCGTCCTGGCCGCGGCGGGCTGCGGAGGCGGAGCCGCGGGCGGCGGCTCGGGCAACCGGCTGTCGATCGCCACGGGCGGCACGACGGGCGTCTACTACGTCTACGGCGGCGGCCTGGCCAAGCAGCTCTCGTCGAACATCGCCAACACCCAGGCCACCGCGTCGGTCACGTCGGCCTCCGTGGAGAACATCAAGCTGCTCGCCTCCGGCCGGGCCGACATCGCGTTCTCGCAGTCCGACACGGCCGCCGACGCGGTCAACGGCAAGGACACCTTCACCGCCCCGCAGCCGATCAAGGCCATCGCCCGCATCTACGACAACTACGCGCACGTCGTGGTCTCCCCCGGCGTGGAGGCGAACACGGTCGCCGACCTGAAGGGCAAGCGCGTCTCGCTCGGCCCGGCGAACTCCGGCACCCAGGTCGTGGCCCGGCGCATGCTGGAGGCGGCCGGGGTCAATCCCGACACCGACATCTCCAAGCAGCAGCTGTCGATCAACGAGTCGGTGCAGGCCGCCAAGGACGGCACCATCGACGCGTTCTTCTGGGTCGGCGGCGTGCCCACGGCCGGCATCACCGACCTGGCCACGAGCAAGCCCGACATGAAGATGCTCGACACCTCCGACGTGCTGCAGACGATGCAGGCCACCTACGGCGAGCAGTACGTCTCGCTCGACGTGGACATGTCCGTCTACAAGCTGTCCGACTCGATCAAGACGGTCGGCATCGCGAACGTGCTGCTGGTGCCCGACTCGATGGACGAGCAGCTCGCGTACGACATCACCAAGACGCTGTTCGCGAAGAAGGCCGAGCTGACGGCCGTGCATCCGGAGGCGGAGAAGCTCGACCCGGCGCTCGGGCAGCAGGTGGCGCCGGTCCAGCTGCACCCGGGCGCGGCGCGCTACTACCAGGAACAGGGCTGATCCGACTGCTGCCGGCGCTGGCGGCGGTGGTGGCGCTCTGCTCCGCCGGCGGCGCCGGGCGCCTGACCGTGAACGGCCTGCCGGTGTCCGGCCGGGCGTTCGCGATCGGGTACGTGCATTCGATCTACCAGGCGCCCTCCGCGGAGGTGTTCACCGTGGAGGGCCGCCGGTTCACCATGCGGGCGGTCGTGTCGGGCAGCGGGGGCGTGCTCGACTACTACGCGCTGGACGGCGAGCGTTCCCGCACCCCGGACGGCGCGTGGGTGCTGCGGCTGGCCGAGCCGGCGACGTACGAGGAGCTGTCGTTGCTCACCACGTCGATCGGCCGCAGGACGCTGATCTCCGGTGGCCGCTGCCTGCCCCTCAGCCGGAGCGGTGAAGTGCGCCTGGCCCTGGAGCTCACCCTGGACGTGCGGGGCGAGCCCTGCCCACGGCTCTACAGCCAGTCCTTCTTCTTGAAGACGGCGTACAGCGCCACCGAGGCCACCGCCACCAGCATCGCGGACATGAAGAAGCCCCACGGCTGGCCGGAGCCCGGATAGGGCACGTTCTGACCGTAGAAGCCGGTGATCATGGTGGGCACGGCGATGATGGCGGCCCAGCCGGTGACACGCTTCATGATCTCGTTGAGCCGGAAGCCCTGCTGGGACAGGCGGGTCTCGCGGACGTTCGCGAGCATCTCGCGGATGGACTCGACCGCCTCGTTGACGCGCACCACGTGGTCGCGGACGTCCTCGTAGTACGGGGTCATCACCCGGTCGCCGACGATCTCCTGGTCGCGGCGGAGCAGGGTGCCGAGCACCTCGCGCATCGGCATGGTGACCTTGCGCAGGCGGGCGGTGTTCTTGCGCAGCGTGTACATCTCGCGCTGCAGCGTCCTGCCGTCGCGCACCTCCTCCTCGAACAGCGACTCCTCCAGCGCCTCGGCCTGCCCGTCGAGGTCCTGCACCACCGCCATGTGGCGGTCGACCACGTAGTCGAGCAGGCCGTGCAGCAGGAACGTCACGCCGTGCCCGGCCAGCCGGGAGGTGGCGTCCCAGCGCCGCATGACCGCGCCGATGTCGAAGTGCTCGTTCTCCCGCACGGTGACCAGGGCGTTGCGGGTGACGAAGACGTTGACCTCGACCGGGATGACGCGGTCGCCCTCGCAGTGCACGCCGTAGACGGTGACGAACAGGTGGTTGTCGTAGACGTCGACCTTGGGCCGCTGGTGGTCGTTGAGCACGTCCTCGACGGCCAGCTCGTGCAGGCCGAGCTCCTCGCTGATCACGCCGAGGTCGGCGGCCGACGGCGAGCACAGGTCGAACCAGACCGTGCTGGCGGGGTCGGCCAGGTGGTCGGAGACCTCCTCGACGGGGAAATCTTTCTTTTCGAGGACGCCGTTGCGGTAAAGACGCGTGTGCAGCACTAGCAGAGTGTGGCAAATCGCCGGGCGTTACGCACGGCCGCGCCTCCCGGATCGTTGTTGAAGTACACGTACGCGTCCTCCCAGCCCGCCTCCCGCACGCGCCTGACCCATGACCGCAGCGCGGTCTCGCCGTACTCGAAGCCCGCCCGGCCCTCGTGCAGGCGCACGTAACCCCAGCAAGCCGTGCGCCAGGGCGGGTTCTGCGGACGGCCCAGCCGGTCGGCCCAGCACAGCGCGGCGCCGCGGGCGAGCAGGATGTCGCGCACCTCGTCGGTCCACCACGACGCGTGGCGCGGCTCGACGGCCACCCGCACGTCGCCGGGGAAACAGGCCAGGCACCGGTCGAGCCGCTCGGGCGCGGCCTTCAGCGTCGGCGGCAGCTGCAGCAGGATCGGGCCGAGCTTCTCCTTCAGCTCCGAGGCCGCTCCCATGAGGCGCCGTACGGGCTCCTCCGGGTCCTCCAGCCGCTTGATGTGGGTCAGGAACCTGCTGGCCTTGACCGCCATCACGAACCCGGGCGGCGTGCGGTCGCGCCAGGCCGCGAACGACTCGGCGCTCGGCAGCCGGTAGAAGGCGTTGTTGCTCTCCACGGTGGGGAACTCGGCCGCGTACGTCTCCAACCAGAGCCGCTGCGGGACGCCCGGCGGGTACAGCACCCCGCGCCAGTCCTTGTACTGCCACCCCGAGGTGCCGACCAGCCACGTCATGCCATTGCCCCTGCCCCGTGCGCCGGGGTGCAGTACTGTCCTGTCCGTCACCGAGGAGGACGTTTCACGCGATGGGCGCCAATCACGCGCACGGCACCGCCGTGCCCATGTCGCGGCGCACGATGGTGGCCGGTCTGGCCGTCCTCGTGCCGCTGGCGGTCATCACGCTGGCCGCGCTGCTGTGGCTGTGGCCCGAGGGCAAGGCCAGGGAGGCCGCACCGCAGTCCGGCGTCGAGCGGCTCACCGGCACGGTCACCGCCGTCACCCTGAAGAGCTGCCCCGTGGTCCCCGACGGGTCGCCCCGGCCTGACCCGGCCACCTGCGGCACCGCGACCGTGACCGTCACCGAGGGCGCCGACGCGAGCCAGGACGTCCAGCTGCGGCTGCCGAGCGGGCCGGGCGCGCAGCACTTCGCCGCGGGCGACGACGTGATCCTGCTGCGCGACGCCGACGGGGCGTACCAGATCTCCGATCACGACCGGGCGGTGCCGCTGTGGATGTTCGGGGCGGCGTTCGCGCTGGCGGTGATCGCGTTCGGCCGGTGGCGGGGGGTCACGGCGCTGGTGGGGCTGGCGGTGACGTTCGTGCTGCTGCTGACGTTCGTCATCCCGGGCATCCTGGAGGGGCGGCCGCCCATGCTGGTCGCCATCGTCGGGGCGGCGGCGATCATGCTGGCCGTGCTCTACCTCACGCACGGCTTCTCCCCGACCACCTCGGTGGCCGTGCTCGGCACGCTGTCCAGCCTGACGCTGACGGGGTTGCTGTCGTACGGCGCGCTGGGGTTCGCCCGGCTCAACGGCGTCACCGACGACAGCGCGCTGGCGCTGGACATGAGCCTGCCGATCGACACCCAGGGCCTGCTGCTGGCCAGCATCATCATCGGCGCGCTCGGGGTGCTCGACGACGTCACGGTCACGCAGGCGGTGACGGTGGCCGAGCTGGCGCACGCCAACCCGTCGTACGGTTTCGCCCGCCTCTACCGGGCCGCCGCGCGCATCGGGCGGGCGCACATCGCCTCGGTGATCAACACGATCATCCTGGCGTACGCGGGGGCGTCGCTGCCGCTGCTGCTGCTGTTCAGCATCGGGGAGCAGCCGCTCGGCGAGGTGATGGCGACGCCGGTGATCGCGCAGGAGATCGTCCGCAGCGTGGTCGGCACGCTGGGGCTGATCGCCGCGGTGCCCATCACCACGGCCCTGGCCGCCCTGACCGCCACCCGCCGCCCCGAACCGCCCGCCGGGCAGGGCGACGGCCCGCCCCGGAGGCCGAGCGACGCCCTTCCGGCCAGGCGCTCCCGGCGGCGCGACGACGTGCCACGCGACGACGACTTCTTCGCCCCGCTCCCCGACGACGAGGACTTCTTCTCCCCCGAGCGCCACGACGGCGTCGCCCCGCGCAGGGCCGCCCCGAGGGATTCCAGGGACGCCGGCCCGCGGCCCGCCCACGACGGCGCCGCCCGGGCATGGCCCGGCCACGACGGCGCGGCGCCGGTCGAGACCGAGAGCCTTTTCACGCCGCAGCAGCACCCCGACGCGGGGGCGGAGCGGCCCGCCCGGCACCGCCGGCGCTCTGGCGGCTGAGCGTCTAGGGCCTGTATCGAAGTCGATCCCTTGCTGGGGATGGTCGCTTTGATGCCCCGCCTGCGCAGGTAGGCGCGATCTGCCTTGGAGGTGTAAGCCTTATCAGCGAGTACCCGATCCGGACGGGTACGGGGACGCCCGCCACGCAGACGCGGTACGCGGATGCCGTCGACGACCGTGGTGAACTGCGGGCCATCCCCACGCTGACCGGCGGTGAGCACGATCGACAGCGGCTTTTGCCCCTGCTCACACGCCAGATGCAGCTTGGTGCCCCATCCTCCCCGAGACCCGTCCCAGCCCACGATCAGCCGGCTCCACCCGACTCCCACCGGGCGGCTCGGCCTGAAGATCCCCCTTTTCCGCGCCCCTGCGGCGTGCTGATGGGCGCCGGCGATGGTGGAGTCCACGCTGACATCCCAAGTGATGCGCCCGGCCGCGTCCGCCAAGGCTTGCAACGCCGTCAAGATCTGCTGCCAGGTGCCATTTCGCGGTAATCGCCGGAACAACGCATACACCGCCGACCAGGATCCGTAGCAGGCGGGCACATCGCGCCAGGGTGCACCGACCCGTACCCGCCGGCGGATCCCATCGATCAACTGCCGCCTGCTGGACAACGACGGCCGTCCTGATCGCTTCGCCACCGGCAGCAACGGCTTCAGCACCGCCCACTGCGCATCCGTCAGGTCGAACCGCCTCGTCACCGCTGAGGTGGCCACGAGGTCTCCGGCACTCGGTGTGTCTTGGTCGACCGACCATCTACCGGCGGCCTCTCTCATCGTCGATCTGCGAGCCCGAAGCGCAGGCCGGCTCACACCACAGCGACTTCGATACAGGCTCTAGCAGGGTTCGACGCTGCCGTCGACGCGGAGCTTGCGGCGGGCGCGTTCGTAGAAGGTGGTGCCGAGGCGGACGACCTTGGCCGCCGCCGGCCAGGCGGACACCGTGATGGAGTCGCCAGGCGACAGGTGGCCGACCACGGCCCCGTCGACCTCCACCGCCAGCCGCCCGCTGGTCGGCAGCACCTGGAGGGCGACCTCCTCGTCGGCGGGCAGCACCAGCGCCCGGTTGAACGCCGAGTGCGCGGCGGCGGCCACCACGAGCACCGCCTCCACGCGGGGCGAGACGAGCGGCCCGCCGGCGGAGAAGCTGTAGGCGGTGGACCCGGTTGAGGTCGCCACGATCACGGCGTCGGAGGCGTACCGGACGAACGGGCTCCCTGCCGGGGTGACCATCACCCCGGCCAGCCCCTCCCCCGGGGTGCGCACGAGCGCGATGTCGTTGAACGCCGTCACCTCGGCCCCCGCCACCTCGGCGCGGATCGCCATGCGCGGCTCGATGGTGTACGCGTGCGCGTCGATGGCCGACAGCGTCTGCTCCAGCTCGTCCACGTCGATCTCGGCGAGGAAGCCGAGCCGCCCCAGGTTGACCCCGAGGATCGGTGTCGGCCGCCCGGCCAGCAGCCGCATCGTGCGCAGCATCGTGCCGTCGCCGCCGAGCCCGACCAGCAGGTCGGCCCGATCCACGAGCGTCGCGGCGTCGACCGCCACCGCCGAGCAGTCGATGCGGTCCACCTCCTCGTGCAGCCCGAGAACGGTGACGCCTTTCTCCGCGGCCCAGCGGAGGATGATCTCGATCGCCTTCTTGGAGTCGCGGCGAGGATGCAGCACCAGCCCGACCGTCCCGACCATGCCCATGTGGTCAGCCTACGTGGCCCGGACCGGCGGCGGTCGCGCCGCCCTCCGCCGAGATGCCGAGATGCCGAGGGAGCGCCGGCTTCGGTAGCGTCTTGCGCCATGCGGCTTCATGTGGGATGCGCGATGTGGACGCACGCGCGCTGGCAGGGGCGCTTCCTGCCCGCCCGGCTCCCTCCCGGCGACCGCCTGCGCGCCTACGCCTCCTGGTGCGACGCGGTGGAGGGCAACACGACGTTCTACGCGACCCCGTCGCGCGAGACGGTCGAGTCATGGGCCCGGCAGACGCCCGCGGACTTCCGGTTCGTGGTCAAGCTGCCCAAGCCGATCACCCACGAACACCGCCTCATCGGGGCCGAGGACGAGCTGCGCGCGTTCCTCGACGCGATGGAGCCGCTGGGGCCGCGCCACCACGCCCTGTGGGTGCAGCTGCCCGGCTCGTTCTCCCCCGCCGACGTCGGCGCGCTGGCGGCGTTCCTGCGCCGGCTGCCGCGCGGCCACCGCTACGCCGTCGAGGTGCGCCACCCCGCGTTCTTCGCCGAGGAGCGCGCCGAGCGCCTGCTCGAACGCGTCCTGGCCGGGGCGGGCGCGGAGTGGGTGCCGTTCGACACGACCGTGTTGTTCGGCAGCCCGCCGACCAGCGACGCCGAGCGCGACGCGTGGACGAAGAAGCCGCGGGTGCCGCGGCGTACGCGGGCGCTGACCGGCCATCCGATCGTCCGCTACCTGGGGCGCGACGCCGAGGAGCGCACGGTGCAGGGCTGGCGGCCGTGGGTGGACACGGTCGCGGAGTGGCTGCGTGAGGGCCGCTCCCCGACCGTGTTCGTGCACACGCCCGACAACGCCGACGCCCCGGCGCTCGCCCGCCGCTTCCACGACGAGGTGCGGGCCCGCCTGCCTGAGCTGGCCCCGCTCCCCGAGCCGGTCGCCGCGGACGAGCCGCCGCTGACGCTCTTCTGAAGCCTCAGCGCACGAGCTTGTGAAGCCTCAGCGCACGAGGCAGGGCCGCTTCGGGTCGAACACCCAGCCCTCGATGAGGAACCGCATCGCCACGGCGTCGTCCCGAGCGCCGAGCCCGTGGACGAGGTACAGCTCGTGGGCCGCCGCCAGCGCGTCCCGGTCGAGCTCGACGCCCAGGCCCGGCGTGTCGGGCACGTCGATCGCGCCGTCGGTGATCTGGAACGGCTTCGTGGTGAGCGCCTGGCCGTCCTGCCAGATCCAGTGCGTGTCGAGTGCCGTGATCTCGCCCGGGGCGGCCGCCCCGACGTGCGTGAACATCGCCAGCGAGATGTCGAAGTGGTTGTTGGAGTGCGAGCCCCACGTCAGCCCGAAGTCGTGGCAGAGCTGGGCGACGCGCACCGACCCGGCCATCGTCCAGAAGTGCGGGTCGGCCAGCGGGATGTCGACCGCGTTGGAGCGGATGGCGTGCGCCATCTCCCGCCAGTCGGTCGCGATCATGTTGGTCGCGGTGGGCAGGCCGGTGGCGCGGCGGAACTCGGCCATCGTCTCCCGCCCGGAGAAGCGGCCCTCGGCACCGCACGGGTCCTCGGCGTAGGCGAGCACGCCGCCGAGATCGCGGCAGAGCCGGATCGCGTCGGCGAGCAGCCAGCCGCCGTTGGGGTCGAGCGTGACGCGGGCCTCGGGGAAGCGGGCGGCCAGCGCCCTGACCGCCTCCACCTCCTCCTCGCCGGCCAGCACGCCGCCCTTGAGCTTGAAGTCGGTGAAGCCGTAGCGCTCCTGCGCGGCCTCGGCCAGTGCGACGACGGCGTCGGGGGTGAGCGCCTCGCGGCGGCGCAGGCGCGACCAGCGGTCGTCGCCGCCGTCATCGACGGCATACGGCAGGTCGGTCCTGCCTGCGTCGCCGACGTAGAAGAGGTAGCCCAGCATCGGCACGCGATCGCGCTGCCGGCCCTCGCCGAGCAGCTCGGCCACCGGCACGCCGAGGTACTGGCCGTGCAGGTCGAGCAGGGTGGATTCGAGGCCGGTGACGGCGTGCACGGTGGTGCGCAGGTCGAACGTCTGCCGCCCGCGCCCCCCGGCGTCGCGGGCGGCGTACCGCTCGGCGACCGCCCGCAGCAGGCTGCGGTAGCGGGCCACCGGCCGGCCGACGAGCAGCTCGGCCGCCTCCTCGACCGTCCGGCGGATCGCCTCGCCGCCGGGCACCTCGCCGAGGCCGGTGCGGCCGTCGGAGTCGGTGGTGATGACGACGTTGCGGGTGAAGAACGGCGCGTGCGCGCCGCTGAGGTTGAGCAGCATGCTGTCGTGCCCCGCGACGGGGACGACCTCGACACGCTCGATCGTGGGAGACACCGCGGCTCCTAGCTGATCTTGTTGACGAGGGCGGTCAGCTCGGCGAGCTCGTCCTCGGTGAGGTTCGACAGCGGCGGCCGCACCGGGCCGGCCGGGCGCCCGACGGCGGTCAGGCCCGCCTTGATGATGGACACGGCGTACCCCTTCGTCCGGTCGCGGATGTTCAGGTACGGCACCACGAACTCCTTGATGCGCCGGTAGACCGCGTCGCGGTCCTGGGCCCGCACGTCGGCGTAGAAGTCGAGCGCGTACTGCGGCACGAAGTTGAAGATGGCCGAGGAGTAGGTGCTCATGCCGAGCTGCAGCAGCGGCAGGGCGAAGGTCTCGGCGGTGGGCAGGCCGCCGATGTAGGCCAGGCGGTCGCCGACGGCGGCGTAGATGCGGGTGAGGTTCTCGATGTTGCCGACGCCGTCCTTGAAGCCGACGAGCGTGGGGTTCCGCTCGACCAGGGCCTCGACGGAGCGGTCGACCAGGACCGCGTTGGCCCTGCTGTAGACGATGACGCCGAGCCCGGTGGCGGCGCAGACCGCGGAGACGTGCTCGACCAGGCCCTCCTGGCCGGCCTCGGTCAGGTAGGGGGGCATGAGGAGCAGGCCGTCGGCGCCAGCGGCCTCGGCGGCCTTGGCCTGCGCGACCGCGTTGGCGGTGCCTCCGGTGGCCGGTGCCACGACCGGCACCCGGCCGCCGACCTCGTCCACCGCCGCGCGCACGACCCGGTCGATCTCCTCAGGGGTCAGCGAGAAGCCCTCGCCCGTGCCTCCCGCGGCGAACAGGCCCGCCACCGGGTACCCGCTCAGCCAGGACAGGTGCTCGCGGTAGCGGGCCTCGTCGAACTCCAGGTCCTGCGTGAAGTGGGTCACGGGGAAGGACAGCAGGCCGCTTTTGAGCTGCGTGGCGAGCTCTTGTGGGGAGTAGTCGGGCATGACGGTCGCTCCTCGTTTGACGTGCGGCCGCGGGAGGCTCCACGAGGCCGGTCTGGTCTGTCGCCCGTCAGGCTAAGGAGGAGGAGTGATTCCTGTCCAAGTGCGATTCTGTATCCGTCGATACCGGCAGGGCATCATGACGGCGACTCCAGGTCCGGCAGGAGATCCAGCACGCGGGCGAGCGCGGGGTTGGTGGAGCCGCGGTCCCAGATGACGTGCAGCTCGACCGGTTCGTTCGTGGCGCCCCCGCCGGGGTCGAGGGGATCGCCGCCGCCGCGTACGAGGTCGCAGTAGGCCACGTGCCGGACTCCGAGCGAGCGGGCGCTGGCGGGCACCAGTGCCACGCCGCGCCGGGCCGCCACCAGCAGCACGGCGGTGAGGATCTGGTGGACCTGCTGCTCGATGCGCGGGTGGGCGTTGGTCAGGAACCGGACGGTCAGCTCGTGGAAGTACCGCGACTGGACGGGGTTGTAGCTGATCACCGGCAGGCCGTCGAAGTCGTCGGGCGCGAGCGGCCGGCCGAGCCCGGCCAGCGGGTGGCCCTCGGGCACCACGGCGCACAGCGCCTCCCGGAAGACCACGCGGGAGTCGAGCGTGGCGATGTCGAACGGCGGCCGGGCCAGGCCCAGGTCGAGCTCGCCGCGCAGCAGGCCGTCCACCTGCCCGGCGGTCACGCGTTCGTGCAGGATGACGTCGATCTCGGGCAGCTCCTCCGCCAGCCGCTTGAGCAGCGTGCCGAGCATGCTGATGGCCGAGACGGCGGTGAACCCCAGCCGTACGGTGCCGGCGGCGCCGCTGGCGATCCGGCGGGCCCGGTCGCCGGCGGTGTCCACGAGCGAGAGCATGCGGCGCGCGTCCTCCAGGAAGCCGCGGCCGGCGTCGGTGAGGATCACCCGCCGGTTGTCACGTTCCAGGAGGGTCACGCCGACCACGCGCTCCAGCTTCTGGATGTGGCGGCTGAGCGGGGGCTGCGTCATCCGCAGTCGGGCGGCCGCGCGGCCGAAGTGCAGCTCCTCGGCCACAGCCACGAACGCCCTGATTTGGTCAAGCGTTAGCATGATGCGCAGACTGTATCACTCGATACCGAAATGAGCCTGGACAGGCATCGAGCCTGGTACCTAGTCTCCGGAGACTACAGAGCGGAAACCTTGCCGTAACCTGACGCGACCCCCTGTCCGCTCCATGACAGTCCCGGGTGGCGCCGCCCCCGCACGAAGGAGTAGTCCCATGCCGAGATACCGGACCATCCCCCGCCGCGTCCTCATGGGCGTGCTCGGCGCCACCGCCGCGATCACGCTGACCGCGTGCGGTGGTGTCAAGACGACCTCCTCCGGCGGCGGCGACGGCGAGTATCCGACGGGCAACATCGAGTTCAGCGTCGGCGCGTCCGCCGGCGGCTCCACCGACCTGATCACCCGGGCCCTGGCCCAGGGCATCGGCAAGGAGCTGGGCGTCTCCGCCCCGGTCATCAACAAGCCGGGCGCCAACGGCGCGCTCAACGCCAAGGAACTGCAGGCCGCCAAGCCCGACGGCTACAAGATCGCGGTGCAGAACGCCTCGCTCTTCACCATCACGCCTCTCACGGTCTCGCCCGAGGAGGCCACGAAGATCGAGGACTTCGACGTCATCACCGGCATCTCCCGTGACGACTACGTCATGGCCACCAGCGCCGAGTCCGGCTACAAGTCGATCGACGACCTGAAGAAGGCCGGCAAGACCATCCGGTACGGCACCACCGGCGTCGGCACCGGCGCCCAGCTCGCCTCGGCCCTGACGTTCAAGAGCGCCGGGATCGAGTCCACGGCGGTGCCGTTCGACGGCGGCGCCCCGGCGCTGACCGCGCTGCTGGGCAACCAGGTCGACGTCTCGACCATGCAGATCGGCGAGGGCATCGAGAACATCAAGGCCGGCAAGCTCGTCCCGCTCGCCGTCTTCTCCGCCGAGCGCATCCCGTACCTGCCGGACGTCAAGACGGCCAAGGAGCAGGGCTACGAGGTCCAGGTGACGCAGTACCGGTTCCTGACCGCGCCGAAGGGCACCCCGGAGAACGTCAAGACACGCCTGCTGGACGCGGCCAAGAAGACGTTCGCGACGCCGGAGTACAAGCAGTTCAACGAGCAGAACTCGCTCACCCCGATGGAGATCTCCCCCGAGGAGGTCCTCAAGGCGCTGCAGAGCGACACGGCCACGTACAAAGAGCAGCTGAACGAGTTCGGCATCAGCCTGACCGGCTGATCGAGGAGTGAGCATGTCTCAGCCCGACCCCACGCCGTCCGGCGTCGCGGACGCCGGCCTCCAGGAGGAGGTCGAACGGCTCCACGCCGAGATGGAGGAGGCGCGCCCGCCGCACGCCGGCCCGATCTCCCAGGCCGCGGCGGCCCTGGTGGCGCTCGTCGTCGGCGTCCTCGCGGCGACCGGCTCCTACGCCCTCGGGCTGGGGCGGCTCACCCAGCCCGGCCCGGGTCTGTGGCCGTTCGCCATCAGCGTCGTCATCGTCGTTCTGTCCGTGGTGCTCCTCGTGACCGGCCGCAGGCTGGAGGACACCGAACGCTTCTCGAAGTCGAGCCTGCTCACCGCGGTCGCCCTGGTGACGCTCGTGGCGCTCGCCGCGCTGCTGCCGGTGATCGGCTTCGAGATCCCCTCGCTGCTGCTGACGTTCGTGTGGCTGCGCTGGCTGGGCAAGGAGTCGTGGCGGTCGTCCATCGTGATCAGCATCGGCGCCGTGGCGGCGTTCTACGTGATCTTCGTTCTGCTGCTGCAGATCCCGCTCCCACGCCTCATCTGAGAAAGTCGCATGGACATCTCCCCGATCCTCAATGGCTTCGGCGTCGTGTTGGAGCCCACGAACCTCCTCTACTGCCTCGTCGGCGTCATCATCGGCATGCTCATCGGCGTGCTGCCCGGCCTCGGGCCCGGCGCGACGATCGCCATCCTGCTGCCGATCACGTACGGCATCGACCCCGTCTCGGCGATCATCATGCTGGCGGGCATCTTCTACGGCGCCCAGTACGGCGGGACCATCACCTCGGTGCTGCTGCGCCTGCCGGGCGAGGCGTCCTCGGTGGTCACCGTCTTCGACGGGTTCGCGCTGGCCAGGCAGGGCCGGGCGGGCACCGCGCTGGGCATCGCCGCCATCGGCTCGTTCGTCGGCGGCACGGTCTCGATCATCGGGCTGACGGTGCTGGCCCCGGTCGTCGCCGGCTTCGCGCTCGACTTCGGCCCACCGGAGTACGCGGCGCTCGGCATCCTCGGTGTGCTGCTGGTCTCGGCGATCGGCAACGGCAACCGGCTCAAGGCCGTCATCGCCGCCTGCGTCGGTCTGCTGATCGCGACGGTGGGCCGCGACACGTTCACCGGCGCCGAGCGCTTCACCTTCGACAGCCTGAACCTGGCCGAGGGCATCGACTTCATCCCGATCGCGATGGGCCTGTTCGGCCTGAGCGAGATCCTCTACAACATCGAGGAGCGGCACAACCAGGTGCACTCCCCCGCGAAGGTCGGCAACGTGTGGCCCTCGCGCAAGGATCTCGGCCAGGCGAAGGGCGCCATCGGGCGCGGTTCGCTCATCGGCTTCCTGCTGGGCGTGCTGCCCGGCGGCGGCGCGGTGCTGTCGTCGCTGGCGGCGTACGCGGTGGAGAAGCGCCGCGCCAAACAGCCCGAGCGCTTCGGGCGCGGCGCCGTCGAGGGCGTGGCCGCTCCTGAGACCGCCAACAACGCCGCGGCCACCTCGTCGTTCATCCCGTTGCTGACGCTCGGCATCCCGGCGAACGCGACGATGGCCCTGATCTTCGGCGCGCTGCTCATCCAGGGCATCCAGCCGGGGCCGCAGCTCGTCACCGAGCACCCCGACGTGTTCTGGGGCGTCATCAACTCGATGTACATCGGCAACATCCTGCTGCTGATCATGAGCATCCCGATGGTCGGCGTGTTCGTGCGGATCCTGCGGGTACGCCCGGCCATCCTGGCGCCGATCACGGTGCTGATCACGCTGCTGGGCGCGTACACGGTGCGCAACCAGGTCTACGACATCTTCCTGGTCATCGGGTTCGGCGTGCTCGGCTACCTGATGAAGAAGTTCGGGTTCGAGCCGGGGCCGCTCGTGCTGGCGTTCGTGCTGGGCTCGATGATCGAGAGCTCGGCACGGCAGTCGCTGCTCATCTTCGGCGGCGACCCGGCCGGGTTCCTCACCCGTCCCATCTCGGGCACCGTGCTGGCCGTGGTCGTGATCGTGGCGGCCTGGCCGCTGATCCGCAAGGCGCTGCCCCGCAAGAAACCGGCCGCCGTTCCCGGCGACTCCGATCGTGTGGAGGAGAAGACCCCATGACCATCCTCGTCGGCTACCTGCCGACGCCCGAGGGCGAGGCCGCCGTGGAGGCGGGCCTGCGCGAGGGCGCGCTGCGCGGCGAACGCGTGATCATCGTGAACTCACCGCGCCGGGGCGCCCCCGTCGACGAGCACATGGTCGGCGAGGCGGCCCGCGACGAGCTGCTCCGCCGCGCCAAGGAGGCCGGCGTCGAGGCCGAGGTACGCCAGCCACTGCACGACGACGACCTGCCGGAGACGTTCGACCGGCTGGTGGAGGAGACCGGCGCGAGCCTCATCGTCATCGGGCTGCGGCACCGGTCGCTGGTCGGCAAGTTCGTCCTGGGCAGCGCGGCGCAGCGGATCCTCATGGAGGCCGAGGTGCCGGTGCTCACCGTGAAGGCCGCCAGGTGAGCGCGCCGGTCGCGGGCCGGGTCAGCCGGGTCACCGTGACCCCGGTCGCCTTCCGCGACCCGCCGCTGCTCAACGTCGTGGGCGTGCACCAGCCGTACGTGCTGCGGGCGATCGTCCAGGTGCACACCGACGAGGGGCTGGTGGGGCTCGGGGAGACCTACGCCGACCAGGCGCACCTCGACCGGCTCGGCGCGGTGGCCGCGGCGCTGCCCGGCGCGGACGTGTTCGATCTGTACGGCCTGCGCCGCGTCGTGACGGAGGTGCTCGGCGCGTCCACGGGCGGGGCGGGTGCGAGCTTCGGCGGCATGCTGGAGGTCTCCAGCGCGGTCGACACCGTGGCTTCGCCGTTCGAGGTGGCCCTGCTCGACCTGCAGGGCAAGGCGCTCGGGCGGCCGGTGAGCGACTTGCTGGGCGGCGCCGTGCGCGAGCGGGTGCCGTACTCGGCGTACCTGTTCTACAAGTGGGCCGGCCACCCCGGGTACGGCGAGGACACGTGGGGCGAGGGCCGCACGCCCGAGCAGATGGTGGCCCAGGCCCGCCGCATGGTCGACGAGTACGGCTTCACGGCGATCAAGCTCAAGGGCGGCGTGTACGAGCCCCGCCACGAGATCGAGACCGTCGAGGCGCTCGCCGCCGCGTTCCCCGGTCACCGGCTGCGCATCGACCCGAACGGCGCCTGGACGGTGGCGACCTCGATCGAGGTGGCCGGGCGGCTGTCGGGCGTCCTCGAGTACCTGGAGGACCCGACGCCGGGCATCGAGGGCATGGCCGAGGTCTCCCGGCACACCGATCTGCCGCTGGCCACGAACATGTGCGTCATCGCCTTCGAGCACCTCAAGCCGGCCGTGGCCGCCGACGCCGTGCAGGTCGTCCTGTCGGACCACCACCTGTGGGGCGGGCTGCGGCGTTCGGCGCTGCTGGGCGGCATCTGCGAGACGTTCGGGATGGGGCTGTCGATGCACTCCAACTCGCACCTGGGGGTCAGCCTCGCGGCGATGACCCACCTGGCCGCGGCCACCCCCAACCTCACCTACGCCTGCGACACCCACTACCCGTGGAAGACGGAGGACGTCGT
Organism: Nonomuraea terrae; assembly: GCF_004348995.1. Lineage (GTDB taxonomy): Bacteria > Actinomycetota > Actinomycetes > Streptosporangiales > Streptosporangiaceae > Nonomuraea > Nonomuraea terrae. The sequence goes on from NZ_SMKQ01000031.1 coordinate 33,903, forward strand.
GAGGCCGGGGGTGCTGGAGTTCCGCGACGGCGGTGTGGCCGTGCCCTCCACGCCGGGGCTCGGGGTCGAGCTGGACGAGGACGCGCTCGCCGCCCTGCACGAGCAGTACGTGACCTGCGGCCAGCGCGGCCGCGAGGACACGGCGTACATGCGCTCGATCGTCCCCGGCTTCACGCCCAACACCGCCCGCTGGTAGCGGTCAGGGGGCCTGCAGCCGCGCGCGCGAGTTGGACAGGTGCAGCCGCATCGCGGCTCGCGCGGCGGCGGCGTCGCGGTCGGCGATGGCGCGGTAGATGTTCTCGTGCTCCAGCGTCACCCGCGTGAGGTGGGTGGCGTCGGAGACGGTGTAGACGTGCTCCAGGCGGGTACGCGGCAGCATGATCATCATGGGGCCGAGCGAGGAGAGCAGGTCGGAGTAGAACCGGTTGCCCGACGCGAGCGCGATCTTGAGGTGGAACGCGAAGTCGGCCTCGACCGCGTGCCCCGGCTGCTCGCCGGAGCGCCCGAGGTCGACCAGCGCCCGCTCGACGGCTTTCAGCTGCAGGTCCGTACGCCGCTCCGCGGCCAGCCCGGCGGCCTCCGACTCGACGCCGATACGGAACTCGATCATGTCGAGGACGTCGCGGTGGGTGCGGACGCGGGACGCCTCGACGGAGAAGGCCGTCGAGGCGGGCACGTCCAGCACGAACGAGCCGCGCCCCTGGAACGTCTCGACCAGCCCCGCCGCCTGGAGCCGCGAGACGGCCTCGCGCACCACCGTGCGGCTCACGCCGAACTCCTGGATGAGCGAGGATTCGGTCGGCAGCTTCTGGCCCGGCTGGATCTCGCCGGCCAGGATGCGCGCCTTGAGCCGCTCGACCAGCTCGTGGGCGAGCCCGCGCCCGGTGTCGCGGTCGAGCTTCTCCCCTGAGCGGGGCTGGTGATCGGGCGGCACGGCTGACAATCTACTCGGCCGTCCCGAACGCGACGTCGTCCACGAGCCACTCGTGGCGGCGTTCGCTGAGCGTGAGCCCGAGACCGGGCCGGTCGGGGACGAGCATGCGGCCGCCGTCGATCCGCAGCCGCTCCTCGAACAGCGGAGAGAGCCACTCGATGTGCTCGACCCAGGAGTCACGCGGGTAGGCGGCGGCCAGGTGCACGTGGATCTCCATCACGAAGTGCGGCGTGACCTGCAGATGGGCGTGGTCGGCCAGCGCGGCGACCTTGAGATAGGGGGTGATGCCGCCGACGCGCGGCACGTCGGGCTGCAGGAAACCGACCGCGCGCAGGTCGATGAGGCGGACGAGGTCGGGGACACCGGTCAGCATCTCCCCTGTCGCGATCGGGGTGTCGAGCGCGGCGGCGAGCTGGGCGTGCCCCTCGGCGTCGTACGCGTCCAGCGGCTCCTCGATCCACACCAGGCCGAGCTCCTCCACCGCCCGCCCGAAACGCAGCGCGGCCTGCCGGTCCCACTGCTGGTTGGCGTCCACCATCAACGGCGTGTCCGCACCGATGTGCTCACGCACGGCCGCCAGCCGGCGCGAATCCTCCCGCATGTCCGGCTGCCCGACCTTGATCTTGATGCCGCCGATCCCGTCGGCCAGCGACGCGGCGGCGCGCTCCTTGACCTCCTCGATCGGCGCCTGGAGGTAGCCGCCGGAGGTGTTGTAGACCCGCACCGCGTCGCGGTGGGCGCCGAGCAGCTTGGCCAGCGGCAGCCCGGCGCGCCTGGCCTTGACGTCCCAGAGCGCGGTGTCGGCGGCCGCGATGGCCTGCGTGGCCGCTCCCGACCTGCCCACCGACGCGCCGGCCCACAACAGCCGGTCGTAGAGGCGCCCGATGTCGGACGGGTCCTCGCCCAGGAGGTTCTCCGCGATCTCCTTGGCGTGCGCGAACTGCGCCCGGCACCCGGCCCGCGTCGTGTAGGAGAACCCGAGCCCGGTCAGGCCGTCGTCCGTGACGATCTCACAGGTGAGGACGTCGATCTGGGTCAGCGGCCGCTGCCTGCCCGTCGCGACCTTGGCGTCGCTGACGGCCTGGTCCAGTGGCACGGCGTAGTGGCCGAGGCGTACCGACCTGACGCGGTCGCCCACGCCGTCAGGCCTTCCCGAACTCGACGCCGTCCACGGCCCACTTGCGGCACTGCTCGCTCAGCGTGAACCCGAGCCCCGGCCGGTCCGGGACGACCATGCGGCCGTCGCGGGTCTCCAGCCGCTCGTTGAACAGCGGGTTGAGCCACTCGAAGTGCTCGACCCAGGGCTCGCGCGGGTAGGCGGCGGCCAGGTGGAGGTGGATCTCCATGGCGAAGTGCGGGGCCAGCTGCAGGCCCGCGTGGTCGGCGAGGGTTGCCAGGCGCAGGAACGGGGTGATGCCTCCGACGCGCGGGGCGTCGGGCTGGATGATGTCGGCGGCGCGGGCCTCGATGAGCCGGACGTGCTCGGCGACGCTGGAGAGCATCTCCCCTGTCGCGACCGGGGTGTCGAGCGCGGCGGCGAGCTGGGCGTGCCCCTCGGCGTCGTACGCGTCGAGGGGCTCCTCGATCCACACCAGGCCGAGCTCCTCCACCGCGCGGCCGAAGCGGAGAGCGGCCGGCCGGTCCCACTGCTGGTTGGCGTCCACCATCAACGGCGTGTCCGCACCGATGTGCTCGCGCACGGCGGCCAGGCGGCGCAGGTCCTCCTTCATGTCCGGCTGGCCCACCTTGATCTTGATGCCGCCGATCCCGTCCGCCAGCGACTTCGCCGCACGCTCCTTGACCTCCTCGATCGGCGCGTGCAGGAAGCCCCCGGAGGTGTTGTACGTCCGGACGGAGTCGCGGTAGGCGCCGAGCAGCTTGGCCAGCGGCAGCCCGGCGCGCTTGGCCTTCAGGTCCCACAGGGCGATGTCGATCGCGGCCAGCGCCTGGGTGGCCACCCCGGAGCGGCCCACCGAGGCGCCCGCCCACAGCAGCGTGTCGTACACCTTGCCGATGTCGGACGGGTCCTGGCCGAGGAGGTTCTCACCGACCTCCTTGGCGTGGGCGTACTGGGCCGGGCCGCCCGCCCGCTTGGAGTAGCTGAAGCCGACGCCCTCGTGGCCGTCCTCCGTGGAGATCTCGGCGAAGAGGAAGGCGATCTCCGTCATCGGCTTCTGCCGCCCTGTCAGCACCTTGGCGTCACTGACGGGGACGTCGAGCGGAAGGCTGACGGAGGAGAGCGAGACGTGGCGGATGCGGTCGGAGGCCATGGCGGATCCCAGCAGTGAAGTCGGACAAGTCGCATGTCATCGTACGAGTCGCCAAGTCATCTGACAACATGGCGCTGGACGACGTCCGCGATCTCCCCGCCTCGATCAGCCGGCGCCGCTCGGAGTCGCCGTCCGCCGGCAGGCCGCCGAGCGCGCCGCCCTCGTGTCATCTCTGACATAAGACGACCTGGAGTAATATTTCAGGAAAGGTTAGGCTAACCTAAGGCCCATGACCGAGGAGATCGCCCTCCGCGGCGCGGAGCTGCGCCTCAGCTATCACGGCACCCCCGTGGTCGAGGACGGACGCATCACGTTGCGCCCGGGCCACGTGACCGCCCTGGTGGGCCCGAACGGCAGCGGCAAGTCCACGCTGCTGCGCGCGCTGGCCAGGCTGCACCACCCCGACGGCGGCACCGTGACGCTGGGCGACGGCACCGACGCGCTGCAGCTGACGGCGCGCGACTTCGCCCGGCGGGTGACCCTGCTCGCGCAGAGCCGCCCCACGCCGGGCGGCGTGCGGGTGTCGGACGTCGTCGGGTACGGCCGCCACCCCTACCGGCGGCGCTGGCGGGCCGCCGACCCCGGCGGCGCGGCGGCCGTCACCAGGGCGATGGAGCTGACCGGCGTGACGCCGATGGCCGACCGGCCGGTGGACGAGCTGTCGGGCGGCGAGCTGCAGCGCGTCTGGCTGGCCACCTGCCTGGCGCAGGACACCGGCGTCCTGCTCCTGGACGAGCCCACCACGTTCCTCGACCTGCGTTACCAGGTGGAGCTGCTGGAGCTCGTCCGCGACCTGGCCGACGGGCACGGCGTGGCGATCGGCGTCGTCCTGCACGACCTCAACCAGGCCGCCGAGATCGCCGACCACGTCGTGCTGCTGCACGAGGGGCGGGTCCGCGCCGACGGCCCGCCCGCGCAGGTGCTCACCGAGAGCCTGCTCAGCGACACCTACGGCATCCGCATCGAGATCAGCCACGACCCCGGCACCGGGGCCGTGACCACCCGGCCGATCGGCCGCCACAGCAGAACCGCCCCCGCGACGACATGACAGGAACCACCATGCGCAGCGCCCTGACGGCCCTGGCCGCCATCGTCCTCCTCGCCGCCTGCGGCACGACCGAGGCCCCGGTGGCCGAGCAGGCTCCCTCCGGCGGCACGACGCCGTCGGCCGCCCCCGTGACCGTGACCGACAGCCGCGGCAAGCAGATCACGCTCGACCGCCCGGCCACCAGGGTCGTCACCCTGGAGTGGGCCGAGACCGAGATGGTGGCCTCCCTCGGCGTCATGCCGGTGGGCGCGGCCGACGTGGCGGGGTACGGCGTCTGGAACACCTCCGTCAAGCTCGACCCGTCCGTGAAGGACGTCGGCAACCGGCAGGAGCCCAGCGTCGACTCCATCAGCGCCCTGCAGCCCGACCTGGTCGTCATGGAGGCCGTGCGCGACTCCGCGCTGGTCACGCAGCTGGAGTCGTTCGTGCCGGTGCTGGTGACCGAGGGCAGCGACGCGACCGGCAACCTCGCGCGCATGCGCGAGGACCTCAACATGATCGCGACCGCGCTCGGCAAGACCGCGGAGGCCGGCAAGGTGCTGGCCGAGTTCGACGCGGCGCTGGCCGAGGGCAAGCAGAAGATCGCCGCGGCGGGCGCCGCCGGCAGCCCGTTCGTCATGGCCGACGGGTGGAAGCAGGGCAGCACGATCTCGATCCGGCTGTTCGGCAAGGGCTCGCTCGTCTCCGACGTCGCGACCGAACTCGGCCTGAAGAACGCCTGGACGGGCAAGGTCGACGAGATGTGGGGCCTCGGCAACACCGACGTCGAGGGCCTGACCACGCTCAAGGACCCCGCGATCCGCTTCTTCTACAACGCCTCCGACGGCGACGACGTCTTCGCCGACGGGCTGGCCGGCAACGCCATCTGGAAGTCGCTGCCGTTCGTGGAGAAGGGGCAGGTCACCAAGCTGCCCAACGGCATCTGGACCTTCGGCGGCCCCCTGTCCAGCCGCCAGTACGCCGACGCCCTGGTCAAGGCGTACGCGGGGTGAGCACGGACGTCCTGACCCCCGCGTCTCCCGGGGCGCCGCCCGCCACGCCGCTGCGGCGGCTGGGCACCGCCGGGGTCTTCCTCCTGGCGCTGGCCGCCACCGTCCTGGTGGCCGCCGTGCACGTGACGCAGGGCACCTCGTCGGTCGGCGCGTTCGACCTGCTGGCGCTGCCGTTCGGCGGCAGCGACGAGGCCGCCCGCGTGCTGCTCGCCTCGCGGCTGCCCCGGCTGCTGGCCGGGGTGTGCGTCGGCGTCGCGCTGGGCGCGGCGGGAGCGCTGCTGCAGGCGGTCGCCCGCAACGCGATGGCCTCCCCCGACACGCTGGCCGTCAGCGCCGGGGCGTACCTGGCGGCCGCCGCCGCGGCCGCGTTCGGGCTGACCCTGCCGGTGGCGTTGTCGGGCGGGCTCGCGCTGCTCGGCGGGCTGGCCGCCGCGGCCCTGGTGCTGGCGCTGTCGGCGGGCGGGCGTACGGGGACGACCCGGCTGATCCTGGCCGGCTCGGCCACCGCCCTGGCGCTCAGCTCGCTGACGAACCTGTTCATGATCCTTTTCGAGCAGGAGACGACCGGGCTGTTCGCCTGGGGCAGCGGCTCGCTCGTGCAGAGCGACCTGAACGCGGTCACCCAGATGGGCCCGGTGATCGCCGTGGCGCTGGCGGCGGCGGTGCTGGCCGGGCCGCGCCTGGACATCCTCGGCCTGGGCGACGACACCGCCACGGTGCTCGGCGTGAAGGTGCGCCGGCTGCGCTTGTGGCTCACCCTGCTGGCCGTGCTGCTGTCGGCCGCCGCGGTGACCGTCGCGGGGCCGATCGGGTTCGTCGGGCTGTGCGCGCCGGTGATCGTTCGGCTGCTGCCCCGGTCCATTCCCGGGCTGCACCGGCACCGGGTCCTGGTGCCGATGTCCGGGCTCGCCGGGGTGCTGGTCGTGCTGGGCTCCGACATCGCGCTGCGCGCTCTGCTGGGCGCGCAGGCCGGGGTGGAGGTGCCGCCGGGCGTGGTGACCACCGTGCTCGGCGCGGCGGTGATGATCTGGCTGGCCCGCCGCTACCGCGACGCGGGCCCGACCCGCCGTCCTCCGGCGGTCCGTACGGGTGCGACGCGGTCGCGGGCCGCGTTCACCGCCGTGGTCGCCGTCTGCGCGGCCCTGCTGGCGGGGGCGCTGGTCCTCGGCATGCTGGGCGGGGACAGGTGGCTGCTCACCGGTGACGTGGTCAACTGGCTGCAGGGGCGCAGCGGGCGGGCGCTGACGTTCGTCCTCGACCAGCGCTGGCCGCGCGTCATGGCGGCCGTCCTGGCCGGCACCGCGCTGGCCGTGGCCGGTGCGGCAGTGCAGGCCGTGTGCCGCAACCCGCTCGCCGAGCCCGGCATGCTGGGCGTCACCGCGGGCGCGGGCGTCGGGGCGATCTCGCTGCTCACCCTGGCGCCGCTGGCCGGCATCTGGACGATGTCCGCGGCGGCGGGCGCGGGCGCGCTGGTCACGTTCGCCGTGGTGTACGGGCTGTCGTGGCGGGGCGGGCTGAGCTCCGACCGGCTGGTGCTGATCGGCGTCGCCGTGCAGGCGGCCTGTACCGCCGGAACCGTGCTGATCATCGTGCTGTCCGACCCGTGGAACACCGCCAAGGCGCTGACCTGGCTGTCGGGCTCCACGTACGGCCGGGTGCCGGAGCAGCTGGTCCCCGTCGCGCTCGCGCTCGTGGTCACCGTGCCGCTGCTGGCGTGGCTGCGCCGCGACCTCGACCTGCTCTCCCTGGACGAGGACACGCCGCGCATCCTCGGCGTCCCCCTGGAGCCGGTACGGCTGGCCGCGCTGGGCTGCGCCGTGCTGCTCGCCGCGGCGGCGGTGTCGGCGGTGGGGGTGGTCGGCTTCGTCGGCCTGGTGGCCCCGCACGCCGCCCGTGCCCTGGTGGGGGCGCACCACGTGCGGGTGCTGCCGGTGGCCGCCCTGCTCGGCGCGCTGCTGGTGAGCCTGGCCGACACGCTGGGACGTACGGTCATCGCCCCGGCCCAGGTGCCGGCCGGCCTGGTCACCGCCCTGATCGGCACCCCGTACTTCGTCTACCTTCTCTGGCGCGCCCGCGCCCAGCGCGACGCCTGAGCTTCCCTGCCCGCCGGACTCACGCAGGCCGGCTCCCCTGCCCCTCGTTCACAGGAGTTGGCCGAGCGCGGGCTGCTGCCGGCCGAGCACCTGGTCGACGTCAGGCACATGAGCGCAGCCAGGCGTGTTCGCGAGCCTTACTGGGTCAGCTCTGATGGCGCTTGGTTCGGGCCAGGGCCGCGATCACTTCGATGGTGCGGTCCTGTTCCTCTTGGCTGCCGAAGGGCGCGGCGAAGAAGTCGGTCACGCCTGCGTCATGAAGCCGTCGCAGTTGGCGTTCCACCTGGGTCTCATCTCCAACGATGACGACGTCCTGGGGACCGGCGGCCCGTTCTCGATCCAGGACCGCCCGGTACTCAGGAACCTGGCCGGCCAGACCGAACTGTTCGGCGATCCGCCCGCGAACACCGTGCTCGTCGTTGGTCACGCTGACCAGCAGCCCGGCGACCACGCGCGGCGACGGGCGGCTCGCGCCCTCGGCGGCCTTGGTGATCGAGGGCACGATGTGGTCGGCCAGGGTCCGGGGGCCGGTCATCCAGGTCACGGTTCCGTCGGCCAGCTCTCCTGCCAGGCGCAGCATCATGGGAGCCAGGGCGGCCAGCAGTACCGGTGGCGGTGTCGTACCCGCAACAGCCACCTGGCCTGCGGCTGTCAGGGTCTCGCCTTGGTGGGAGACCGCCTCGCCGCGCAGCAGCGGACGCAGGACTGACAGGTACTCGCGCATCCGGGCGGCAGGGCGATCGGCGGGCAGGCCGTACATGTTGGTGACCATCGTCGAGATCCCTGCCCCGATGCCCAGGGCGAGCCGGTTGCCCGTGGCCGCCTGGACGCTCAGCGCCTGGCCCGCCAGGACGAGAGGGTGGCGCTGCGGGACGGGCACGACCGCCGTCCCCAGCTCGATCTCCGGAGCCTGGACACCAGCCACGGCCAAGGCGGTCAGGGCGTCCCAACCGAACGCCTGGGACGCCCACACACTGCTCAGCCCGCGTTCGGCGGCACCGCGGACCTGGCGGGCGAGCTCGCCGGCCGTCACCGGTCCCCGCAGATCGCCAACTGCCAACCCGATTCTCATCCTGCCGCTCCCCTCATATGCGGAGAGGTTCTCCGCTCAGGTTCGGCTAGAGTACGGAGAACTTCTCCGCTTATCAACCCGGGGGCACCCATGAAGAGCAGTCCTGGGGACGGTCGCCGCCCACAGCGTGCCGACGCCCGCGACAACCGCGACCGGCTTCTCCAGGCGGCACGGGCCGAGTTCGACGAACAAGGCCCCCATGCCTCGCTCAACAAGATCGCCCAGCGGGCGGGCGTCGGACCCGGCACCCTCTACCGCCACTTTCCTAATGTCCACGCCCTCCTGGTTGCGATCATCGGTGGCGACGTCGAGGTCCTCTGCGCCCAAGGCCGTGAACTGCTGGAGCATCCGTCGCCCGACGAGGCGCTGCGCATCTGGCTACGCGCCATCGCCCGCCACGCGACTGCCATGCGGGGCCTGGTCGCGACCGAGATGATCGCCCAGCCCACCACGGAGACCAGCACCGCCCTGGCCGCCTGTCACCAGGCGATCCACGCCACCGGAACCGCCCTGCTCGGCCGCGCCCAACACCACGGCAACGCCCCCGCGCAGCTCGACATCGCCGACCTCCTCATGCTCACCAACGCCATCGCCTGGGCCAGCGAGCAGACCCCCGCAGACGCCGGCCTTCTCGACCGCCTCCTCGCCCTGATCAACACCGGCGTTCCCTACCCCCATCATCATGAGTCACGGAAATGAGGCGCAGCTCTCCTGCGCGGGGCCTGTGGGCTGGGCGACCAGTCCCTACCGAAGCGCTGCACCCAACCCGATTCGCCGACAGTGTCTCTTCGGAGAGGCCGGCGCCGTATAACCCTCCGTAACTCAGTGCGGGCCCTCGGAGCGCGTCCTGCCGGACGCATATCCACTGACACACGAGCGGTTACCCCCCGTAGTCCATCCACGCTCCTGCGGCCCTGACGTGGACGGACGTCCGGCGGGTGGCTCGCCTGAACGCCCACAAGCTCGGTGACGGCCGCATGAGAGGGGGGTGAACTCTTTTCGAGCACCCTTTCGGGTCGGATTCCGGCACGACCACAATTGCGGCGTGATCCGATTCTCCCTGACGCGTCTGCGTACCCTGATGCTCGGCGGTCTGACGGCCGCCGGACTGCTGCTGTCCCCCGCCACCGCCATGGCGCAGCCCGGGAACGTGCAGGACGCGCGCCCGCCGTACTCGCTGCTGCAGATGAACATCTGCGACAGCGGGTACGCCGGCTGCTTCGCCCGCACCCAGTACCCGAAGGTCCTCGACGAGGTGGTCGAGCGCATCCAGGCCAACGACGTCAACGCGGTCACCCTCAACGAGGCGTGCAGCGGCGACGTGGCCGAGATCGCCCGGCGCACCGGCTACCACTACCGCTTCGCCACGGTCGTCTACAACGGCGGCCCGCTGGCCTGCAAGACGCCGGGCGGGCGCGGCGAGTTCGGCAACGCCGTGCTGACCAAGGAGGCGATCAAGGCGTCGCAGGACGAGCCGTACTCGGTGTTCAGCGGGGTGGAGCAGCGGCGCTGGATCTGCGTGACGACCGCCCGCGGCGTTGATGTGTGCACCAGCCACCTGTCCACCGACGGCGAGGCGCCCGGCACCGCCAACTCCACCCAGTGCGCCGAGCTGGGCAAGGTGCTCGCCTCCCGCGGCCGCCCGACGATCTTCGCCGGCGACGTCAACCGCCACGCCTCCTGCGCCCCCGAGGGCCACTGGACCCTGACCGACGCCGCCGCCACCCAGGCCCCCGGCATCCAGCACGCCTACGGCACCCTCTCCTCGCCCACCCTGGAACTCGAGCCCGCGACGTACACCGACCACGACGCCCTCGTGATCCGCGCCGGCCTGCCCAAGTAACCCGACGGGTGGCCCGCGTCCACACGACTCGGGCCACCAACCCGGCTTTCCCATGTCGACGGGCTCGTCCAGTGGCGCCTGACGGACCGACCGCGACCACCTGCCTGCTCAGGATCTCCGGGTGTACGCAAGGAGCCGCCGGCGATCGAGGTCGTGATCGCCGGCGGCTCGCCGGCTCAGGTCAGTTCGAGGTGACCTCGAAGGGGGCCTCGACCTCCGTCCTCGATGCGGCGCCGGTCAGCGTGACGCCGGCCGGGCCGGGTCTCGCCGTACCCGGGACGCTGAGGGTCGCGCCCGAGATGACGCCGTCGCCGTTCGCGTGCACGATGATGGAGGACAGGCCGTCACCGAAGCCGATGGTGACCGCTTCCTTGGGCGCGAATCCGGAGCCGTCGACGACGATCGCCGTGCCGCGCGGTCCCGAGGTCGCCGACAGCAGCGCCTGCGGACGGTACGTCCGCGCCTGCGGCTCCTCGGTCACCTGGACGGTCGCCGTCGCCGGCGTCCGCGAGGACGTGCCGGCGGCGGTGACGGAGTACCGGCCGGGCCGGCCGGACGTCTCGACCGACGTGCGTAGCGTCCCCGTGGGCGAGGCCTCCACGGTCAGGCTCCGCGCCGGGCTGGTGCCCAGCTTGACCGTCACCTGCTCGCCGGCGGCGAACCCGCTGCCCTCGACGGTGACCGGGTCTCCGGCGGCGGCGGAGGCGGACACCGAGATCGACGGCCGCGCCCCGGCCCGCGCCACCGTCACGGTGAACGTGCCGGTGGTGCTCGCCAGCGTGTCCCACGCGGTGACCCGCACCGTGTACGCGCCGTCCTGCGCGTAGGTGTGCCGTCCGGTCATCGCACCCGACGCGTCGACGGTGACGTCGTCGGGAACCGTGCCGTCACCCCACTGGACGCGGGCGTGGTAACCCTCCGGCCCGGCGGCGCCACCGGTCACGGAACCGAGACCGGTCGAGAGCAGCTCCCCCGGAGCGGCCTTCTGGTCCTCAAGACCGCTGATCGCCAGCGCGGCGGCGGGGGTGCCGTCGTCGGCGACCGCGAACACGTGGATCCTGCCCGCCGACGCGGGGTCGCCGGTCTGCGCGGGCAGGGTGACCGAGACGAGCGTCTTGCCGTCCGGGATCCGGTACGGCGCGGTGGCGAACAGGAACGGCTGTGCGCTGTCGCGGCTCGTGCCGTGCAGCCGGTACGCGGCCTTGGCGACGACGATGTTGCCGTACGCCGGCGTGCCGCCCGCGTTGCCGCCCAGCGTCCAGTCGCTCAGCTGGATCGGGATGGCGGCGGTGCTGCCGTCGCTGAACGTCGCCGTGCCGGTCGTGCTCTGGCCGCCCTGCGTGCCGGCGCCGACGAACGAGACGTTCTTCGCGTCGTCCGGCAGGTCGAGCTCGATCGTCCTGCCGTTGCCGGTCGCGTTGTCGGGCTGGCCGGCGGGGACCGCCGGCAGGGTGAAGTGCAGCGCCGTTCCTGGCACCTCGTGCCGGCTGCCCTGCGTCACACCCGCCGCCGCGAGAGCGGCCCGCGAGTACGCCCACGACTTGGCGTCGCAGTCCGCCGCGAGGACACCCTCGTCGCCGACGCAGACGGTGTCGAACGCCGCGGTGAGGCCGGAGTCCGGCACGTACGCCACGTCCACGCCGACCGTGGCCGAGCCCTGGCCGGTGCCGTCGGTCACCGTGACGCTCGCCTGGTGGTGACCGGGCTTGGCATAGGTGTGCGAGCCGCGCACGCTGTACACGCTGCGCGAGCTCAGCGTCAGGGTGCCCGCGGTGGCCGGTGAGCCGTCACCCCAGTCGATGGAGGCCTGGTAGCCGCTCGCGGCGCCCCCGGTGACCGTGGCCAGCGGCACCGACACCGCGACGCCGGTGCTCGCCCGCACGCCGCTCGCGCCGGTGACCGTGATGGCGCCGCCGCCGAGCTGGACGTCGCCGCCGGCGAGCAGCTCGATCTCGGCGAGGTTGGCCTGCGCCGCGCCGGCGGTCTTGGTCACGACCAGGCGGAAGCGCGCGTACCGTCCCGGATCGCCGATCCTGAACGGCCGGGTCTCGTTGCGCCACCGGAACTCCTCCCCCTTGCGGGAGTCGACGGTGGCCCAGGTGACCCCGTCGTTGGAGCCCTCCAGCCGCCAGTCCGCCGGATCACCGGCGCTCGCCCCCGAGGTGAGCGTGTAGTAGGCCGGCGTCTGCCGACCGCTCCGGAACGCCCAGCCGATCTGCGGAGTGCCGGAGGCGAAGGTCAGCTGGGTGATCGACGAGTCGTCGAACAGCTTCGACGCGTCCTGCCCGTCGCTCGCGGTCGCGGTGCCGAGTCCGGGCCCCGTGGTGTCCTGGAACGGCTTGGGCGCCGCGTCGCCCTTGGTCAGCGACGGTGGCGCGTCGTTCTTGCCGGTCCCCCAGGACGACGGCCGCGGGCCCATCTGGAAGTCGATCCTGCCGCCGCGGGCGAGCGCGGAAGCGTCGAGGGACACTCCGCGCTGCTGCTTCCCGTTGACCTTCACGCTCTGCACGTAGACGTTCTCCGTGCTGTTGTCCCTCGCGTCGACGACGATGTCGCCGCTCTCGCGGTGGACGGTCATCTGGGCGAACTGCGGGGAGCCGATGGCCCACTGGGAGGAGCCCGCCTGCAGCGGGTAGATGCCGAGCGAGCTGAGGACGTACCACGACGACATCTCGCCGTTGTCCTCGTCGCCCAGGTAGCCCTGGCCGATCTCACCGCCCGCGTAGAGACGCTGCAGGATCTCCCGGACGATCGCCTGCGTCCTGGCGGGCGCGCCGGCGTAGTCGTACATGTACGGGATGTGGTGGGACGGCTGGTTGCTCATGCCGAGCTGGCCCATGCGCACCGCGCGGGCTTCCAGCATCTCGTGGATCAGGGTGCCGTACCCGCCGAACCGGTCGGCGTTCTCCGGGGTGCTGAAGAACTCGTCGAGCTTCTGCTTCAGGGCCTGCCGCCCGCCGTACAGGTTGGCCAGGCCCTGGCCGTCCTGCTGCGCGGTGAACGCGAAGTTCCAGCCGTTGGTCTCGGTGTAGACGCCACCCCAGTCCAGCGGGTCGCCGGCGAGGAAGTTGCCGCCGGCGTCGCGTCCCCGGAAGAACTTCCCGTTCTGGTCGAAGAGATTGACGTAGTTGCGGGCTCGCTGCAGGAAGTACTCCGACTCCTCCTTGAGCCGACGGCGCTGCGACTTCGGGGTGTCCCGGTCCTCGGCCAGGCCCGCGGCCATGTTGCCGATGCCGTAGTCGTTGATGAAGCCTTCCAGCGCCCACGACACCGACTCGCCGGTGGAGGTCGGCGTGTAGCCGAGGAACAGCGAGGACTCGATGCCCTTGCGGCCGACCTCGCTGCGCCCGGAGGCGACGGTCGCGTCCTTGACCGCCGCGTCGTACGCGGCGAGCGGGTCGGGCAGCTCGACGCCGGTGAGGTAGGCCTGCGCCAGGGAGACGTTCGCGCTGGTGCCGGTCATCAGGTCGGCGTAGCCGGGTGACGACCAGCGGGCGATCCACCCGCCGTCCCGGTACTGCTGGACGAACCCGTCGGCGATCTTCGCCGCGACGTCCGGGTAGAGCAGCGCGTACGCGGGCCACACCGTGCGGTAGGTGTCCCAGAACCCGTTGTTGACGTAGATCTGCCCATCGACGATCTTCGCGCCGGTCTGCGTGGCCGTCGACGTGCCGGTGGGCGCCGACACCGGGCTCGCGTACCGCCAGCGCGGCTCGGCGGCGGTGCCGGTGTTCTCCGACTGGGAGTTCGGATACAGGTTCAGCCGGTACAGGTTCGAGTACAGGGTCACCAGCTGCGTCTCGGTCGCGCCCCGCACCTCGACCCGGCCGAGCCGCTCGTTCCATGCCGCGGCGGCCGCGGCGCGGATCTGCTCGAAGCCTCTGCCGGAGACCTCCAGGCCGAGGTTCCGGTGTGCCTGCTCGACGGAGAGGAACGACGTCGCGATGCGCAGCGTCACCTGCCGCTCGGCGGAGACGTCGAAGGTGGCGGACGTGGCGGAGGCCGCCGACGGCGCCCGGTCGAAGGCGCCGGAGACGAACATCCGGCTGCGCCCGGCCGACAGGCCGGTTCCGTTGTCGACCCAGCCGGTGAACGTGCCGTCGGTGCCGATGGTGAACGTGCCGTTGTGGAAGACGAGGCTTCCGGCGGCCTGCCCGGACGGGAACGTGAACTGCATGATCCCGCCGTGGTCGGTGGGCGACATCTGCGCGACCAGGCCGTTGCGCAGCGTGACCCGGTAGAGGTCCGGCCGCGCGGTCTCGTCGTCGTGGCTGAAGGCGGCCGCCCGGCCGCTGGGCGGCCCGGTGAGCGGCCCGGTGAGCGGCCCGGTGAGCGGCCCGCCGCCCGGCACCGGCATGACGGACATCTGGTTGCGGTCGCCCATCCACGGGCTGGGCTCGTGCGAGATCGCGAGTCCCTGCAGGGTGGGCAGGTTGTCCGCGTTGTTGGCCCGCTGGTAGTCGTACAGCCAGGTGTCGGACGCGGCGTTGGTGGTCGGCGTGAGGAAGTTGAAGCCGTTCGGCATCGCCGTGATCGGCAGGGTGTTGCCGCGGGAGAACCCGCCCGTCGCGTTGGTCCCGCGCCGGGTGTCGACGTAGTTGGTGAGGCTGGACCCGTCGATCGGCGCCGGGGCGGCTGTCAGGGCGAGGTCGTCCAGCCAGCCCTGGAACCGGGTCGACGCGGTCGCCCCGGGATTGTCGTAGGCGAGCAGGACGCGATCGATCGTCTTGCCGTTCGCGACCGTCCCGATGTCGGACCGCACCGCGTTCCACTGGTCGGCGTAGAGCACCTTCGCGGCGCCCTGCCCGGCGGCCGTCAGCGGGTAGCCGTGCTGGTCGCGCGGGGACAGCTCGCTCAGGTAACTGCCGTCGGTGAAGTGCAGGTCGACGGCGGCGTAGGTGGACGGGTACCGGTCGTCCCCGCCGGTGAACTCGGGGAAGATCGTGTACGACAGCCGCGTCTTGGGCCCGACCGGGATGTCGACGTCGAACAGCTTGTTGGTCGCGTACGAACGGCCGTCGGCCTTGGCGCCGCCCGAGTAGCGCAGCGAGGCGACTCCGGTGAAGCCGGCCCCCGGCTTCATGGTGGGGCCGTTGACCGGGCCGGCGCCGGCGACGCTGACCATCGGGGTGACGGGCGGCGTGACGTCCGAGCCGTCGCTGATGTTCCAGTCGGCGAGCTGGACGAGCGAGTCACCGGAGTTGGCGGTGATGTTCAGCCGGTAGTAGCCGTAGGCGGTCGTGTTGCCGAAGGCGTAGGTGTTGCCGGCGAACCGGCCGCTGAAGCTCACACCCGTGTGCCTGTCCAGGTCGGTCCACGTGCTGCCGTCGTTCGAGCCCTGCAGGGTGAAGTCCCTGGGGTCACGGCCCGGCGCGTCGTTCGCGGAGGTCAGCGCATACTTCACCACCACCGCGGGCTTGACCAGCCGGTACGTCACCCAGCCGGTCCGGTCGAACGTCAGCCACTTGGTCGACGGGTCGGCGTCCTTGAGGTTCGCCGCGCTCTCGCCCGGCGGGTTCTCCGCGCTCGCGGTCACCGCGCCGATCTGGCCGAGCAGGCTGCCGGGCAGCTCGGTGGAGCTCGATCCGCTCAGGTTCGACTGGACCGGCTTGCCGTCGGCACCGACCTCGACGGTGCTCTGCGCGGGTTGAGGATCGGAGGACTCGATGGACGAGGCGAAGTCGCCGGGCGGCGCCGCGGCGCTCGCTCCCTGTGCGGGGACGAGCACCCACATCGGCAGCGACAGCGCCGCTGCCGCGGCTAACCGCCGGAGGGACAGCCGGCGGGCGAAGGAGGGAGATGGCATCACGAAGGGCCTTTCGACTCGACGAACGTCGAGTGCGTCGAACGTCGGGGTGAACGCCGGCCGCGACGGAGCGGGATGTCGCGCCGGACTCGCCGGGATGGCCGGCCGTCACGGAAGGGCACATCCGGCTGAAGATCGCCGCTAGCCTGTCCACCTCAGACAACGTTGTCAAGCCTCATCGCGTAACCTCGCCGAAACGCTCCGTTCGCCCGGGCGGGGCCTCAGGCGAGGGAGGCGACGCCGCGGCCGACGTACGCCTCCGGGACGAGCACCAGCGCCGCGGCCCCGACCAGGCCGGCCGCGCCGCCGAGAGCGGCCGTCGTGACCGTCAGCCCCTGCAGGAAGCCCAGCCGCGCGTGCTCGGTGATGGCCGCCCGCAGCGGCGGGAAGAGCAGGTCGTGCGCGGCCGCCACACCGCCGCCGATCACCACCCGCGACAGGTCGCCGATCGCCGCCGTGGAGACGATGCCCGCCGCGAGGGCGTGGCCGGCCCGCCGGAACGCCTGGCTCGCGTACGGGTCGCCCTCCCGGGCCGCGGCCGCCAGCTCCACCCCGGTCGGCGCCGGCACGGGCGCCCGCCACCCCTCCTTCAACGCCCACTCCACCATGCTCGGCCCGCTGCTCATCGCCTCCACGCAACCGCGCCCACCGCAAGGGCAGGGAACGCCGTCGAGGTCGACGACCACGTGGCCGATGTGGCCGGCGTTCCCGGTCGGGCCGGCGACCAGGCGACCGCCCTGGATCAATCCGCCCCCGACACCGGTGGAGACGACGATGGCCAGCAAATCGTCCGCGCCCTGCCCGGCACCGCGCCAGTGCTCCCCCGCCGCGGCGCAGCTGCCGTCGCCGGCGAGCCGTACCGGCACCCCTGGGACGAGCTCGGCCAGACGCTCCAGCAGGGGGAAGCGGCGCCAGGCCGGGATGTTGACCGGACTGATGGAGCCGTCGGGCAGGTGGATCGGGCCGGCCGAGCCGACGCCGACGCCGATCACCCGCGCCGGGCCGGCGACCGCGCGCAGCTCCGAGACCAGTTCGGCCACCGGCCGCCAGACCGTCTCGGGGTCAGGGGAGGCGGCCGTGGGCCGCACGCGGCGGTCGGCGACGGTTCCGTCGGGGGCGATCAGACCGGCGGCGACCTTGGTGCCCCCGATGTCGAGGGCGAGGGCGAAATCGGACACGGGACTCCCTAGGGATTCATCGAGACAACGTTGTCACAGTAGCGGCCACAGCGCGAGTATGGTTCCCCCCGAAGGCCGGCGGCACGGCGCCGATCGGGGCGTGCGGCCGATCGGGAAATACCAGCTTCAACGTCGGGATGCGTTACGAAATGGCCACATCAGTTGACACACTCGTCACGTCGGAGCAGTCTCTACCCGCTGCCCGATGACAACGATGTCACGACGATCTAGGGGGAAGACGTCATGCGCGACGCACCCGTCCTGCTGGAGATGCGTGCGATCACCAAGGAGTTCCCCGGGGTCAAGGCGCTCTCCGACGTCAACCTGGTGGTCCGGCAGGGCGAGATCCACGCGATCGCCGGGGAGAACGGCGCCGGCAAGTCCACGCTGATGAAGGTGCTCAGCGGGGTCCACCCTTACGGCAGCTACACCGGCCAGATCCTCTACCAGGGCACGGAGAGCCGGTTCTCCGACATCCGGGCCAGCGAGAACGCCGGCATCGTGATCATCCACCAGGAGCTCGCCCTGGTGCCCGGCCTGTCCATCACCGAGAACATCTTCCTCGGCAACGAGCCGCGCCGCGGCGGCGTGATCGACTGGAAGACCGCCAACCGCCGGGCGCTGGAGCTGATGGCCCTGGTCGGCCTGGAAGAGGACCCCGACACGCTGATCAAGGACATCGGCGTGGGCAAGCAGCAGCTGGTGGAGATCGCCAAGGCGTTCGCCAAGAACGTGCGGCTGCTCATCCTCGACGAGCCCACCGCCGCGCTGAACGAGACGGACTCCCAGCACCTGCTGGAGCTGATGCGCGACTTCAAGCAGCGGGGCATCACCTCGATCATCATCTCCCACAAGCTCAACGAGATCGCCGAGATCGCCGACGCGATCACCATCCTGCGCGACGGCCACACGATCGAGACCCTCGACGTCAAGGCCGACGGTGTCGACGAGGACCGGATCGTGCGCGGCATGGTCGGCCGCGAGCTGCACAGCCGCTTCCCCGACCACACCCCGGACATCGGCGAGGTCTTCTTCGAGGTACGCGACTGGACGGTCCGGCATCCGGTGGCGAGCGACCGCCTGGTGGCCAAGAACGCGAGCTTCACCGTGCGCAGGGGCGAGATCGTCGGGTTCGCCGGCCTGATGGGCGCCGGGCGCACCGAGCTGGCGATGAGCATCTTCGGCCGCTCGTACGGCGTCTACGCCTCCGGGCAGATCTTCAAGGACGGCCGGGAGATCGTGATCAAGTCCGTGTCGGACGCCATCGAGCACGGCCTGGCGTACGTCAGCGAGGACCGCAAGTCGATCGGCCTGAACCTGCTCGACGACATCAAGACCTCGGTGGTGTCCGCCAAACTGTCCAAGATCACCAGCCACGGCGTGATCGACCACGTACGCGAGCACCGGGCGGCCGAGGACTACCGGACGAGCCTGCGCGTCAAGGCGCCCACCGTCGACGAGCCGGTCACCACGCTCTCCGGTGGCAACCAGCAGAAGGTCGTGCTGGCCAAGTGGATGTTCACCGATCCCGACCTGCTGATCCTCGACGAGCCCACCCGGGGCATCGACGTGGGCGCCAAGTACGAGATCTACGGCATCATCCAGCGCCTGGCCGACCAGGGCAAAGGCGTCATCGTCATCTCGTCGGAGCTGCCCGAGCTGATCGGCCTGTGCGACCGGATCTACACGGTCTTCGAAGGCACCATCACCGGCGACATCCCCCGCCGGGACGCCGACCCGGAACTCCTGCTGAAACAGATGACCTCAGTGAAGAAAGCACAGCGATCATGAGCCGCGTGAAAGAACTCCAGAAGTCCCTGTTCGGAGGCAACACCTCCAACGCCCGGCAGTTCGGGATGATCTTCACGCTGGTGGCGATCGTCCTGCTGTTCGAGATCCTGACCAACGGCCTCACGCTGAACCCGGGCAACCTCATCTCCCTGGTGAGCCAGTACTCCTACATCCTGCTGCTGGCCATCGGGATGCTGATGGTCATCGTCGCCGGGCACATCGACCTGTCCGTCGGCTCGATCGCCGCGTTCGTCGGCATCGTGGTCGCCAAGGTCATGCAGGACTACGCGGTGCCATGGTTCCTCGCCGTCCTGATCGGCCTGGCGGTCGGCGCCGTCATCGGCGCCTGGCAAGGGTTCTGGGTCGCGTACGTCGGCGTGCCGGCGTTCATCGTCACGCTGGCCGGCATGATGCTCTTCCGGGGCGGCAACCAGTTCATCGGCAACGCCAACACCATCCCCGTTCCCGAGGGGTTCCGGGTCATCGGCTCCGGCTTCCTGCCGGAGGTCGGCCCCGACACCGGTTACAACAACCTGACGCTCCTGCTCGGCCTGGTGGTCTGCGTGGCGGTGGTCGTCCGGGAGTGGCGGGGCCGCCGCACCCGGCGGGAGATGGGGGCCGACGCCGCCCCGATGTGGATCTCGGTGATCCGGGTGGCCTTCCCGCTCGCCGTGGTGGTGTTCGCGACCCTGCAGTTCGCCGGCGGACGGATCGGCACGAGCTTCCCGGTCTCCGGCATCATCCTCGGCGTCCTGGTCGTGATCTACTCGTTCATCACCCGCAACACCGCGGGCGGCCGGCACATCTACGCCGTCGGCGGCAACGCCCGGGCCGCCGAGCTGTCCGGCGTCAAGCTGAAGCGCGTCAACTTCATGGTCATGATGAACATGTCGGTCCTGGCGGCCCTGGCCGGCATGATCTTCGTCGCCCGCTCGGCCGCCTCCGGCCCGCAGGACGGCATCGGCTGGGAGCTCGACGCGATCGCCGCCGTCTTCATCGGCGGCGCGGCCGTCTCCGGCGGCCTCGGCACGATCAGCGGCTCCATCGTGGGCGGCCTGGTCATGGCCGTGCTCAACAACGGCCTGCAACTGCTGGGCGTGGGGTCCGACCGGGTGCAGATCATCAAGGGCCTGGTCCTGCTGCTGGCCGTCGCGTTCGACGTCTACAACAAGAAGCAGGGGCGTTTCTCCGTCATCGACTCGCTGATGCGCCCCTTCCGCCGTGACACCCCGACCGGCCCGGCCTCTCCCGCCGAGCCGGGCCAGGAACGCGGCAAGAGTCCGGTGGCCGGCTGACGGCCGGCCGGCCCCCTACGCGGTAAGCCTCCACCTCGTCATATTTCCAAGAAGGGCAGCTGAAAAATGCGCAATATCCTGGTCAGGGGTGTGGCAGCCGCAGCCGTCGCGCTGCTGACGCTCACCGCCTGCTCCCAGCGTTCACAGGACGCCGGCGCCGACGGCGCCTCGGCGGAGGCCGCGAAGGGCTTCCCGGCCAACTCGGTGATCGGCGTCGCGCTGCCGGCGAAGACGTCGGAGAACTGGGTCCTGGCCGGCGACCTGTTCACCAACGGCCTGAAGGAAGCCGGCTTCCAGTCCGACGTGCAGTACGCCGGCTCCTCCACCACCGTCGCCGACCAGCAGTCGCAGATCCAGGCGATGGTCACCAAGGGCGCCAAGGTGATCGTCATCGGCGCGACCGACGCCGCGCAGCTGAGCACCCAGGTGGAGGCCGCCAAGGCCGCCGGCGCGGTCGTCATCGCCTACGACCGGCTCATCAAGAACACCGAGGGCGTCGACTACTACGTCGCGTACGACAACTACAAGGTCGGCCAGCTCCAGGGCCAGGCCCTGCTGGACGGCATGAAGGAGAAGAAGCCGGAGGGCCCGTACACCATCGAGCTGTTCTCCGGCTCCCCCGACGACAACAACTCGGCGGTCTTCTTCGACGGCGCGATGAGCGTGCTGAAGCCGGCGATCGACAAGGGTGACGTGGTGGTCGGCTCGGGCCAGACCGACATCAAGCAGACCGCCACGGACGGCTGGAAGGCCGAGAACGCCCAGCGGCGGATGGACTCACTGCTCACCTCCACCTACACCAGCAAGACCCTGGACGGCGTGCTCTCCCCCAACGACACGCTGGCCCGCGCCATCCTGACCTCGGTCAAGGGCGCCGGCAAGCCGGTGCCGGTGGTCACCGGCCAGGACTCCGAGGTTGAGTCGGTCAAGTCGATCGTGGCCGGCGAGCAGTACTCCACGATCAACAAGGACACCCGCAACCTCGTCAAGCAGACCATCCAGATGGTCAAGGATCTGCAGGCCGGCAAGGACCCGCAGATCAACGACACCAAGTCGTACAACAACGGCGTGAAGGTCGTCCCGGCCTACCTCCTGGAGCCGCAGATCGTCACCAAGGAGAACGCCGCCGAGGCGTACGCCGACGACCCCAACCTTGCTCCTCTGACGAAGTAGCCGCGTGGGTCCCGTGCTACGGGACCCACCGCCCTTCTGTCCGCTTTATCCCGATCTTCACTTGCGCGGCGATCAATGGCCCGCGGGCCGTCACCCCACGGTGATCGAATCCCGCCATGCAACAGAGCAGCTTCCGGCGCTGGACGATGTTGTCCCCCGTCCTGTCCGCCGTCCTGGCCGTTTCGGCCGTCACGACCCTGCAGACCGGCGTCGCCCAGGCCGCCGAGGCGCCCGTGGACGTGCAACTGCTGTCCATCACCGACTTGCACGGGTACCTCACCCCGCAGAACGACGCCGCGAACGGCACGGTGAAGGACGCCCAGGGCAACAGCATCGTGGTGGGCGGCGCCCCGTACATCGCCACGCACCTGAAGAACCTGAGGCAGGGTCACAAGAACTCGATCACGTTCACCACCGGCGACGACTTCAGCGGCTGGCCCACCGAGGTGGCCTACCACCAGGACGAGCCGACGATCGAGTTCCTCAACGCGATCGGCGTGGAGTTCGCCGCGGTGGGCAACCACGAGCTCGACCGGTCTCTGGAGTTCCTGCGCGACCACATGGACAAGGGCCGCTGTTTCGGCGAGATCGACGTGGACAGCTGCTTCACCGACTCCACCGGCCGCAGATTCCGGGGAGCGGACTACACGATCTCCTCCGCGAACATCACCCGCAAGGGCTCCACGAAACCGATCTTCCAGCCGTACGTCATCAAGCAGGTGAAGGTCACGGGCGGCAGGAACGTCCGGATCGGGTTCATCAACCTGACCACCCCCACCACGGTCACCGGTTCGACGTCCTACCAGCCGGACCTGGACAACCTGCCGCTGGTGGAGACCGCGAACAGGTACGCGGCCGAGCTGAAGCGCCGCGGCGTCGAGGCGATCGTGGCCAACGTGCACGAGGGCGGGACGGCCGGGGACGTCTACGACCGATGCGGCACCCCCTCGGGACCGGTCTTCGACTTCGCCGAGCAGGCCTCCCCCGACATCGACGCGATCATCACCGGCCACTGGCACGCGCTGTTCAACGACTGCGTGGTCCCCGACCCGGCGGGCAACCCCCGGCCGGTGGTGGAGGCGGCCAACCACGGGCGCCTGATCAACGAGATGAACCTCAAGATCGACCCGCGCACCGGTGACGTCCTCCGCTCCGCCACCACCACGGTGAACCACCCGGTCACCCGGGACGTCACCCCCGATCCCGCGATGACCCGGCTCGTCGACTACTGGAAGACCCGCGCCGCCCGGACGGCCGCCCGCCCGGTCGGCAGGATCAGCGGTGACATCACCCGCGCCCGCGCCGCCGACGGCGAGAGCTCGCTGGGCAACCTCATCGCCGACGCGCAGTACGCCGACGCCGTACGGACGGCCGGCGGCCCCGTCGACCTCGCGCTGGTGGCCACGGCGCCGCTGAAGGGCTCCAACAGCCTGCGCGGCGATCTGCGCTTCGCCAAGGGCGCCGACCCGGCCGACGGCGACGGCACCGTCCTGTTCGGGGAGGCCTGGGCCGCGTACGGCTACGCGAATCCCGTGATCACCGCCTCCCTCACCGGGCAGCAGCTGGAGCAGGCCCTGGAGCAGCAGTGGCAGACGCAGCCCGACGGCACGGTGCGCTTCAGCCCGCTGGCCGTCTCAGCCGGCGTCCGGTACTCCTATGACGCCTCACGGCCGGTCGGCGACCGGGTCGACCCCGCCGACGTGCTGGTCGACGGCGCGCCGCTGGACACCGGGCGGACCTACCGGGTGGCCGCCCTCGCGTACACCCTGATCGGAGCCGACGGCTTCGACGCCCTGGCCGCCTTCACCGACCCGGTACGCGGCTCCCGCGACTACGACGCCTTCCGCACCTACCTCCAGTCCAAGGACACGATCGTCCCTCCCGCACTCGACCGCGTCACCGCCGCCCTCTGAGCATGGGCC
>NZ_SMKQ01000320.1 GCF_004348995.1 Nonomuraea terrae
GTCTCCCACCGGTCCGGCCCCTACCAGCCCCGCCGGCCGGGCTCCGACAGGTCCGGCGGTTCCCGGTCGCCTGGCTCCCACCGGACCCGGGTCGGCAGGCTCTCGTCCCGAGCAGGCGCTCGGCGTACCCCACCAGGCACCCGCGGAGGCGTCCAGGACACGGCGGAGTCTGCTGGTCGGCGGGGCGGTCGCGGTCGTGGCGGTCGGCGGGACGGTCCTGGCCGTGCACCTGTCGCTCCAGCAGCCGGCCACGCCCCGGACGACCACGGCGGACACCGCGCGCCCTCAGCAGCCGGGAGCGGAAAGCCCCGCGCCCATCGACGAGCGGGACGTGGCCGCCCTCGCCCCCCGCCGCGTCAAGGTGACGGCGGACCGGGGCGCGCTGGTCGAGCTGGCGTGGGTGCTGCCCGCACGGGCCCGCGACTACCCCGTGGTCGTGCAGCGATCGCCGGTGGAGGAGGGCGAGCAGCCCGTCACCGCTCTCGACCAGGGCGCCACGTCGACCCGTCTGGCCGGCCTCGACCCGGGCACCGGCTACTGCTTCCTGGTGGGCGTGCCGCTGCGCATCTCGGAGGACTCGACGGTCGCCTGGTCGGAACCGGCCTGCATCAGAGGCGCGAAGGCCCGCCCCACCCGCCGGTGACCCGCGCCGCCGGGCGATGGCCGCTCAGCCGAGGAGCTTGCGGGCCGCCTGCTCGATCTCCGCTTCCGACAGCAGCACGTGCTGGGCCGCCGCGCCGAGCGGGACGAAGCTGTCGGCGGAGCTCACCCGCGCGATCTTCCCGGTGAACCCGGCGTCGAGCAGCTCCGTCACGACGCCCTCCGAGACGCCGCCGGTGTGGCGGGTCTCGTCGGCGATGAGCACGTTGCCGGTCAGCTCGGCCGCCCGCACCAGGTCGTCGATCGGCAGCGGCGCCAGCCAGCGCAGGTCGAGCACGCGGCAGCCGTACCCCTCCTGGGTCAGCCGCACCGCGGCCCGCAGGCTCATCCGCACCCCGTTGCCGAACGTCACGATCGTCAGGTCACGCCCGTCACCGTACGCACGCGCCCGCCCGATGGGCACGTGGGTCTCCGGCCAGCGCGCGGGCGGCGCGTACGGGGCCAGCCACCCGCCGTCGCCGTCCTCGAACAGGTCGCGCGTGTTGTAGAGCGCGATCGGCTCCAGGAACACGCACACCGACCCCGACGTACGGGCCGCCGCCAGGCAGGTGCGCAGCATGGACGCGGCGTCGTCGGGACGCGACGGCGAGGCGATGACCAGCCCCGGGATGTCGCGCAGCGCGCCCACCGCGTTGTCGTTGTGGAAGTGGCCGCCGAACCCCTTCTGGTAGGCGTAGCCGGCCACCCGTACGACCATCGGGTTGGTGAAGGCGCCCTGCGAGAAGAACGACAGCGTGGCCGCCTCGCCGCGGATCTGGTCGAGCGCGTTGTGCAGGTAGGCGAGGTACTGGATCTCGGGCACCGGCAGCATCCCCGACACCCCGGCGCCGAGCGCGAGGCCGAGGATGGCCTGCTCGTCGAGCAGCGTGTCGAACACCCGCCCGGGCCCGAACCGCTTCTGCAGCCCCCGGGTGACGCCGTACACGCCGCCCTTCTTGCCGACGTCCTCGCCGAAGACGGTCATCTCCGGGTAGACGGCGAGCGCGTCGGCGAGGGTGCGGTTGATGGCCAGCGAGAGGGTCAGCGGCTTGTCGTCCTCGGGCAGCGCGCCGGCGAACGCCCGCTCCCTGACCTGGGCGGCGGCAGCCGTCGGGCTGATCTTGGCGATCAGCTCAGGGCTGCGCGGCGCGATCGGCGCCATGACCTCCTTGGCCGAGCCGAGCCGGGGGCGGCGCGAGGTCTCCTTGGCCACCCGCAGGATGTGTTCGCGGGCGCTCTCGTACATCTTGAGCAGCCCCTCGGGCGTCTCCAGGCCGGCCTCGACGAGCATGGCCGCCGTCCGCACCAGAGGGTCGCGTTCGAGGTCGGCGCGGATCTCGCGCTGCGTGCGGTAGGCCAGCTCGACGTCCGACCCGGCGTGCCCCATGAGCCGCACGGTGGACAGGTGGAGGAACGCCGGCGCGCGGTGCTCGCGCACGTGCTCGGCGGCGCGCACGGCCGCGTCGTACGCGGCCGCCAGGTCGCAGCCGTCGGCGGCGAAGTATTCGATGCCGGGACGCCGCGCGGTCGCCTCGACCCACCCCTTCGGCGTGCGGACGCTGATGCCGATGCCGTTGTCCTCGCACACGAACAACATCGGCAGCGACTGCCCCTGGTAGGTGGCGTAGGCGGCGGTGTTGAGGCCGGACAGGGCGCTGGCGTGGTTGATCGAGGCGTCGCCGAAGCTGCACACCGCGATCGCGTCCTGCGGCCACTTCGAGGGCACGCCGAGGGCCCGCGCCCGCTCGATGGCGAACGCCACGCCCACCGCCCTGGGCAGGTGGCTGGCGATCGTGGAGGTCTGCGGGATGACGGCCAGGTCGGGATGGCCGAACACCTTGTGCCGGCCGCCCGCGATCGGGTCGTCGGCCGCGGCGGAGAGCCCCAGCAGAACGTCGCGGATGCCCTGCTCGGACAGCCGGCCGGCCAGCTCGGAGCGGGTCAGGTAGAACGCGCCCGAGCGGTAGTGGAGCAGGGCGGGATCGGTGGGCCGCAGGGCGGCGGCCACGGCCGCGTTGCCCTCGTGACCGGCCGAGCCGATCGTGTAGAAGCCCTCCTCCTGCTCGCGCAGCCAGCGGGCCGCGATGTCGAGGAGGCGGCTGTCGAGCTGACGCCGGAACAGTGTCCTGCACTGCTCGCCGGTCAGCGAGGAGCCCTCACGGATCGGCGCACCCGGATCTCGCGGGGGGCCCGCCTCCAGCGTCGCAACCGCCTCGGTGAAATGAGTCTCAACAGTGTCGCGCGCCACGTCCACGATTATGTCCTTGATCCAGCCCGGCGTCTGCCGGACGCGGGGGAGATGTTGCAGACCGGTCCCTTTGAAGGTGACCTATAACCGTTTGTCAGAGTTCACAACCTTCTCTTTCGCGCGCACGTCTACTGAGGACACACGTGGCACCCTCAATGCCGCGTTGAACCACTGGGGTCTCCAAGAAAGGAACCCGCATGTTACAACGCATCCGTGTGGCCGCCCTCGCCCTCGTCCTCGGCGCCGGGACACTCGCCCTGTCCCCGGTCCCCGCGACGGCGGCCCCCGCACCCACCATCAGCCAGGTGAGCGTCAGCCCCGCCTCGCCGATCGTCGTCTTCGACGCCGACGTGGCGGTCACGTTCACGTTCACCACGACGAACGCCGCCGCGGCGGCGCTCAAGGTCGACGGCGCGCCGGTCGCGGTCACGTCCGCGCCGGACGTCGGCGGCCTGAAGTGGACGGGCACCAAGTCCTTCGGGCCCGGCGCCGCCGGCAGGCACGCCATCTCCGCCACGGCCCAGGGCGACGGTGAGGTCTCCACGAGCGGCTCGTTCCAGGTGGCGCGGGCGCTCACCACCGCGATCCGCGACTTCGACGCCGGCCCCGACGTCGTCGACCCGGGCGACACCGTCAAGCTGTCGGGCGTGCTGGTGGCCGACCGCAGGGGATACGCCGGCCAGAGCGTGTCCATCACCTTCCGCGAGCGCGGGAGCGACGCCTACCGCGAGGTCGCCAAGGTGACGACCGGCCGCGGCGGCTGGTTCGGCACCCGCGTGCGGGCCGGCGCCACCGGCTGGTGGCGCGCCGAGTTCGCGGCCACCGCCACCGCCAGGGGCTCCGTCGCCGACGCCGACCGGGTGGACGTCCGCCGCGAGCTGGACAGCCGGATCTTCCGGTTCGACGCCCGTCCGGAGCGGGTGGAGCAGGGCGACCGGCTCACCTTCACCGGCGCCCTGACCGTCGAGCGGCGCGGCGGCGCTCCCGGCCGGCGCGTGGCCATCGCGTTCAAGGCCGACGGGTCGTCCCGCTGGCAGCACGTCACCAGCGTCACGACCGGCCGCGACGGCCGCTTCCGCGCCTCGGCGACGGCCCGCTCCTCCGGCTGGTGGCGCGCCGAGTACCGGGGCGGGCACGGCGTCGACGGCTCGGTCAGCGCCGCCGACCGGGTTCGGGTCGACCCGGCGAGGGCGGAGGCGCGGCTGATCGCGTTCGACGCCCGTCCGGAGCCGGTCAAGCGCGGCCGGACCCTGACCGTCACGGGCCTGCTGCAGGCCGGCGACGACGGCTCGTGGCGGGGCCACCGCGCCAAGGTGGCGCTGCTGTTCAAGCCGGTGGGCGCCGGGACGTGGCAGTACGTGAAGTCCACCTGGTCGAACGGCGGCGGCCGGCTCGCCACGACGATCAGGGCCTGGAACTCGGGCCACTGGAAGTTCGCCTTCGGCGGCGACCCGCGCACCCACGGCGACGACAGCCGCACGGACTACGTGCGCGTCAGACGCTGAATCGCGGCACGAGGGCCCGGACGGACAACCGCCCGGGCCCTCGTCATGTCCGGCACGTCGTCATCCGTCCCGACGGAGATGCCTCGTACGAATGGCGAGTAATGCCAGAATTTTCCCGGCGGGCATCAACGACAAAACGCCTACGCTCGTGATCGTCCGATAACCATTGTGCATGCGTCTTCCTCCGTGACCTCGACGAGGTCGCAATATGGGTGCGTGGAAGTGCGTCTCAAGAAATGGCAGCGATTCGTGCTGATCGCTGTATTGGTGCTGACCACCGTGTTCGTCGCGGTGGCCAGCAATCAGATTCTGAACGACAACGTCTTCAGCTGGTGGTGGTGCGTTCCCGCTCTCGGGTGGTCGGCCATCGCGACGTCCACCGCCTGTTTCCTGACGCGAGCGGGCTCCCGAGATCCCGATGCGGGCGTCAACGCGTCGACCGGGGGCAGGTACGTCGCGCTGTGCGGCGGTGGCGTGGTCGTCGTGGGTGCGCTGACCGTGGTCAGCTACATCGCCGTCGCAGAGGCGATGCCGGAACCGGAGCCGGTTCTCGCTCGGCATCCGACATGCGTCAGCGGATCGATCTGCCTGTGGCCTGAGCGAGGTTTCGGCGGAGACGTGTGGATGTGGACACCGGGAGCGGACGCGGACGGCCCCATCCCGCACCGTCTACGCGACCGCGTCGGGTCGTTCGAAGCACAGGCGACGGGGTGTTTCTTCGACAGCGAATCAAAGGAAACGCGCCCGATAAACATCAGGGACTGGAGCGGCCGGTACATCGAAAAGTTCGGCCGCCAGGCGGACACCGTCAAGGCGAAATGCTGAAAACGGCCGGCCGTGCCGGCACGACGTACAGTTAGTGATCCTTAACAGCGGCGGTGAGCGCGGCGCGGGCCATGGCGTGCAGGAGCGGGCGCATGCGCTGGGCCGGAAGCTCGCCGGCGCTGTGCGGGGTCGAGTTGAGCAGGCCGAACACCGCGTGCGTGGCCGCGCGCAGCCGCGCCGCCGGGCACGACGGGTGCAGCTCGGCCAGCACGGTCACCCACTCCTCGACGTAGAGGCGCTGCAGCCGCCTGATCTGCCGCCGCTCCCGCTCCGGCACGTTGCCCAGCTCCCGGTCGTGCACGGTGATCAGCGCCGGCTGCTCCAGCGCGAACGTGATGTGCGCGGCCAGCAGCGCGTCGAGCGACTCCTCCGGCCCCGGTGAGGTGGTGACGACCGTGACCGCCGACTCGCGCAGCCGCGAGCTGACGTCGAGCAGCATCTCCGACAGCAGGGCGTCCTTGCCGCTGAAGTGGCGGTAGAGGGCCGGGCCCGAGACGCCGACCGCGGCGCCGATGTCCTCGATCGGCACGCCGTGGAAGCCCCGCGCCGCGAACAGCCGGGCGGCCGCCTCCAGGATCTCCGCGCGCCTGTTGCGCCGATTGCGGGTAGGTGAGGCGGAGGCGGTGGTCACGTCTCACATACTAGACGGTGCACGTTAGCGATGACTAACATCCGTGCCATGAGAGGGGACTCATGAGCGGCGACTGGCCGGTGCTGAAATCGGCGGTGGACCCGGGCGGCGAGGCGTACAAACGCAACGCCGAGCTCAACGAGCGGCTCGCCGCCGAACTGCTCGAACGCCTCGCGGCGGCCGCGCTCGGCGGCCCCCAGCGGTCGCGGCAGCGCCACGTCGAGCGCGGCAAGCTGCTGCCCCGCGACCGCGTGGACGGCCTGCTCGACCCGGGCTCCCGCTTCCTGGAGCTGTCGCCGCTCGCCGCGAACGGCCTCTACGACGACCAGGCGCCCGCCGCCGGCATCATCACCGGCGTCGGCCGCGTCTCCGGTCGCGAGTGCGTGGTCGTGGCCAACGACGCCACCGTCAAGGGCGGCACGTACTACCCGGTCACCGTCAAGAAGCATCTGCGCGCGCAGGAGGTGGCCCTGCACAACCATCTGCCGTGCGTCTACCTCGTCGACTCCGGTGGAGCGTTCCTGCCGAAACAGGACGAGGTCTTCCCCGACCGTGAGCACTTCGGCCGCATCTTCTACAACCAGGCCACGATGTCGGCGCGCGGCATCCCGCAGATCGCCGCCGTGCTCGGCTCGTGCACCGCCGGCGGCGCGTACGTGCCCGCGATGAGCGACGAGGCCGTCATCGTGCGCGGCCAGGGCACGATCTTCCTGGGCGGCCCGCCGCTGGTGAAGGCGGCCACCGGCGAAGAGGTCACCGCCGAGGAGCTGGGCGGCGGCGACCTGCACGCCCGCGTCAGCGGCGTCACCGACCACCTCGCCGAGGACGACGCCCACGCCCTGGCCATCGTCCGCGACATCGTCTCCACGCTCGCGCCGCGCGCCCCCCGCCCCTGGGAGA
>NZ_SMKQ01000321.1 GCF_004348995.1 Nonomuraea terrae
GCCTCGGTGTCCGTGTGGCGGCCGGACGCGCCGTTCGACCTCATCACGTGCGTCCACGGCCTGCACTACGTGGGCGACAAGCTCGGCCTGCTGACCCGGGCCGCTGGTTGGCTGACCGGCGACGGGCTGTTGGCGGCGAACTTCGACGCGGGCAGCGTCCGCCTGCGGGACGGCTCCCCGGCGGGCCGCCGCCTCACCTTCGCGCTCCGCTCCCAGGGCCTGGAGTACGACACCCGCGCCAGGCGCATCCGCTGCGGCGGCCGCCGCACCCTCGACCTCCCCTATCGCTACCTCGGCGCCGACGACCAGGCCGGCCCCAACTACACCGGCCAGCCCGCCGTCGACTCCTACTACGCCCTCAGCCGGGGTTGAGGGTTCGAGTGTGCTCGTGCGTCCCGCGCTGGAGAGGTCGCACGTGGCATGGCGGGGCTGTCGCGGCGTTCAGGCGGATCGGGCGTCGTATTCCTCCCGATGGGCGAGCACCTCGTCCATGTGCGCCTCGGCCCAGTCCTTGATGCCGCGCATCAGGTGGTGGAGCGAGAGGCCGAGGTCGGTCAGCTCGTATGTGACCGTGACCGGCACGGTCGGCGTCACGGTCCGGGTGATCAGGCCGTCGCGCTCGAGGGAGCGCAGCGTCTGGGTGAGCATCTTCTGGCTGACCCCGGCCAGCCGGCGGGACAGCTCGGAGTAGCGCATCGACCGTGGCTCTGCGGCGGAGTCGACTCCGGGGCGGTGCGGGCAGTCGCTGCCGAGCGCGGCCAGGACCAGCGTGACCCACTTGTCGGAGATCCGGTCGAGCAACCGGCGGCTGGGGCAGCTCGCCAGGAACGCGTCGTACTCGAGCTTCGCCTGTGCCCGCCGCTGGGCCGCCGTCGTCGTCGGCATCGACCGATCCTTCCTACCGAGAGGTGACCTACGCACTTCGAAGTGCGTACTTCCCATTGGAGAGTTACCGGTCCAGTGTGGTGCAGCGCAACCGCCCGACACAAGCCACGAGGAGCGTCACCATGGGCACCGCCACCTTCCGCACCGCCGTCGTCCGCACCCCGGGCGGACCCGATTCGATCGAGATCATCGACGTTCCCGTCGTCGAGCCCGGGCCCGGCGAGGTCCGGGTCGAGATCGCCGCCGCGCCGGTCAACCCCGTCGAACTCGGGGTCGCGCGCGGCCTGTTCCACGCCATGGGGCTGATCAACCAGCCCGAACGCACCGGCCTGGGCTGGGACTTCGCCGGCACCGTCGTCGCCACCGGCCCCGGTGTGGACGTGGCCGTCGGCACCCGGGTCGCCGGCCTGGTGGACGGCTTCGACCGCGACTTCGGCACCTACGCCGAGCGGCTCGTCGTGCCGGCCGTCGGCCTCGCCGTCGTTCCCGACGGGCTGGACCTGGTCGCGGCGTCGACGGTGCCGGTCAACGGGCTGGCCGCCGTCCAGATCCTCGACCTGCTCGGCGACGCGCCCGCCGACGGCAACCGGCTGCTGGTCACGGGGGCGGCCGGCGGGGTCGGGGGGTACGTCGCCTCGCTCGCGCCCGACCGCGGCTGGCAGGTGACCGGTCTGGCCCGAGCCGAGGACGAGGAGTTCGTTCGCGGCCTCGGCGCCGAGTTCACCTCGGACGCCGAGCCGGGCTGGGACGCGGTCGCCGACGGTGCGGCGCTGCAGCAGCGAGGCCTCGCCCTGGTCCGCGACGGCGGGGTCTTCGTCGGCGTCCAGCCGAGCGCCAAGCCGGCCCGGGGCGTGGGATCACCGTGCACGCCGTGGTGGCGCACCCCGACGGCCCTCGATCGGGCGGCCTGCTCGCTCGTGCCGCGTCCGGCGGGCTGCCGGCCCGAGTGCACGCGGTCGTGCCGCTGGACCAGGCCGCCCACGCCCACCGAGCCATGGCCAAGGGCGGGGTGCGCGGTCGTTACGTGCTCAAGCCCTGACGCCGATCCCGGGATTTCAGGCGCTTCACCCGCGTTGAGACCTGGACGCTATGTCGAATACCTCACTGACGTCGGCATTCGCCGACATGACCTTCGCGAACCAGCCGGACGACCGCCCGGCCCCCGCCTGTGCGGCACTGTCTCCTACGGCAACGAATTGAGAGCGACCATGATCTGGACAGCCGGTTTCCGTACCGCAGTGATCAGTCCCTACGAGCAGATCCAGCTCACCGAACCGCGCGGCTTCGCCGACCAGACCGTGCGTCAGGTGCTCCACATGGCCGGCGGCGGAGAACTCCTCCGCGTACGCCTGACGAACCGCTACGGTCGCACCCCCTTGACCATCGCCGCCGCGAGCGCCGCCACCGAGTACGGGCAGCGCGCCCTCACCTTCGACGGCGCCGAGAGGCTCACCATCCCGCCGGGAGAAGAGGCCGTCAGCGACCCGACGGAGTTGCCCGTCACCCCCGGCGCCGACCTGGTCCTCAGCCTCTATCTCCCCGAGAAGACAGGTCTGGCCACCTATTCCCACCAGCCCATGGAGACCGCTCACATCGTCGGCGGGAACCACGTCGCCTCTCCCGTACTCCCTGAGGCTGAGCAGGTGGAAGCCAGGTTCTACGTCTCAGGCGTCGACGTGCTCGCCCCAGACGACACCGCGATCGCCGTGGCGTTCGGCGACTCCTGGTTCGAAGGGGTCGGCTCCACGACCGGAGCGAACAACCGCTCCGTGGACTTCCTCAACCGGCGCCTCGATCGGGGATGGGTGGTCAACCAGGGCATCGCCGGGAACCGCCTGCTCAGAGACGAGGTCGGCGAGCACGCGCTGGGGCGCCTCGATCGCGACGTCCTCTCGATTCCCGGCGTGACCCATGTCCTGGTGCACTTCGGTATCAACGACCTCGGCCTCCCCGGCATGTCCGGCGAGCCTCCCGTCACCGCGGACGCCCTCATCGAGGGCTTCGAG
Organism: Nonomuraea terrae; assembly: GCF_004348995.1. Taxonomy (GTDB): domain Bacteria; phylum Actinomycetota; class Actinomycetes; order Streptosporangiales; family Streptosporangiaceae; genus Nonomuraea; species Nonomuraea terrae. The sequence continues at coordinate 2,892 of NZ_SMKQ01000321.1, forward strand.
GCACTGGCCCACCGCGCTCACGCGGCCGGCCTGAAGATCCTCGCCGCCACCATCGGCCCCTTCGCGGGCGCCGTCTACCCCGGGATCAGCACGCCCGAGGGCCTCGCCGTCCGACGGGAGGTGAACGACTGGATCCGTACCACCGACACGTTCGACGCCGTCTTCGACGTGGCCCGAGCCGTCGAGGACCCCGACGCGCCCGACTACATTCACCCCGCCCTGGACGGCGGCGACGGCATGCACCTCAACGACAAGGGAGCCCAGGCCATGGCCGGCGCCGTGGACCTGGAGACCCTCACCCTCTAGGAGAACCTCTTCGTCGCCCGGCGTGACAGGAAACCGCACTCCGGTGGCTGGGCCGTCGATCCACCTAACGCACCGGCATCGGGCAGGTGGATCGACGGCGAGACGATCTGAATTTCTTGCCCGCCTGGTTCGCGATGAAGGTCGTGGTGTAGTCGGTCTGCGCCAGGTCCAGCCGGCCGCGTTCGACCTGGGGCGCCGCGGACGCCGCGCTGACGATGATCTCCGGCTCCACCGTCAGCCCTTCCTCCTTGAAATAGTTCTCGGCCAGGGCCACGAACACGGGCGCCGACTCCACATCGGTCACCAACCCGACCGTGATGTGGGACTGCTCGGGAGCGCCGGCCGGGCGGGCTGCCGCCTGCGGCCCCGCGGACAGCGCCCGCACCCGGCGGTGGCGGCGAGCATGGTGACGACGACCACCGCGGCGACGGCCAGCGCCGTCACGTTGCCCGCATGAGCGCCTGACGCAGAACGATCCTCAGGACGGCGGAGTCCTCGGAGGAGTACGCGCGATCAGGCGGCTCCGCGCTCGGCACCTCGTCGGAGTCGCGGCGGCGCCGCCACGAGATGTACTGGTTCACCATGGTCTTGCGCGCGTAGGCGTCGAGGTTGTCGATGTGGCGTAACCTCGGCCACCGTCCGATCATCCGGACCGGCACGCTCTGCAGGAGGTCCTCCGCGAGATGGACCTCTCCGGTGAGCAGGTAGGCCAGGCGCATCAACGGCCGCTGGTGAGCGTCCACGAACGTCAGGAAGCCGGCATCGCGATCCGACGTCTCTCCTCATGTCGGTACCCTCCAAACGCGATGGGCCCGGCACAAGGTTGGCGCTGAGGGACAAGCGCACGGATGTGACGGGCTGGTACGGGTGGAAGCCCAGGTGGCCGATAGTGTGGGCGCGTGCGCGTGCTGGTCACCGGAGGGGTGCGGTCGGGGAAGTCGGCACATGCCGAGCGGTTGCTGGCCGATGAGCCGGTGGTGACGTACGTGGCGGCCGGGCCGGTGTACGACGATGACGACTGGCAGGCGCGGATCGCGTCACATCGAGCCAGGCGGCCGGCGCATTGGAGGACGGCCGAGACGACCGACGTCGCGGCCGCGATCGCGCAGGCTCATGGGGCGGTGCTGGTGGAGTGCCTCGGCACGTGGCTCAATGCCGTGGTGGACGCGGCCGGATTGTGGGAGGCGCCGGTCGATGAGGTCTCCCGGCATGTCGAGGGTCTGCTCGACGGTGTGCTGGCCGCTGTCGCCGCTGCCGGCGCGCCGGTCGTGCTGGTGACGAACGAGGTGGGGCTGGGCGTGGTGCCTGAGCATCGTTCGGGGCGCCTGTTCCGGGATCTGCTGGGGACGGCGAATCTGCGGGTGGGCGCGATCGTCGACGAGGTGCATCTCGTCGTGGCAGGGCGCCTGCTCAAGCTCCAGTGAGGGCGTTCGGGTAGCCGCCGCTCCAGGGCCGCCGGCTCCGCGTACGGCACCGCCTTCGTCAGCGGAGAGCCTGCCCTTCCGCGACTGGTGAGCCGCCGTCCCTACGGAGGACGACTTGCGGTCGCCGAGCGCGACATCGACGGGTGTCACCCGGCGGCCCGTCCAGACGGAGGCGACGCGGTCGCCCGTAGTGCGCGTGCCCGCCGCGTCTCCAACGGGATCCGCCGGACGACGGGCGCGGCGAGATTGTCGGTGGCGGCTGGCAGGGTGGCCTCTGCATCTCACCGGCGTGCCGGCGCCCGGTGGCACTCGGGGGAGGGGGCTGTCATTTTCGCGCCGCTGGCGATCCGTGACTTTCGCCGCTACTACATCGGCCAGACGGCCTCGGCGTTCGGTGATTCGCTGACGCCGTTCGCGATGGCGTTCGCCGTGCTGCACCTCACCGGGTCGGCGGTCGACCTCGGCGTGGTGGTGCTCAGCACGCGGTTGCCGATCATCGTGCTGACCCTGCTGGGCGGGGCGGCCGGTGACCGTTTCCAGCGCCGTACGGTGATGCTGGTGGCCGATCTGGTCCGCTTCGTCGCGCACGGTGTCACGGCGGTGCTGTTGCTGGCCGGCGTGGCGGAGATCTGGATGCTGGTGGTGCTCCAGCTCGTCGCGGGGGCGGGGTCGGCGTTCTTCAATCCGGCCGCCGTGGGGCTCGTCGGCTCGCTGGCCGGCAAGGAGCGGCTGCAGGCGGCCAACTCCCTCATCTCGATCTCCCGCAGCGCGGCCTCGATCCTGGCGCTGGGCGCGGCCGGGGCGCTGGTGGCGCTGGTCGGGTCGGGGTGGGCGGTGCTGATCGACGCGCTGACGTTCCTGGTGAGCGCGTTCTTCATCTTCCTGCTGCCCCGGGCCCTCGCCGGCGATCGGCCCCCGGCGGGCGGCGGGCTGCTGGCGAGCATCGGCGGCGGTCTCTCCCAGGTGGGCCGGCGGCCGTGGTTGTGGGTGTGGATCGTCCACTCCGCGCTCACCAACGTGATCGTGGTCTCCCCGATCCTGGTGCTCGGCCCCTACGTCGCCGACCTGCACCTCGGCGGGGCCCCGGCCTGGTCGGCGATCGGCATCGCCTACGCCGTCGGCGGCGTCGCCGGCGGCGTGATCGCGGCGCGGTGGCGACCCGGGCGTCCCATGGTGGCGGGGATGACGTTCTTCCTGCTGATGGCGCCGTTGCCGGCGCTGCTCGCGGTGCCCGCGGCCGTCTGGGCGCTGGTCCTCGCGGGGGTGGCGGCCGGCCTGCAACTCGTCGTCCACAACGTGCTCCAGACGACCGCGATCCAGCAGCACGTGCCCGAGGGGTTCGTGGCGCGGGTGACGTCCGTCGCCGTGCTGGGGTCACTGGTCGGGGCGCCGCTCGGCATGGGGTTCGCCGGTCCGGTGGCGGAGGCGTTCGGGACGCGCCCGGTGCTGATCGCCTGTGCCGTGGTCGCCGTCGTGTCCACGGGTGCGGCGCTGGCCGTCCCCTCGGTATGGCGGATCCGGAGGGAAGAGGCACGCGCCGCGTCCCGGACCGCAGCTCCTTCCGCCGGATCCGCGGGCGCCTCGCGGAGCACGTCCTTATGAAGGGCGACCCGTTCTTGTACAAGGGCCAGTCCCCTTATATAAGGGTCAGTCGCCTTATATAAGGGTCAGAAACGGGAGAATGCGGGCATGCTGCATGTGCTTCTGGTCCGTTACACCGCGCCCCTCGACGACGTGACTCCCCACGTGCCCGGACACGTGGCCTACCTGGAGCGCCGGCACGCCGACGGCACCTTCCTGCTGTCCGGGCAGACCGTGCCGGACGACCTCGGCGGAGTGATCCTGGCCGTCGGGTCCCGGGAGCACGTGGAGAAGACGGCGGCCGAGGACCCGTTCGCGGTGGCGGGCGTGGCGGCCTACGAGATCGTCACCGTCGACCCCGGCCGCCTGAACGACGAGCTCCGCCGCCTCCTGCCCGCCCGCTTCACGGCCCGCCCTGGAACGGGCGCGCGGGGTGCGAAGGGTCTGTGGGTGGAGGGGCGTGCGGTGCGCCCGGCCGCTCGGTGCGGGCCGAGTTCGCGCGGGCGCGCGGGGGCGACGGGTCTGTGCGGTGG
>NZ_SMKQ01000322.1 GCF_004348995.1 Nonomuraea terrae
GTCGTCGACGTCGGTCGCCGCCACCCCGCCGATGGGGAACCCGTAACCCCAGTGCATGTCGGGCATCGCGTACGACGCCTCGACGATCCCCGGCAGCGTGGCCACCGCCGCGACCTGGCCGAGAGCCTGGTCCTCGGCGGGGTCGGGCAGCAGCTCCCGGCTCGCGAACACGATCCCGGGCACCCGCATCGCCCCCTCCGGCTCGATCCGCCACCGGTAGGGACTCTCCTCGACCAGCTTCGTCATCCCCTCAGCCACCTCTCGCCCTGCGCCTACCCCACCCACCCGCACCGAATCCGGGCGCCGGGACGCGCCGGGACGGCGCAGGACGTGCGGCGGGGGCCGGTGGCGTCTAGGGTCTCGGGAAAGGCCGCTCCTCGCCGGGCGGCCCCGGGCCGGCGGGAGGAGGGTGACGTGCGGGCTCGCTGGTCTGCCGCGTTCCTGCTCCTCCTGTCCTGGTTCCTGCCGGCCGGCGCACAGGCCCAGGCCGTCCCGCAGGTCGTCCGCCAGATCTCCGTCGCGCAGGCCGGTCCGCAGACCGCCGCGCGGCCTGCGCCGCAGACGGCCGGCATGCCGGACGCCGCCCGGCAGCAGGCGCAGTCCGGGGTGCGGCAGGCGCCGCACCAAGCGCCCGACGCCCGTGCCTGGGCGGGCGCGTACGGGCTGGCCGGGCCTGGGACGGCGGGGGTGCTCGGGAGCGGGGCCACCGGGTTCCGGGCGGCTTGGGTGGTGGTCGTACCGGCGGTGGCCGGTGACGAGCCTCCGGTGCGGGCGCCGTCGGCGGCGGCGGCGCGGGCTCCTCCCTCCACAGGGTTCTGACGACTCTTTTCGCACGTCCCAGCCTGTGGAGGCTTTCCCATGTTCCGTGCGCCCTTCTGGCGTGCGGTGGCGGCGTGTGCCGTCACCGCGATCTCGATCATCGTGACACTTTCCGCGGCTCCCCGGCTCGGCCTGGACCTGCGGGGCGGCACCCAGCTCGTCTTCGAGACGAGAGACGCACCGACCGTCAAGGCCGACGCGGCCGCCACCGACCGCGCCCTCAGCGTGCTGCGCCAGCGGGCGGACGCTCTCGGCGTGGTCGATCCCACCCTAGTCCGCTCCGGCGAGCGGCGGATCATCGTCGAGCTGCCCGGCGTGCTCGACCCGCGGCAGGCGGCCGAGATCATCGGCCGTACCGCCCAGCTCACGTTCCATTCCGTGCTCGGCGCCGCCAGGGAGGGGGACGAGGGCGCCGTACGCGACGACGTGGGCGGCTGGGTGCGGCTCGGCCCGGCCGTCATCACCGGCGACGGCGTCCGCGACGCCGCCGAACGCAGCGACCCCCAGCGCGGTCCCGGCTGGTGGGTGGGCCTCGACTTCCGCGAGGAAGGGCCCTGGCGGAAGCTCACCGCCGAGGCGGCCTGCCACCCGTACGACGACCCGCGCCGCCGCGTCGCCATCGTGCTCGACCAGGAGGTCATCTCCTCGCCGCCGGTCGACCCGTCCATCCCCTGCGGCAGCGGGATCCCGGGCGGCAGCTCCGAGATCACCGGCTCCTTCACCCACGAGGAGGCCCGCGACCTGGCGGTGCTGATCAAGGGCGGCGCGCTGCCGGTGCCGCTCGACCTGGTCTCGCAGCGTACGGTCGGCCCGACCCTCGGCGAGGCGGCCATCGAGGCCAGCGCCAAGGCGGCGGTCGCGGGGCTGATCCTGACCGCCGTGTTCATCGTCGCCGTCTACCGCCTGGCCGGGCTGCTGTCGGTGATCGCGCTCGTCTGCTACGGCCTCATCTCGTACGCGGCCCTGGTGGCCATGGGCGCGACGTTCACGCTGCCGGGACTGGCCGGGTTCGTGCTGGCGATCGGCATGGCGATCGACGCCAACGTCCTGGTCTACGAACGCACCAGGGAGGAGTACGGACGCGCGCCCCGGCGCGGCCTGCGGGCCGCGCTCGGCCAGGGGTTCAGGAAGGCGTGGAGCGCCGTCGCTGACTCCAACGTCACCACCCTGATCGCCGCCGGGCTGCTGTTCTGGCTGGCGTCCGGCCCGGTCAAGGGGTTCGGTGTGACGCTGGCCGTCGGCGTGCTCGCCTCGCTCGTGTCGGCCATGCTGATCACTCGGGTGCTCACGCACGCCGTCATGGGCCGGGTCGGGCCGCGCCTGTCCGGTCTCGCCACGACCGGAACCGTCAGGACGTGGCTGGCGCGCAGGAACCCGCAGCTCATGCGGCGCCGCACGCTGTGGCTGGCGATCGCCGGCGGGCTGGCCGCGGTGGCCGTGGCCGGTCTGCTCGTCCGCGGGCTGAACTTCGGTGTCGAGTTCACCGGCGGACGGCTCGTGGAGTTCGGCACCGCCCGGCCTGTCGCCGCCGACGCCGCGAGCCAGGCTGTCACGCGGGCCGGGGTGCCGGCGGCGGTCGTGCAGTCCACCGGCGACGGCGTCTCCGTACGCGCCGCCGGTCTCGGGCTGGAGGAGGTGGCCAGGATCGAGCAGGAGCTCGAACGCCAGGCGGGTGAGGTGACGAAGCGGCGCGAGGAGTTCATCGGCCCCAGCCTCGGCGAGGAGCTGCGCCGCAACGCGCTCATCGCGCTCGGCGTGGCGGTGGCGATGCAGCTGCTGTACCTGGCCGTGCGCTTCCGGTGGACGTTCGGCGCCGCGGCCGTCCTCGCGCTCGTCGTGGACGCGACGCTGGTGGTGGGGATGTTCGCCTGGCTGGGCAAGCCCGTCGACGGCGTGTTCCTGGCCGCGATGCTGACCGTGGTCGGTTACTCGGTCAACGACAAGGTGGTGGTGTTCGACCGGGTCAGGGAGCTGTGGGCGGCCCGCCGCCGGGAGCCGTTCGCGGCGGCGGTGAACGGCGCGATCCTGGAGACCATGCCGCGTACCGTCAACACCGGCCTCGGCGCGCTGTTCATCCTGCTCGCGCTGACCGTCTTCGGTGGCGACTCGCTGCGCGACTTCGCGATCGCGCTGGTGGCGGGCATCGTGTTCGGCACGCTGTCGTCGGCGTTCGTGGCCGGTCCGCTGGCGATCTGGCTGGGCCGCTTCGACCGCCGCCCGCCGCCCGAGCTCGCCCGGCCCCGTACCGACCGCGCTCCTCGCGGCACGGGCGCGGTCGTGTGATGACGTGACGGTCGATCGCCGCGCTTGCGGCGATCGACCGGCTGCGGTACCTCTGCTTGAGTGATCACATGGCGCCGGGTCGGCGAGCCGGACTTCCCGCTGCTGCGCACGTGGCTGGAGCAGCCGCACGTGGCGCGGTGGTGGAACCACGAGACCTCGCCGGAGGCGGTGGCGCGCGACTTCGGGCCGGCCGCCAGGGGCGAGGAACCGTCGGAGGACTTCCTCGCCCTCCTCGACGGCGAGCCGCTCGGCCTCGTCCAGCGGTCCCGGCTGGACGACTACCCCGAAGAGCGCGACGAGCTGGCGGCCATCGTCCCCGTGCCGTCGGGCGCGGTCACCATGGACTACCTGATCGGTGACCCGCGACGGGCCGGGCGCGGGCTCGGCACGCTGATGATCTCCTCGATGATCGAGCGGACCTGGGACGACCTGCCGTCCGCGCCGTGCGTCATCGTCCCGGTCGCCGCGGGGAACGCCGCCTCGTGGAACGCGCTGCGCAAGGCCGGGCTGCGCCGGGTCGCGCGGGGCGAGCTGGAGCCCGACAACCCGATCGACGGCCGCGAGCACTACGTCTACCGCATCGACCGGCCCCGCTGATTCCCCGGTAGGGGGCCGGGGAACAGGTCCGGCATGGAAGTGCTGAGCAGCCGTGTGTTGCTGCGTCCCCGTGACCCGGCGCGCAGCCGCCGCTTCTACGCCGACACGCTGGGCCTCGCCGTCTACCGCGAGTTCGGCCCGCCGGAGCAACCGGGCGTGGTCTTCTTCCTCGGGCACGGGTTCCTGGAGCTGTCCGGGCGGTCCGACGACGGGCCCGCCGCCGCGGTGGCGCTCTGGCTGCAGGTACGCGACGTGGCCGCCGAGGAGGAACGGCTCACCAAGGCCGGCGTCACCGTGCTGCGCGAGGCCCGCACGGAGCCGTGGGGCCTGGTGGAGCTCTGGATCACCGACCCCGACGGCAACCGGATCGTCCTCGTCCAGATCCCGGACGACCACCCCCTGCGCCGCGACACCCGCTGAACCGGCAGGCTGATCGACTTACAATCCCCATAAGTCGGACATAGTGGGGCCGCGCCCCCGCCTGAGGAGCCCGCCATGACCGCGTACCGGATCCTCGCCGTGGACGACGACCAGACGATCCAGCGCGCGTTGTGGCGCGGGCTGCGGCTGGAAGGCTTCGCCGTCGACACCGCCGGGTCGGGGCCGCTCGCCCTGGAAAGCTTCGACCGGGTACGGCCGGACGCACTCGTGCTGGACCTCTCTATGCCCGGCATGTCGGGCATAGAGGTCTGCCGGCGATTACGCGCGGCCGGCACGCAGGCGCCGGTGCTCATCCTGTCCGACCGCGACGAGGTGGACGAACGCGTCGCCGCGCTCGCCGCCGGCGCCGACGACTACGTGGTCAAACCGTTCGACCTGTACGAGCTGGCCCTGCGCCTGCGCGCCCTCCTGCGCCGCAACGGCCCCGCCTCCGGCGCCGCGGTCAGCGTCGGGCCGCTGACCGTCGACCCCGCCGCCCGCCGGGTCACCCTCGACGGGCGGGAGATCGACGTGACGCGGCGGGAGTTCCGCCTGCTGGAGGAGCTGGCGCGCAACGCCGGCATCGTGATGTCCCGGCCGCTGCTGCTGGAACGCGTGTGGGGCTACGACTTCGAGGTCACCGCGAACGCCGTGGACGCGCTGGCCGGCCACCTGCGGCGCAAGCTGGAGGCCGGCGGACGGCCCCGCATGCTGCACGCCGTACGCGGGGCCGGGTTCGTGCTGCGCGAGCCGCCGTCCTGAGTCTCATGGGCCGTCCTCCAGCAACTCGAGGTCGGGCGGGACGAGCGTCGTCGACTCCACCAGCCCCCGCAGCAGGTTGTGCAGGAGGTCGCCGGAGGGGCCGCCCGCCGACTTGTCGTGCGTCAGCGGGTACGGGAAGCCGCCGGCGTGCAGGCGGCGGCGTACGGCCTCGATCCGGTGCTCGATCCGGCGCTCCCGCCAGTCGCCGCCGGGCCTGAGGTAGGCGAGCTGCTCGGCGGCTTGACGGTACGACAGCGGGCGCGGCACCTCCTCGTACAGCAGGTAGCGCTGGCCAAGGACCACCAGCAGGAGGCGTTCGTCGTCGTCGAGCGGCCACCTGCGCGGCGGCAGCGTGACGGCGCGCCGGCGGGGGACACGTTCGTCGTCGTGGCCCGTGACGTACAGCTCGACCAGGTGCTCGCGGAAGCCCGAGCCGCGGACGAACACCGGCGTGTACCCCACAGCCAGCGGCACCGGCTCGGTCGTCGCGTGCATCAGCCGGCCGCGCGGCAGGCGCAGGAGCTGGCGGCCGGTGTTCCGCAGCCACCAGCGGCGCCTGCGGTAGAAGAGCTCGCCGTGCCTGCGGCTCACCCACAGGTCGTCCTCGCCCACGCACACGTCCACGCCGGGCCGCTGGCCGCGCCCGAACCTGATCGTCACGCCGGGCTCCGGGCGCGCCTCGACGCCGCCGTAGACCGTGCGCACGTGCAACGTGCCCGCGGGGATGGGCGCGACGCCGCGCGCGCGGCTGTCAGTTCCGGTCATCGTCGCTCACGGGCGGGGCAGCCGGGCGGCGGCCGAACCGGCCAGATCGGCGGCCATCCGGCACAGCTCCTCCTCCGCCGGCGAACCGCTCGCCACCAGACGCAGCGACTCGGCCGCGGTCTGGCCTGTGCGCCCAGCGTACGAACGGTAGGGCACCTCCACCAGGCACGTCTCGTCGCCGTCGCCGCCCGGGCGGACGAAGGCGCGCAAGCCGTTGACCTGCGTGGACGCGCCGCCCGCCGCGTCGGGCGGCGGCCCCCGGTGGAACCGGAGGCCGACCCTGACGTCGCCGGTGGTGCTCGCCCAGTCGCAGCCCCACCCGCCGAAGCCGCGGTCGGCGGCTGCGGCGTCGACGCCGGGGACGACCTCGAGCGCCCGCGCGTCGAGCAGGGTGCAGGCGTCCCGGTGCGCCAGCGAGTGGGACGGGGGAGCGGGGCGGCGGGCGATCACGCCCTGGTTGAGGGTGTTCGCGGCGTCGCCGGTCGCCGCGTCGGCGATCTCGCAGAGCGGGGCGGTGCCCGTACTGTCGCGTCCGGCGGTGATGGTGATGGTGGTGCCGATGACGCCTGCCACGGTGAGCGTACGGGTGCAGGCGTGGCTCTGGGCGGGGCCCTCCACGACGGCGACGTCGCCCGTCACCCGGGCCGGGGGCGCCTGCTCGGGCGGGGGCTCGAGGTCGAAGCCGACCTCGACGTCCACGACCGGGCCGCCCGGGGGACGGACGAGGGCCTGGCAGCGGTCGAAGTTGCCGAGGTCGGGGTCGAGCTCGGCGGGACCGAACCGGCCCAGCGCGGCGGGTCTCAGCAGGGCGCACGGGTCGGCCGTACGCCGGTCGCCGATCACGTCGGCGCCGCGTCGCGCCCCGTCGCTCGGCGGCGCCGTCGGCTCGCGGTAGCCGTCCTCCCAGGCGAACAGGGGGTCTCCCTCGTCGGAGGTGGCGAAGCCGCCGTCGCCCCAGCTCGGCATGGGGCCGCTGCCGTCCCAGGCCGCCGTGGTGCCCTCGTCACGCCACGCCACCAGTCCGAGGGGAACGAGGATGGCCAGCACCACGACGCTCACCAC
>NZ_SMKQ01000323.1 GCF_004348995.1 Nonomuraea terrae
CCCGCCGAGCGGCTAGCGCGGGAAGACGGCCGCCAGTGAGGGGATGCGGGCGCGGTAGCCGTCGAGGAGGCGGTGGGCGGTCGAGACGGAGTCCACCAGCGGGTGCAGCGCGAACGCCTCGACCGCCAGCCGCGACGAGCCCGACAGGGCGGCCTCGATGACGGTCTGTTCGACGGCCTTGACCTGCTGCATCAGCCCCAGGAAGCGGCCAGGGAGGGGGCGGGTGGCCAGCGGGCGGACGCCCGAGCCGTCCACGGCGCACGGGATCTCCACGACCGCCTCGGCGGGCAGGCCGGGCACCGCCGCGCCGTTGCGCACGTTCAGGATCATGGTGGACGGCTCGCCGCGCGCGATGGCGGCCATGAGGGCGAGCGCGATGCCCTCGTAGCCGCCGGCCTCCAGGTCGGCGGCGTCGCGTTCGCCGGCCTCGGCGGTGTCGCGGGCCTCGGCCATGTAGCTCTCGTCGCGCTCCCGGCGCGCCCGCCGCCAGGCGGCCAGCGCCTCACCCGGACGGGCGCGCACGTCGGCGTAGAAGCGGTCCTGCTGGCCCAGCAACAGTTCGCCGCGGGTGCGCCCGGACAGCGCGGCCACCGCCTCGCGGGTGAAGTAGTAGTAGTACAGGTACTCGTTGGGCAGCGCCCCGAGCGTGCGCACCCAGTCGGGGCCGAGCAGCCGCGCCTCCTCCACCCGGCGCAGCGCCGCGTCGTCGGCCAGCAGCTCCGGCAGCACGTCGCGCCCCTCGTACGTCAGCCCGCACAGCCAGCCGAGATGGTTGAGCCCCACGTAACCGGGCGACACGCGCGCCGGGTCGACACCGAGCGCGGCGGCGGCCCGGCGTACCAGCCCGATCGGCGAGTCGCAGATGCCGATCACCCGGTCGCCGAGCACCCGCCGCATGGCCTCGGTGATCATCCCGGCGGGGTTGGTGAAGTTGATCACCCAGGCGTCCGGGGCCACGGTGGCGACCCGCTCGGCCACCCGCATCGCGACCGGCACGGTGCGCAGCCCGTACGCGACGCCGCCGGGGCCGGTCGTCTCCTGGCCGACCAGGCCCAGGTCCAGGGCCACCCGCTCGTCGGCGGTGCGCCCGGCCAGCCCGCCCACCCGGACGGCCGAGAAGACGAACGCGGAGTCGCGCAGCGCGGTGTCGAGGTCGGTGGTCGTGAGCACCCGGGGCGGGTCGTCGTGGCCGGCGGCCAGCCCGCGCAGCACGTGGGAGACGGCCTCCAGGCGCTCCTGCGACACGTCGTGGAGGACGACCTCCTCCACGCGCGGCTTGGCGGTGTCGCGCAGCAGCGCGCCGTACACGAGCGGGACCCGGAAGCCACCGCCGCCGAGAACGGCCAGTCTCATCGTCGCCCTTTCATACGAGCAGGACCTCGGCGCCCGCGGCCGCGCAGGCGCGCAGCGTGGCCGGGTCGGCGCCCTTGTTCGTGACGAACGTGTCGACGTCCTCCGGGCCGCACACGCGCAGTGCGCCGGTGCCGGGGAACTTGTGCCGGTCGGCCAGCAGCACCACCTGCCGGGCCGCGGTGATCATGGCGCGCTTCAGCGGCACCTCGGCGAGCGTGGTGTCGACGAGTTGCCCGTCGGGGCGTACGCCGCTGGCGCCGAGGAAGGCCCGGTCGGCCACCACCTGGCCGAGCGCGGCCTCGGTGAGCACCCCGACCAGCGAGTGGTACGGCCGCCGCAGCATGCCGCCGAGCAGCAGCAGCTCGACCTCCGAGTCGGCGCGCAGCACGTCGAGCACGGCGAGGCTGGAGGTGACCACGGTGACGCGGCGGCCGCGCAACCGGCGGGCCAGGCGCATCGTGGTGGTGCCGATGTCGAGCAGCACCACGTCGCCGTCGCGGACAAGCTCCGCGGCGCGGGCGGCGACCGCCTCCTTGTCGTGCTCGTCGGTGGCCACCACCTCGGCGAAGGGCCGCACGGTGTCGGCGTCGACGGTGATGCCAGAAGGGGGGAGCGCGCCACCGCGCACCCGCCGCAGCGTGCCGTCGCGGTCGAGCACCTCGAGGTCCCTGCGGATGGTGGACGGGCTCACACCGAGCTGACGCGCCAGATCGCGGACGCTGGTGGCTCCCGAGCTGCGGACGCGGCGGGTGATCTCGGCATGCCTCAGGGGCTGGAGCACACCCGGATTCTATCAGTCAGTTTTGCCCATAAGTAAGCAGATTGCTCCATATGCTCGCGTGAAACACTTGCAGTGTGCGAGCAAACGTGCAAGATTGCGCACATCTCGATGTGTCGAGGAGGTCCCGTTCCCGTGTCTGTCCAGGCGTACGATCCGCTCGCCGGCCAGCGGACCCCGGAAGGGCCGCAGTTCGACGTCTTCCTGGCCGGCACTGTCTTCCTGGACATCATCTTCACCGGCCTGCCCGCGATGCCAGAAGCCGGCACCGAGATCTGGGCCGAGGGCATGGGCTCGTGCCCCGGCGGCATCGCCAACCTCGCCATCGCGACCAGCCGGCTGGGGCTGCGCACGTCGCTGGCCGCGGCGTTCGGCGACGACGATTACGGCGACTTCTGCTGGCGCACGCTGGAGGAGCAGGAGTCGGTGGACCTGACGCGCTCGCAGCGCTTCGAGCACTGGCACTCTCCGGTGACGGTCTCCATGGCGGTCGAGCGCGACCGCAGCATGGTGACGCACGGCCACCCGCCGCCCATGCCGGTCTCGGAGATGATCGGCACGCCGCCCCGCTCGCGCGCGGTGATCGTCTCGCTCTCCCCCGACGAGCCGCTCGGCGGGCCCGGCGCCTCCAGCTGGGCCGAGCTGGCGCACCGCGAGGGGGCACTGATCTTCGCCGACGTGGGCTGGGACCCGTCCGGCACGTGGTCGCGCGCGCTGCTCGACCAGCTGTCCATCTGTCACGCGTTCATGCCGAACGCCACCGAGGCGATGGCGTACACGGGCGCCGACACCCCGCGCGACGCGCTCTACACGATCGCCGACAAGGTGCCGCTGGCCGTGGTGACCGACGGGGCCAACGGCGCGATGGCGATCGACTCGACGACCGGCGAGGAGGCGTTCGTGCCGGCGCCGCGGGTGACCGCGCTGGACCCGACGGGGGCGGGCGACGTCTTCGGCGCGGGTTTCGTGCTCGGCACGCTGTGCGAGTGGCCGCTGGACGACCGGCTGGCCTTCGCCGGGGTGTGCGCGGCGCTGGCGGTGCAGCAGTTCGGCGGCTCGCTGGCCGCGCCCGGCTGGGGTGACATCGCCGACTGGTGGCACGAGGTGCGCGCCTCGGCCGGCCACGGCGGCGCGTACGGCAGCTCGCTGGCCCGCCGATACGCTTTCCTCGATCGACTGGTGCCGACGGTCCCGGTCGGGGCGGTGCGCCGTGCGGCCGCCACGATCGCCCGCTACGCCGACGTCGGCATGGCGCCGCCCGCTTCGGGAAAGCAGCCGGAGCGAGACCCCGCGCGCGCCGAGGACGACCCCCCGCCGGAGGGCCCGGACACGCCTCGCGCGCCAGCGCAGAAGGAGTAAGACATGACCGCCCAGCCGCGCGCATCCAGGACACTCCCCCTGTTCGCCGCGATCACCGCGATCACCGCGGCCCTGGCCGGGTGCGCGCCCGGCTCCTCCGCCCCGCCCGCCTCCCCCTCGGCGCAGCCGAGCGCGTCCGCCGTGCGCACCGACGCCGCCGCGCTGGGCGACGTCACGCTCACCGTCTGGGACCAGGAGGTGCGCGGCGGCCAGGCCGCCCAGATGGAGCAGCTGAACAAGGCGTTCCAGGAGAAGTACCCCAACATCAAGCTCAACCGGGTGTCCCGCTCGTTCGACGACCTCAACACCACGCTGCGGCTGGCGCTCAGCGGCAACGAACCCCCTGACGTGGTGGAGGCCAACAACGGCCGCTCGTCGATGGGCGCGTTCGTCAAGGCCGGTCAGCTGCGCCCGCTGGACGCCTTCGCCGAGGCGTACGGGTGGAAGGAGCGCTACCCGGAGTCGGTGCTGCGCTACTCCCGCTACAGCGCCGACGGCAAGCTGTTCGGCGAGGGCAACCTGTACGGCCTGCCGCAGGTCGGCGAGGTCGTCGGCGTCTTCTACAACCGCGCCAAGCTGACCGAGCTGGGCATCCAGCTGCCGAAGACCTGGTCCGACCTCGAGACGGCGCTGGCCACCGCCAAGGCGGAGGGCGAGGTGCCGCTGCAGTTCGGCAACCTCGACAAGTGGCCGGCCGTCCACGTGTTCGGCACCGTGCAGAGCCGGGTCGTCCCGGCCGAGCAGATCAGCACGCTCGCCTTCGGCCGCAAGGGCGCCACGTGGAACACGCCGGAGAACTCCCAGGCCGCCGAGCAGCTGGTGAGCTGGGCCGAGAAGGGCTACTTCGCCGACGGCTTCAACGGGCAGGGCTACGACGCCGCCTGGCAGGCGTTCGGCAAGGGCCAGGGCGTCTTCCTGATCGCCGGCACCTGGCTGCTGGCCGACCTGCAGAAGGCGCTCGGCGACGACCTGGGCTTCATGCTGCCGCCCGGCTCCACGGCCGACGCGCCGCCGGTGGCGACGGGCGGCACGGGGCTGCCGTTCGCGATCACCGCCAAGAGCCCCAACCCGGACGCGGCGGCGGCGTACATCAACTTCATCACCAGCGCCGACGCGATGAAGGTGCTCGCCGACACCGGCAACCTGCCGGTCGCCGACACCGCCGACCAGAGCGTCCCCGACGGGCCGCAGAAGGACGTCTTCACGGCGTTCGGGACGGCGAGCGCGGAGAACGGGCTGGTGCCGTACCTCGACTACGCCACCCCGACGTTCGCCGACACGCTGGGCGCGGCGCTGCAGGACCTGCTCGCCGGGAAGGCGACCCCGCAGGAGTTCCTCGGCACGCTGGAGGAGGACTACAAGACGTTCGCCGAGAGCAACGGTTGAGCTCCAAGCCACGCGCGGCCGGCCCTCCGGGAGAGCCCCGCCGCGTCGCCTACCTGTACCTGCTGCCGGCGTTCGCGATCTACGCGGTGTTCCTGCTCTACCCGATCGGGCGCGCCGTGCAGATCTCGCTGTACGACTGGGACGGCCTGACCCTCGGCACCTGGGCGGGCCTGGACAACTACGTGGCCATCGTCGCCGACGAGGGGCTGCGGGCGGCGTTCGGGCACGCGCTCGTGCTGATCGTGTTCTACGCGCTCGGGCCGCTGGTCATCGGCCTGGCGCTGGCGGCGATCCTGCACCACGCCAAGGTGCGCGGCCTGGGGTTCTTCCGCACGGTCGTGTTCCTGCCGCAGGTGATCGCCATGGTCGTGGTGGCGGTGGCCTGGCGGCGGGTGTACGCCCCCGACGGCTCGCTCAACGGCCTGCTGAGCGCGCTCGGCCTCGACGGGCTGACCCGCGGCTGGCTGGGCGACTACACCTTCGCGCTGCCCGCGGTCGGCGTGGTCGGCACGTGGTTCGAGACCGGGCTGGTGACGGTGCTGCTGCTGGCCGGGATGAGCCGCATCCCGCCGGAGCTGTACGAGGCCGCGCGGCTGGACGGCTGCGGCGCGGTGCGGGAGTTCTTCGCGGTCACGCTGCCGTCGGTGCGCGGCGAGATGGCGGTCGCCCTGACGCTGACGGTGATCGCCGCGCTGCGCACGTTCGACCTGGTGTACGTCACCACGCGCGGCGGCCCAGGCACCTCGACGACGGTGCCGTCGTACGAGGTCTACCACCGGGCCTTCGGGCTCGGCCAGGTCGGCTCGGCCGCGGCCGTCGGGGTCACCCTCACCGTGGTCATCTTCGCGATCTCGTTCGGGATCAACCGGTTCGCCGACAGGAGGGTCTCGTGATCTCGCGCGCCGAGCGGGCGGCCAACTACGTCATCCTGACAGTGTTCGCGGCGTTCGCGCTCTACCCGATCATCGTCATCCTGTCGGCCGCGCTGGGCCCCGCCGACGCGGGCGGCACGGCCGGGCTGGCGAACTTCGCGGCGGCGTGGGAGATCGGCCGGTTCGGCACGTACCTGCGGACCAGCCTGGCGGTGTCGGCGTTCGTCGTGGTCGTCAGCGTGGTGTTGTCGATCATGAGCGGGTACGCCTTCGGCACGATGCGCTTCCGGGGCAGGACGGCGCTGTTCTACCTGTTCATGCTCGGGATCATGATGCCGAGCGAGGCCATCGCGGTGCCGCTCTACTTCGACCTGCGCACCCTGGGGCTGACCGACACGTTCTGGGCGATCGCGCTGCCGCAGGTGGCGCTGTCGGTGGCGTTCGGCACGTTCTGGATGCGGGCCTACTTCCTGGCCTCGAACCGGGCGATCGTGGAGGCGGCGCGCATCGACGGGGCGTCGAGCTGGCGCATCCTGTGGCAGGTGCTGCTGCCGCCGGCCCGCCCCGCGGTCGTCACGCTGACCGTGCTGGTCTTCATGTGGACGTGGAACGAGTTCCTCATCCCGCTGATCATGGTGACCAAGGAGTCGCTGCGCACCGCGCCGCTGGGGCTGGCCTTCTTCCAGGGGCAGTACACCTCCGGCTTCACCCTGCTCGCGGCCGGCTCCGTCATCGTCGCGACGCCCGTCGTGATCTTCTACCTGTTCCTCCAGCGTCACTTCGTCCGCGGGCTGCTCCAGGGGGCGGTCCGCGAGTAACTACCCGGAGGTTGGATGCGTATCAGAACACGGGCGGCGGCACTGCTGGCGAGCGCGGCGGTCGCGCTCGCCGGACTGCCGGCCGTCCCCGCCGCCGCCCATGAG
>NZ_SMKQ01000324.1 GCF_004348995.1 Nonomuraea terrae
GCCACCGCCGCCACCCCCACGCCGACCCCGGAGCACCAGGCCGCCGCCGAGCAGCCGCCCGCGGCCGCGGCCCCGGTCAACGTGCCGCCCCCGACGCTGTCGAAGCACACCTACACGTTCCCGGTGGAGGACTGTAAGACCACGTACCAGCGCAAGCTGCTCGTGCTGCCCAAGACCACGATCTGGGCGCAGGAGGGGTGCGCGTTCGTGGCGCCCGTCGGCGGGGTGGTCGACGAGGTCAACACCCAGGACAGATGGAGCCCGGGCACCGACGCCGGGCCCGACCGCGAGGGCAGGTTCGTCACGATCATCGGCGACGACGGCGTGCGCTACCTCGGCGGCCACCTCGAGTCGGTCGCCGAGGGCATCAAGCCGGGCGTCCGCGTCAAGCCCGGCCGGCTGCTCGGCCGGGTGGGCCGGTCGGGCAACGCCCGCGACACCGGCTCCAACCTCTACTTCGCGATCTCGTGGAAGACCGGCCCGGCCTACTGGTGGGTCCGCAGGGGCATGGTCGAGCCGTGGGACTACCTCGACGCCTGGCAGAGCGGCAACCGTACGTTCTCCCCTCGTGAGGAGACCCTGAAGCTGCGCAAGAAGCTCGGCGAGACGCCGCCGTGCACCGTCCAGTGCGCCTCGAAGCAGCCGCCGGCGGAGCCGTCCAAGGCCCCGAAGCCGCGCCCCACCCGGGGGAACGACGACAACCGGGGCAGTGACGACGTCGTCACGATCGAACCCGAGATAGCTCCGTTCGGTCAATGACGACGCCCGACCTGATCAGCTCCTGGATCTCGTCGACGACGTCCCAGACGTTGACGTTCATGCCGGCGATCACCCGGCCGCCGCGCAGCCAGTACGCGATGAACTCCAGACTCTCGGGGTCGCCGCGGTAGACGATCTCGTCGTGGCCCTCGATGTCGCCGGAGAACTCCATGCCCAGCTCGTACTGGTCGGTGTAGAAGTACGGGAGCCGGTCGTGGACGACCTCCCGGCCGAGCATCGACCGGGCCGCGGCCGGGCCTCCGTGCAGGGCGTTGGCCCAGTGCTCGACGCGGATGCGCCGCCCGTACACCGGGTGGAAGAACTCCGCGACGTCGCCCGCGGCGAACACGTCGGGATGCGAGGTGCGCAGCGCGGCGTCCGTGAGGATGCCCTGCCCGACGTCGAGCCCCGCGTCGCGGGCGAGCCCGACCTCGGGGGCCGCGCCGATGCCGGCCACGACGAGGTCGGCGCTGAGCCGCTCCCCCGAGCTGAGCCGCACGCCGGTCTGGGTGATCTCCGCGGCGGCGGTGCCGAAGCGCAGGTCGACGCCCTTGCTCGCGTGCAGGCGGGCGAACAGCGCGCCCAGCTCGGGACCGAGGGCCTTGTTGAGCGCGGTCGGCTCGGGCTCGACCACGGTGACCTCGCAGCCGGCCGTGCGCGCCGCCGCCGCGGTCTCCAGCCCGATCCAGGACGCCCCCACGACCAGCACGCTCACGCCCTTGGCGAAGCGTTCCTTGAGCGCCTCGCTGTCCTCGACGGTGCGCAGGTAGTACGCGGGCCCGGGCAGCCGCCGCGGCGCCGCGCCCGTCGCGATGAGCAGCTTGTCGTACGGCTGCCGCGACCCGTCGCCCAGCCTGACCAGGTGGCGGTCCGGCTCGATACGGGTCACGCGCGTGCCGAGCCGCAGGTCGACCGCGTGGTCGGCGTACCACTCCGGCGGGTGCACGTAGATCGTGTCGCGCTCGGTCCTGCCCTGCAGGAACTCCTTGGAGAGAGGCGGTCTTTCGTAGGGCCGTTCGCTCTCCGCGCCGATCAGCACGATCTCGCCGTCGAAGCCCTCCTCGCGCAGCGTCTCTGCTGCCTTCGCCCCGGCGAGCCCGGCGCCGACGATCACATAGGTGGCCATGGGCGCAGTATCCGCCCGGCGTGGCCCTCGGGAAAGCCGGTTGTGCCAGATCAGACGAAGCTTTGTCAGCGGGTGAGCCGGCGGTGCCAGGCCACCGCGGAGGTGTCGGTGAGTGAGGCGATCTGGTCGATGACCACGCGGACGCGGGCCGCGTCGTCAGGGGCCTTGTCGAACGCGGGCCGGAAGGCCGGCTCCAGCGTGCCGGGCGCGCCGAGGGTGATCAGCGAGGCCAGCTCGGTGATGAGCTCGCGCTGCCTGGCCTGGTTGGCGTGGTGGCCCTCGGTGGTCATCACGTAGTGCGCGGTGACCCCCTTGAGCAGCGCGCACTCCAGCTTCGTGGTGCGCGGCACGACGAGGTCGGCGCGGTGGCGGGCGCCGTGCACCTCCTTCGTGGCGGCCTGGGCGGAGGTGCAGAAACGGCCGATGAGCCCGCTGGTGAGCGCCTTCAAGCCGGCCAGGTCGGCGAGCGTGGCCTCGAAGTGACGCGGCCACAGCGGGTGCGTGATGAGCCGGGCGAAGACCTCCTCCAGCTCGCCGAGGTCGGCGCCGGGGGCGTACCAGGTGCGGGTGGTCCGGCACACCTCACGGCGCTCGGCGGGTGACAGCAGCGCCTCCGGGACGACGTGGCCGGAGTGCAGGGCGTCCTCCAGGTCGTGGACGGAGTAGGCGACGTCGTCGGCCCAGTCCATGATCTGCGCCTCGAAGCTCACCCGGCCCTCCCGGGCGCCCTCCCGGACCCACCGGAACACCGGCAGGTCGTCGTCGTACACGCCGAACTTGGGCGAGCCGTCGCCGCGCGTCCACGGGTACTTGATCGAGGCGTCCAGGACCGCGCGGGTGAGGTTGAGCCCGGCGCTGCGGCCGTCCTCGGTGAGGACCTTGGCCTCCAGCCTGGTCAGCAGGCGCAGGCTCTGGGCGTTGCCCTCGAACCCGCCGCACGGAGCCGCCAGCGCGTCCAGCGCCACCTCCCCGTTGTGCCCGAACGGCGGATGCCCCAGGTCGTGCGCCAGGCAGGCGGTCTCCACCAGGTCGGGGTCGACCCCCAGGGTGGCGCCCATCTCCCGGCCCACCTGGGCGCATTCGAGCGAGTGGGTCAGCCGGGTGCGCGGGATGTGCTGGCCACCGCCGAACGTCTCTCCTGGACCTACGACCTGGGTCTTCGCGGCGAGTCTGCGCAGCGCGGCGCTGTGCAGCACCCTGGCCCTGTCGCGCTCGAACGCCGAGCGCCGGGGATTGCCGGGAGGTTCCGGAACCCAACGTTCCTGGTCGTGCTCGTCGTAAGTGGGCATTGGTCCAGTGATTTTATCCAGTTTGCGGTGTTCCGCTAAGGTCAGCCTCGCGAGAACCCCTTCCCCGGGAGCGACTCCCCCATGACGACAGCGTTACGAGCGGTGCTGGCGTTCGCCTTGCTCGCCGGCTTCTACGTGCTGGTCGGCCTGGTCCTGGCCGCCGCGATCTTCTTGGACGTCATGCTCTTCGTCGAGTTCCGTCCGCGGCTGATCGAGTACGCCGTCGTGCTCACCCTGGCCGCGGCGACGCTCGTCCGTACGCTGATCATGGTCAGCCGCGGCGGGAGCGGCGAGCAGCCCGGCGTGGCGGTGGGGCGCGAGCACGAGCCCGCGCTGTGGCAGACCGTCGAGGACCTCGCCCGGGCGGTGCGCACCGCGCCGCCCGACGAGATCCGCCTGGTCCCCGACGTGAACGCCGCCGTGGCGGAGGACACCCGTTTCCTGGGGCTGCGGGCGACGCGGCGGCGGATGTACATCGGCCTGCCGCTGCTGCAGACGCTCACGGTGGACGAGATGCGCGCGGTGCTCGGGCACGAGCTCGGCCACTACAGCGGGGCGCACACGCGCCTCGGCGCGCCCGTCTACCGGGGCCGGGTCTCGCTGATCGCGACCGTGCGGAGCCTCGGCAAGCATCCGCTCATCCAGCGCGTGTTCACCATGTACGCCCGCCTCTACCTGCGCGTCTCGCAGGCCGTCTCGCGACGGCAGGAGCTGGAGGCCGACGAGTTCGCCGTCATGATCGGCGGCCGCCAGGCCATGGCGAACGCACTGCGCAAGATCCACACCACCGCGCTGGCCTGGGACGTCTACGCCTCCGGCTACCTCTCGCTCACCGGCGCGGGCGGGGCGCGGCCCTCGACGGTGTTCGGCGGGTTCCACCAGCTGATGAGCGACCCCGTCCGGCAGGCCCAGCTCGCCGAGCTCGGCGAGCAGCCCGACGAGGTCTCCCCCTACGACTCCCATCCCAGCCTGGCCGAACGGCTGGCCGCGATCGAACGCCTGCCCGAGCCGCCGCACACGCCCGACCCGCGCTCGGCCCTGACGCTGCTGGTGGACGCCGATGTGGCGGTGCGGGCCGTGGAGCAGACCATGTGGACGCCCGAGGCCCTGGAGGGGCTGCGCCCGGTGCCGTGGGAGGAGCTGGTGGCCCACGGCATGTACGCCGGCCGCAACGCCGAGGCGCTGCACGACCTGGCGGTGGCCGGCCAGCGGGTCATGGGCTCCACGCGCCCGTACCTGGACGCCGCGTTCGAGGCGATCGCCCGGGGGCGGCAGGGTGAGCTGGAGGCCCGGCTGCGCGAGCTGGGCTGGAGCCCGTCCGAGACGTTGCTGGCCGGGGTGCTGGGGCAGGCGCTGGAGGCGGTGCTGATCCAGCTCGGCCAGGCCCGGTGGACGCTGTCGTGGTCGGGGCCCGCGCGGCTGCTGTTCGACGACGGCGAGGAGGTCTCGCTGTCGGAGTACGCCGCGCAGGTGGCGGCCAACCCGGCGGCCGTGGCCGGGCTGCGGAAATGGCTCGGCGACCACGGGATGCGCCACGACTACGTGCCCGCCGAGGAGCCCACTCCTTCCATCGCCCGGTAGACCGGCTCAGCGCAGCGCCCGCTCCAGCTCGTCGCGGTGCTCGGCGACCCAGTCGCGGGCGGCGCGTACCTGCTCGACCACTCCGGCGTCGCGCAGCCTGACGGCGTGCGGCATGCCGGCCTCGGCGTCCGCCTCGATGCCGAGCCGGCAGCGGTCCTGCCACCACTGGACGGCCTCCACTACCTCGCCGCGCTCCCGCAGCCCGTACGCGTCGCAGATCAGCCGGACCTTCGCGGCCGCGTCAGGGCCCGCCCCGGGACCCAGGCCGGCGTACTGCCAGCAGACGTGCGCCACGTCGTGGATCCGCCGCCCCGGGCCCGCGATGTCCCAGTCGATGAAGGCGACCGGCCGCAACCCGGCTCCTTCGTCGCGGTAGACGGTGTTCTTCGGGGAGAGGTCGTTGTGGCAGACGACCTCCCCGTCGCCGGCCAGCGGGGTGCCGGCGGTCAGGTCGTGGAACTCGCGCACCAGCCCGGCCACCCGCGCGAGGCTCTCACCGGACGCGACCTCGCCGGCCTGCGCGTCCTGCCAGGCCACGTGGCCGTCCACGTAGCCGAGGATCTCGCGCCCGCTCTCGTCGAGCCCGCGGAACCGGGGCGCGCCCGTCCACCCGCACCGCTCGAACAGGGCCAGCAACTCGTGCACGTAAGCGGCGCGGGGACCGCGCGAACGGCGCACGGTGTCGCCCACGCGGACGACGGCGTTGACGAACCCGCCGGGCAGCTGTGTCTCCGACATGTTCTCCAGCATGCCCTCCGGGACAGGAGAATCGGCGGCGGCAACCGGTTTCCCCCGAGCGCCTTGCACACCGCGATGCGTGGCCATACGGTCACCCTTAGCATTCGCTTGGTTCAGAGGAGGCGCTGTGAACAGGCATGACGGCGGAACCCGGCGGGGCCCGGCCATGCTGCCGCACATCGCTTGGCGGCTCGAAGCGATGATCGCGGCCATCGCCGAGCGCCGGGCTCCCGCCACCGGCGCGATCGCGCAGGCGCTGCGGAAGGTCCCCCGCCACTGGTTCGTCCCCTCCGTGGGCCTCGCGCTCGACGACGACGGCGGCGCCGTGCCGATCGACCGCGACACCGATCCCCCGGCGTGGTGGGACGCCGTCTACTCGGGCAAGCCGATCGCCACCTGCCGGGGCGGGTCGGCGTACACGTGTGTCAATCCCGCGCCGAGCGCCGTCGTCGACCTGCTGGAGTGGCTCGACCTGCGACCCGGGCTACGCGTGCTGGAGGTCGGCACGGGCAGCGGCTGGGTCACCGCGCTGCTCTGCCGACTGGTGGGCGAGTCGGGCAACGTGACGTCGGTCGAGGCCGACCCCGAGGTCGCGCAGGCGGCGGCGCGCAATCTGGCCGCCGCCGGGATCCGCCCGCACCTGGTGGTGGGCGACGGCTGCCCGGAGCGGGGGCCGTACGACCGGGTGCTTGCGCTCTCGACGATGCCGGACGTGTGGATCGAGCAGGCCCGGCCGGGCGCGGTGATCATCGGAGGCGACGACAAGGCCGCACGGCTCGTGGTGCCGGAGACCGCGTCCTGACCCCGTGACGACCGCAGGACACCGGGACGCCCTGCGCGGCGGCATCCCGGTGCCCTGATCAGTGGTGCGTCAGGCGTCGAGGCGTCTAGGCGTCGTCGTCGGAGACCGAGGCCGAGCGGTTGCAGCGCGCGTTCGCGTTGCCGGAGTTGAACACGACGTTGCCGCACATGCTCAGCGGCGCGGAGACCGGCTCGACGATCTCGTCGTTGAAGACCGTGAGCAGGCTCGGGGGCGCGGCGGGCTCGACCGGCTCCGCCGGCTCGACGGGCTCAGCGGGCTCCGCGGGCTCGACGGGCTCGGCCGGCGCGACGGGCTGAGCCGGCGCCACTGCGGCGGGCTGCGGGGCG
>NZ_SMKQ01000325.1 GCF_004348995.1 Nonomuraea terrae
GGCCGATGTGGAGAGGGGCGGGCAGGCGGATGGCCGTGGTCGTCTCGGCGTCCGCCTGGGTGTCCTTCTCAGCCCCGCTCTTGGGCGCGCCCTTCGGCGCGTCCTTGGCCGCGTCGCCCCCTTCTTCCGGGGGGTCGAACGTCAACTTGGGGATGACTCCCGTCGCGTCCGGATCGAAGGGCACCTCTGACTTCTCCTTGTTCTCATCCGAGGAGCCGGTCATCCCCGTTGCCATGCCATCGCCGTCCCGTTGCGTCACGCTGACCATCATGCGGCCCCGGACGACCCCTGGGTGACAGTCGACCTTGCAGTTTCGCCGTACTTGAGTATTTTGCGCAGATTTCCGAAGATCAAAAGTGCCACGAGCAGCTCACTGAAGAGCAGTCCGTACCCCACCGCGTTCACCCCGAAGTGAGGGAACAGCACCACGGTGGACACCAGGACGAGCACCGCCAGCCCGATCTGGACGACCGCCAGCGCGCGCGCCTTGCTCCGCGCCCGCAGCGTGCTCAGGTAGACCTCGATCAGCACCCGCGGCAGCACCGCCAGCGACATCAGCCGCAGCAGCGTCGTGCCCTCGTCGGCGAACTCCGTGCCGAAGATCCGCAGGATCAGCGGCGCCCCGAGGATCGCCACCGCGATGATCGGCGTGACGATCAGTAACGCCCGTTGCAGCGCCCGCCGGCAGTTCTGGGCGAGGCTGGCACGGTCGAAGGAGCCCTCGACGGTCAGCGACACCGCCATGTTCATGGCCAGCAGCTCGATCATGCTGGCCAGCGTGTGCGCCATCGCGAAACGCCCGAACGTGGCCTCGCCGACCTGCGTCGCGATCACCACGGGCACGAGGTAGACGATCGCCAGGATGGACAGCGTGCCGGGGAAGTCACCGGCCAGGAACCTGCCCATCTCACGCAGCCGCGGCGGGTCCTGCCCCGCGTCGGCCTGCCTGACGTGCCGGGGCACGACCACGCCGAAGATCAGCCACTGGACCGGGATCAGGGCGAGCGCGGTCGGGATGACCCAGGAGACGAAGATGCCGCCCTCGGGCAGCGCGCCGGCCAGCGCGACCAGCAGCCCCATCTTCACCAGGCCGAAGATCAGATTGTTCAGCGGCACGAACGTGGCCCGGCGCAGGCCGGTCAGCACCACGTCCTGCAACGTGAAGACCGCCCACACCACCACGGAGCCCAGGAAGAACAGCCCAGGCCCGAACCCGGCCAGCACGGAGTACGTCTCGCCCCACAGCGGCAGCGTCAGCAGGAAGCCGACCGCCGCGACCCCGCCTGTGGCGGCGGCCAGGCCGTACCCGCGCAGGATGACCTCGGGGGTACGGCGGCCCGACACCGGCAGGTACCGGGCCAGCGCGCCCACGAAGCCCAGCGCGGTCAGCGACGCGAACAGCCGCATCGCCGTGATCACCGCCTGCCCGCGGCCGAACTCCTCGTCGGTGTAGTAGTGGGCGGCCAGCAGCCAGTAGCCCATGCCGAGAACGCCGGTGATCACCGTGTTCGCCATGAGCGCGTAGCCCTGGCGGAAGAGCGGGTTACGGAGATCGCGAAGGACTCTGCCCCAGAGGTTAGACATTTCCGCGCACCCGTTGCAGCCCGTACCTCGTCCTGCGCACGACGGCGTACCCCTTGGTCAGGATGCGCTCGCGCAGGTAGATGAGAGGCACGGCGTTGCCTTCGACGGCGCGCTTGAACATGTTGACGGTCGTGCCCTTGCCGACCGTCAACCGGGGGATGGCGAGCATGTCGTGGCGATCGGCGGCGATCGCGTTGCTCACGGCGCAAGCGGCGAAATAGCCGGCCTTGCGTACTTCCTGGCGGACGCGGGCGCTGGAGTAGCCGTAGGGGTAGGCCATGGTCGCGACCGGCGCGCCGATCTTCTCCTCCAGCAGCCCTTTGTTCCTGCGCAGCTCCTGCCGCAGGTCGTCGGTGCGGAGCTGGTCGAGCTGGGGGTGGCTGTGGCTGTGGCCGCCGATCTCGATGCCGGTCTGGGCGGCCTCACGGGCCTGGCCCCACGACAGCATGGCGTCGAGGGGCCGGCCCGCGGCGTCATCGCCCGCGTCGGACACCCAGCCGCTGGTCAGGAAGACCGTGGCGGGGAACTTGTAGCGCTCGAGCAACGGCAGCGCGTGGCTGTGGAAGTCGGCGTAGCCGTCGTCGAACGTCAGCACGACGGGCTTGCCGGGCAGCGAGCGGCCGTTGTTCTTGTTGAAGGAGGCCACCAGGTCGCCCAGCGTGAGCGGCGTGAAGCCGCTCTCCGACAGGTACGCCAGCTGCTCCTCCAAGTCGGACGGCCGCACCGCGTGCGGCCGCGTCTCGTCGTTGGGCGTGTCGCTGACCGAGTGGTACATCAGGATCGGAACGCGGATCATGACCGTGCCGCCTTCAGCCGTACGGAACCGACGACGTAACCCCAGACCGTCCAGGCCAGGCCGACGACGATCGCGCCGGCCCGGCCGAGCCCGCCGAGGTCGCCCCGCAGGGCCTCACCGACCCCGCGGAGCGCACCGAGCGGCAGCGTCTTCATCGCGTGGGCCCGCTCGCTGGCGAGCCCGTCCTGGGTGCCGACCTCACGGGTCACCAGAGCCTTCGACAGCCCCTCGGCGTAGCACCTGGACCTGAAGTACGCGAACCGCTCGCGCTGCCGGGACACCTTGTGCCCGATCACCGCGCGCGGTTCGAACAGCATGACCGAGCCCGGCTTCCGCTGCGTCAGCCGGATGCAGAACTCGGTCTCCTCGCACCCCAGCGGGCGCGACTTGCGCCCCTGCACGCTGCGCCCGATGCCGCTGTGGAAACCGCCCACCTCGGCCACGACGTCGCGCAGGAACGCGGCGTTGCCGCCCATCACGTTGCGGATGGGCGCCCTGACCGCGGGCATGCCGCGGTAGGTGCAGCCGACCGTCCAGTCGAACTCGTACGGGAACCACCGCGGCCGCCGCTCCGACGCCCACAAGGGGTCGGTACGGCCGCCGACACCGACCACACCCGGTTCCTGGAAGCCCTCCTCCAAAGCCTCCAGCCAGCCGGGATCGGCCACGGCGTCGTCGTCGAGGAACGCGACGATCTCGCCGTTGGCCGTGGCGACGCCGGTGTTCTTCCCCCCCGACAGCCCCTTCTCGTGCGTGTTCTCCACCACGATGGCCTGTGGATACTCACGCTTGAGCCGCAGGTGCAGGTCGGGGTTGTGGTCGACGACCAGGATCAGCTCGTGTGCCGGGCGTGTCTGGTTCTCGACCGACTCGACTGCCTGCCTGATGTCCTCCCACCGTTCGTCGGTGTAGACGCAGATGACAACAGACGTGTTCACAAGGTTCCTTCTTACGCCACGCCTCGGTCGGCGGCAGGCGCGGCGGTGGGCTCGGGCTGCGGGTGAGTGGGCTGACGGCGCCACTCCTTCAGGATGGTCTTGAGCACGCGGAAGCCGTCGCGGACGACGTGCAGGTTGCTCTCGCCGTGGATGCGGTTGCGCTCGTGGCTCGGCACCTCGTGCACCTTCAACCCGGCCTTGGCGGCACGCACGTTCATCAGTGTCTCGACCTCGAAGCCGTCACAGTCGAGGTTGAGCACGTCGAGGTGGCGGGCCCAGAAGGCGTTGTAGCCGTAGCACAGGTCGGTGTACTTGGTGTTGTACATGACGTTGACGATGCCGGTCAGGACCTTGTTGCCCAGACGCCGGTTGAGCGTCAGGTCGTCGCTGCCGCCACCCGAGGCGTAGCGCGAGCCCTTGACGAAGTCGGCGCCGGTCACCAGCGCGCCCACGAAGTTGATGATCTCGCGGCCGTCGGTCGAGCCGTCGGCGTCGATCATCACGATGATGTCGCTGGTGCACGCGGCGAACCCGGCCGCCAGGGCGTCACCCTTGCCCTTGCCGGTCTGCGTCACCACCTTGACGTTGGGGCGCAGCCGCTTGGCCACGGCGACCGTGTCGTCGACGGAGTTGCCGTCGACGAGCACGATCTCGTCCACCCACTGCGGGATGGTGGCGAAGACGTGCGGCAGGTTCTCGGCCTCGTTCATCGCGGGCACGACCACGCTGACCGTCGGTGAGATGGCCAGATGCGGCGTCACCGGCGTGAAGCTCGACGGTGGCGGCATCGACCGCAAGGGGGGCGAGGTCTGGACCTTGCCGTTGTGCTTGGTGATCTCGGGACTCATAGCGAGGAGAATCCTTCCGGGACCCCGCGCTGCGCGCCGATGGACCGCTCCCGGGTGCTGGTGGGAGCGGCGCCGCCGGCGGACGGTGCATCGAAGGGTCCTGCTGTGAAGTGTGAGGGTGTATGTACTGTGCCGGGGGGTGAGTGAGGGGTTAGCTCGCTCCGGTCGGTTCTTTGACTACTCCGTTGGGTGACTCCTGCTGCTGCATCGAGGTGCGCACCCGACCGAAGCCCTTGAGGACACGGTCGGCCGCTCTATAGAGAGACGGCCGATCCATGACAATTGTTCGGGCTTTGTTGAAAGGAGTTCGGCCGATCCAGTGGACCGCCGCGGTGGGCGACGGTCGTGAGATGCGGCCTTCGGCGACGTACAGGACCCCGCTCTTGAGCCAGTCTTTGTACTCCTTGCCGCCCTTGCCCATGTCCACCATGTGCAGGCCGGCCTTGGCGGCTGCCTCGGCCATCTGCAGGTGGTGGACGATGCCTGGCGAGTACCGGGCGAACTCGGTGTCGTATGCGGGGAACCACCCCACGAGCGTGGTAGCCGTACGGAGGCCGAAATGGCCGGCCACCGGTACGTCTCCGGCATAGAGCATGGTGAGGACTCCCGCGAAGTCGGGGGAGCTCTCCGCATGCATCATGTCCGTCAGTTCGACGATCCACGGCTGGGCGAATCTGTCCACCCGGCCGGTACGCCGGTACTGGTCGGACTTCCAGGCGAGGAGTGTGCGCAGCACCTCGGGATCGGCCGAGGCCCACTCGAGGCGTAGTTCGCCCTGCTCACGGCCGAACTTGCGCTCCTTGTAGCGCACCGTCTTGAGATTCTTCGGCGAGTTGGACTTGACCTGCTCCAGCCAGGCGTCGAACCCGGCGGTGAAGTCCATGACCGGCGCGGGCCGGACATCGGTCTCGTACGGCGCGAACGTCGGCTGCCCCGCCACGAGATGGTCGAAGTCGAACACGCTCAGCTTGCACGCGCGCAGCAGCGCCTTCGCGTCGAGCTTGAGCTCGGGGATCGAGATCAAGCCGTGACACGTGGTGAGGAAGCCGCCGAGTGGCTTGCCGATGCCGAAACTGTGCCGTTCGTAGGGGAAGAAGCCCTGGATGCCGCTTCCGTCCGAGATGACGGCCACCCGCACGTAGTCGCGCAGACGGTCCATCGCCACGGCGAACTCGACCGACAGGAACGGGTTGTCCAGACTCGGGTCGGCCTTCTGCAACTCCCGCCAGCGGGCCCGCTCGGAGTCGCCGAGCTCTCCCGGCCGGACTACCTGGATGTTCACCTTGCCCTGGCCCCCTGTTCGGTCTGCATGCTCTTCCCCCGGTACAAGACCCGAAGCACGTACAAGAACCCTCCGAGCACGGCGACCGTCGCGACCCCGGCTCGGGGTGACCACGCATCGAAGAGCAGCATGGCCTCAGCGAGGAGCACGTTGAGAACAAGACTTGCCGCCGCTCCCACTGATAGTGCGGCAAGGGGGTCACGATCACGCAACAGTCCCACCACTGCCGCTCCTGGAACGACCAGAAGGAACAGGGAGATGAGGAAGGGACGCAGTGGCGTCTCGATATCGAACAGCGCGACTACCGCACCTGCTATGCAGGCCAGCGCCACCAGCCAGGCGAGCGCTCTGCGGTGCTGTTTGAGCATCTCCTGTCTCTCTCTTCCTGCTCTTGCTGGTCGAAACGCAAGATTGATCGCCTGTTCATGGGACCAATCCGTGCCTGGACACGTCAATGCCGACGCTTGGCGACGCGCTCCGGTTTACCGGGAGGCAAAGATTTTTCGTGTGATGTTCAGCACACGGTCAAGTGAGCGCCGGTCCCGACGCGGTCCCCAAGCACACCAGAATGCCCTATGTGGCGGGGCATCTTCGAGTCAGGGTCCGATATATCCACGTTTGTCGGTTACAAACTCGATCTCCGTCGAGTTAGGGCTCCCTTTACCGGACCTCTGACAGGTCGTGTGATTCGGAACGGTCCAGAGCGGTTCCGGTGCCGATCTCCGCGTGGGCGCTGGGGGAGGCGGCCGGGTCGTCATCCGTCGGGGGCTCCTCCGTCGGCGGCTCCGGCACGTGGACGTCGGCGCCGGCCCAGGAGAGCGAGCAGGTCGCGGTGCCGCCGTTCGAGGTGAAGGCGACCCGGCCCGTGCCCGGCTCGGTCGGGTCCACCACCGTCACCCAGACCGTCGCCGAGCCGCCCGCCTTGACCGACCCGCTGGCGGGCTGCACGTCCAGGCCCTGCGAGGCCGTCGCGACCCAGGAGACCGAGGCGTTGCGGGCGCTCAGCGCGATCCGCTCCGCGCCGTCGATTCCGCGCGGGCAGGAGGCGGCGAGCCGGGCGCCGGGCGCGGCCCTGCGGCGGGTGGCGG
>NZ_SMKQ01000326.1 GCF_004348995.1 Nonomuraea terrae
CTCGGATCCTCGACGTAAAGACGCGCCCGCCCCTGCCAGGGCGGGCGCGTCTTTACGTCGAGGATCCGAGCCCGCGGCGGACGGTCAGAGGAGTTTCTCGATCGCCGCGGTGACGGCCGGGTCGTCCGGAGTGGTGCCGGGGCGGAAACGAGCCACGACGCGGCCGTCCCGGTCCACCAGGAACTTCTCGAAGTTCCACTGCACGTCCCCCGCCTCGCCGCTCTCGTCCGGCGTCTGGGCGAGCCGCTCGTACAGGGGGTGGCGGCCGGGGCCGTTCACGTCGGCCTTGGCCAGGAGCGGGAAGTCCACGCCGTACGTCGCGGCGCAGAACTCCTGGATCTCCTCCGCCGTGCCGGGCTCCTGGCCGGCGAACTGGTTGCACGGCATGCCGATCACCGTGAAGCCGCGTGGTCCGTACGTGCGCTGAAGCTCGACGAGGCCGGCGTACTGCGGGGTCAGGCCACATCGGGACGCCACGTTGACGATCAAAGCGGCCTGGCCGGCCGTCAGCTCCCCCAGGGTCGTGGAAGCGTCCGCGAGCGTGCGGAGCGGGATGTCGTTGAGACTCATCCTCCGACACTACAGAACCAGTAAACCCACGATTGTGACATAGCCCTCAATTTCACCATGAAGGCACTGGAAAAGCATATATCGGGATCTTTACTGACGATCCACCTTTTCATGGTCAATTCGCAGTAAAGGTTACCTATCGGGCAATGTGGCGCGGTCCCCTGAACCCCTTCGAAAGGGAACCCGCATGCCCATGCTCCGCCGTACCGGCGTCCTGGTCCTCACCGCCACCCTCGTGGCGGCGGGCAGCGCCCCGGCCGCACAGGCGCAGAGCTCCCAGAGCAGTGTCAGGAACAAGTCCATCGCCAAGCCCATGGTGTCCGAGCGAGGATGGAGCACGGCCCAGTACAGGTGCCTGGTGAAGCTCTGGCACCGCGAGAG
The DNA here is from genome assembly GCF_004348995.1 of Nonomuraea terrae. Taxonomy (GTDB): domain Bacteria; phylum Actinomycetota; class Actinomycetes; order Streptosporangiales; family Streptosporangiaceae; genus Nonomuraea; species Nonomuraea terrae. Next base: position 952 of record NZ_SMKQ01000326.1, read on the forward strand.
CGGCTGGAACCACCGCGCCGCCAACGGCTCGTCGGGCGCCTACGGCATCCCCCAGGCGCTTCCCGGACACAAGATGGCCTCCTCGGGACGCGACTGGCGCACCAACCCCCGCACCCAGATCAAATGGGGCCTTCGTTACATCAAGCAGCGGTACGGCACGCCGTGTCGCGCCTGGGGCCACTTCCAATCCCACCGTTGGTACTGAGCCAAACCCCAGACTTGCCCGCTTTTTCCGCCACGGCCCGCCCAATCAGGCGACGGACCGGGCAAACCCGGCCCAGCGAGAGGGCCTTTCACCCGCAACGATCACACAAACACCTGTCCTTCGCGTGTCACGAGATGTGACGCTCCGTGACCGCGCGTATTAGGAATCGTGCTAGAGGACACGTCGCGGTGCCCTCCGGGCCGCCCAGCACGATCGGGCGGAACAGGATCCCGGAGGGCCGCGCGGACCCTCCGCGTCCGAGCCACGGACGCGGACCGGCACAGGCGCCGCTTGGCGGCGCCCGTCCGCACGCGACCCGACAGCAAGGATCGATTTGGACAGCAAACGTGCGCTGAGCAGCACTATCATCACCGTCACCGCATTCGCCGCCCTGGGCGCCACGGCTCCGGCCAGGGCCGAGCCGGGCGAGTCACCGGTCAAGACCCGGGTCTGGACGACGTCGGCGCAGCCGAAGTTCGCCGGGGTCAGGCCCGCCGACAGGAACAAGAGAATCGCCCTGGACCACGTCGTCCGCCGTTCCTGGAACTACCGGGAGTTCCGTTGCCTGGACAACCTGTGGACCCGGGAGAGCGGCTGGAACCACCGGGCGCACAACCGCTCGTCGGGAGCGTACGGCATCCCGCAGGCGCTCCCTGCGGGCAAGATGCGCATCTCCGGCCGCGACTGGAGGTCGAACCCTGATACACAGATCCGGTGGGGCCTGGCCTACATCAAGGGCAGGTACGGCAAACCGTGCGGCGCCTGGGGCCACTTCAGATCGCACAACTGGTACTAGCGGGCTCCGGAGGGCATCCGGAACAGCTCACCGGGTGCCCTCCCGACGCCCCGCATGCGCCTCCATCGCCTTGATCAGCAACTCCAGCCCGAACTCGAACTCGGCCTCGTGGTCACACGCCGACAGCAGCCCCGCCAGCGCGCTGACCTCGGGGAACAGCTCCGGATCGACCCCCTCCGCGGTGAGCGGCCTGGCCTGCGCGAACGCGGGCGTCAGACCGACCTCCCTCAGCAGCGACCCCACCACGTACGCGATGAACATCCGCAGCATCCGCACCGCGTCGGCCCCCTCGAACCCGGCGCCGCGCAGCGTGGCCAGCGCCCGCTCGACCGGCAGCAGACCGGCGGCGGAGTGGAGCTGGCGGCTGACCACGAGCATCGTGCAGCGCGGATAGTCGTGGGCGATCTGGCGGAACGCCCGCGCCTGCACGCGCACCCGGTCGCTCCAGTGCGCGCCCGGGTCGTCGGTGAACTCGATCCGGTTCAGCACCGTCTCGGCCACCGCCCCGAGCAGGGCGTCCTTGTTGGGCACGTGGTTGTAGAGCGACATCACGCCCACGCCCAGCTCGGCGGCGATGCGCCGCATGGAGACGGCGTCGGCGCCCTCCCGCTCGATGAGCCCGACGGCCGCGGTGACGATGCGGCCTCGGGTGAGGGGCTCGCTGGGCATAGCTCATTCTAGGTACGCGCGCCGCTCACCTCTGCGGGTTCGCGGAGGTCGCGGTCGCCGAGGGAGAGGGCGCCGGTGAGGCCGACGTCCCGGCCTCGGGCTCACCGTCCTGGTTCTCCTCCTCGGGTTTCTTCTCCGGCTCAGGGCGGCAGGACGAGCGGCAGCCGCCGAACCGGGACGAGTCGATCGGGACGAACTCCGACGGCGGCACCGTCCGCAGCGCCGCGATCATCGTGTCCCGCCAGATCGGCCCCGGGATCGTGGCGCCCTGGACGGCGCCGTAGTAGCGGCCGCCGATCGTCACGCCCGTCAGCTTGTACCGCTGGGAGCCGCGCGGGTCGCCGAGGCTCACCGCGCTCGCCAGGTCGGGCGTGAAGCCGGCGAACCAGGCCGCCGCGTAGTCGTCGGTCGTGCCGGTCTTGCCCGCGGCGTCGCGGCCGATACCGCCGTACGCGCTCATCGTCCCCTGGGTGAAGACCCCGGACAGCACGTCGGCGGCGGCGTCCGCGATGGCCGGCTCCAGCGCCTGCCGGCACTTGGGACGGTAGCGGGTGGTGCGGCCGTCGCGGTCGGTGATCCGCGTGATCGCCATCGGGGCACAGTACTCGCCGCGCGCCGCGATGGCCGCGTACGCCCCGGCCAGCGTCACCGGGTCCATCTCGTTGATGCCGAGGGTGAACGTCTCGAACTCGCGCAGCTTCTTCCCGTCGGCGCGCCGCACGCCGAGGGCCTTGGCGGTCTTGACGGTGTCGCAGAGCCCCACCCGCTCCTCCAACTCCATGAAGAACGTGTTCACGGAGGCCCAGGTGCCGGTGCGCAACGACTTCCAGCCGGGCGAGCCCTCGTCGTTGGTGACGGTGTGGCTGGGGTCGCCGATGTTCGAGCCCGCGCAGGTGCGGAACGTCGAGTACGCGGGCGCCCGGTAGCCGGCCCCTGCCTCCAGGCCGTCGTCCAGCCGCAGGCCCTCCTTCAGCGCCGTGATCAGGGTGAAGGTCTTGAAGGTGGACCCGGCCTGGAACCCGGCCCCGCCGCCGTGCGCGGCGTCGGCGACGACGTTGTAGGAGATCTCGTTCTCGTCGGCGTCCGCCCCGAAACGGCGGCTCGCGGCCATCGCCTTGATCGCTCCCGTGCCGGGCTCGACCAGGGCCTCGGAGGCGACCGGCCGGTCGGAGGCGCGGACGTAGCGCTTGATCGACCGGTCGGCGGCGGACTGCATGGCCGGGTCGAGAGTGGTCTCGATGGTCAGGCCGCCGCGGTTGAGCCTGGCCAGCCGGGCCTCGGCCGTGGCGCCGAAGTCGGGGTTGCCCAGGATCTCATGCCGGACATACAGGCAAAAGTACGGATATTTGCTGGCTTCGCAGCCTCCGGGGAGCTTGGTGCCTTTGTAGCCCAGCTTGGCGGCTTTCGCCGTCGCCGCCTGCTCCTTCGTGATCTCGCCCAGCTCGGCCATCCGGTCGAGGACGACGTTGCGCCGTTTCAGCAGCCGCTCCCGCTGCTGCGCGCCGAGGTTGGGGTCGGTGGCGTTCGGGTCCTGCACGGCGCCGGCCAGGGTCGCGGCCTGCGGCAGGGTCAGCTCGGCCGCCGAGATACCGAAGAAGCGCCGGGCGGCGGCCTCCACACCGTACGCACTCGCCCCGAAGTACGCGATGTTCAGATATTTCTCGAGAATCTGGTCCTTGGTGTACTTCTTCTCGATCCCCATGGCGTACCGCAACTCGTTGAGCTTGCGCGCGTACGTCGGCGCCAGGGCGGCGTCCCGCTCCTGCTGCGTCTCGGCCGAGTTGAGCAGCACCTGCTTGACGTACTGCTGGGTGATGCTGGAGCCGCCCTGGCTCACCCGGCCCGACTGCAGGTTCGTGGCCAGCGCGCGCAGCGTGCCCTCGAGGTCGATGGCGCCGTGCTCGTAGAAGCGGAAGTCCTCGATGGCCACGATCGCGGTGCGCATGATCGGGGCGATCCCGTCCAGGCCGACGACCTCGCGGTACTCCTCGTAGAAGCGGGCGATCACGCCGCCGTGCGCGTCCCGCACGATGGTGACCTCGGCCGGCGGCGGCTCGCGGAGGTCGGCGGGCTTGAGGTTCACCTCGTTCGCGGCGGCCATGAAGCCGGCCCCCGCGCCGCCCACGGTGGGCAGCGCGATGGCCGCGAGCAGGACGCCCGCCGCCGCCCCCGAGGCGGCGAGCCGTAGGATCTGCGTCCCCCGTGGCGTCATCAGAGCCTGCCGAGCCCGCGGGCGAGGATGGTGGCGGTGTCGGCGAGTGCCTTGTCCTGGGCGGCGGCGCCGGCCGTGCGGCCGTTGGTGTAGACCGCCATGATGACGGGCGCGGCGCCCTTCTTCGGCCAGGCGACGGCGATGTCGTTGGCGGTGCCGTACGTGCCGCCCGTTCCGGTCTTGTCGCCGACGATCCACGAGGCGGGCAGCCCGGCGCGGATGCGGGCGTCGCCGGTGGTGTTGGCGACGAGCCAGCCGTTGAGCCGCTCGCGGTCCTTGGCCGGCAGCGCGTCGCCGGCGGTGACCAGGCGCAGGTCGCGGGCGATGGCCGCGGGCGTGGTGGTGTCGCGCTTCTCCTTGGGGCTCCAGTCGTTCAGCTCGGTCTCCCAGCGGTCGAGGCGGGAGATCGGGTCCTTCAGCGTGCGGAAGTAGCGCGTCAGGCCGGCGGGACCGCCCAGCTGCTTGAGCAGCATGTTGGCGGCCGTGTTGTCGCTGCGGGTGATCGCCGCGTGGCACAGCTGCGCGACCGTCAGCCCGTCCTTGACGTGCTTCTCGGTGATCGGGGAGTTCGGCTTGAGCTCGGCGGCCGTCCACTTGACGACCTTGTCCATGAGGCCGGGCTCGCTGGTACGGGCCTTGTGCAGCACGGCCGCGGCGGCCATCGCCTTGAACGTGGAGGCCAGCGCGAACCGCTCCCCCGACCGGTAGCCGATCGTCCGGCCGGTGGCGGTGTCGATCGCGTACGCGCCGATCCGGACCCCGAGCGACCGCTCCAGGTCGCGCAGTTCCTTCTTGGCCTGGGCCGCATCGGGCAGCGCCTGCACGTCCCGCACGGCGGCGGGGGCCGCGGCGGCCGGGCCCGCCGTGACGGCCCCGCCCGCGAGGAGGGAGCCCGTGAGAAGGGAGATCGTCAGAACGGCCGCTTCCAGCGCGGCCGTGCGGCGGCGGGCGCGGAGGTCTCGCATGTCGAATCCTTACTGTCGTCTGCCGTGATCCGTCAGAGGTCAGGAGCAAAGCAGATGCGATCAGTCGATGTCTAATAGCGATATCACAAACAGATCCATATCCGTTTGCGCATGACACCAGGTCAGACGGGGTCTTTGCGGATTCTCGCCAAGATCATCACGCCTGCGGTGAACAGGCCGCCGGCGTGCAGGCACAGCGTCGCCACGATGCCGATGCGGTCGCCGAGCACGCCCGCGAGCGCCATGCCGAGCAGCGAGGTGGCGGCCTGGGCGCCGCCGAGGAGGCCGAAGAGCGCGCCCCGGCGGCCGTCCGGGACACTGCGCTGCGCGAGCGTGGTCAGTCCCGCCATCGCGGCGGCGGCCGGGACCCCGGCCACGACGATCAGCACGAGCGCGGGCCACAGCGCCGGCCACGCGAGGGGGTAGACGAACAGGGCCAGGTCCGCCAGGCCGAAGACGACCGTCCCCCAGCCCAGCAGCGCACGCGGGGAGGTGGCGCCCGGCCAGGCGGCGACCGCGAGGCCGCCGGCGATCCCGCCGACCGCCTGCACCGACAGGAACAGCCCGTACGCGTCCCCGGCCCCGCCGAGCACGCCGGCCACGAACGGCGCCGCCAGCGTCGCGAAGATCCCCTCCCCCAGCCCCGTGATCACCATGTACGCCAGGAGCGGCCGCACAGCCACGTCCCGCAGCCC
>NZ_SMKQ01000327.1 GCF_004348995.1 Nonomuraea terrae
GCGCTGTTGCGCGGGGCCAGGGCGGCGGCCTCGAAGTCGGCGGCGTTGTCGTCGGTGTCGGCGCAGCCGCCGTTCCTGCGGATCGCGGCGGTGGTGTTGCTGAGGCCGGGCGCGGCGCCGCCCTCGGAGAAGTTCGCGGCGCCGAACCCGATCAGGTCGGCGACGAGCGCGAGCTGCTCGGGCGTGCAGGCGGTGGTGGAGCCGTTGCAGGCCAGGCCGTCGGCGGAGCGGACGAGGGCCATCTTGCCCGCCGTGGCGCTGAGGTTGATGCCGCCGGTGGTGTCGGGCTCGGGCAGCGGCGTGCCCGGGTTGGCGCCCGCCGCGAGCTGGACCAGGTGGTAGCGGCCCGGGGCCAGGGTGCCGGAGAGGCTCGTCTTGTTGGCGGCGAAGTTTCCGGTGCCGGTGGCACTCGTGTACTGCACCGACCAGCCGTCCAGCGAGACCGGGGCGCCGCTGCGGTTGAAGAGCTCGACGTAGTCGTTCGCAAGGGGGGCGCCGGAGTTTCCGCCGCCTCCGTACACCTGGCTGATGACTACCGTGCCCGCCGCGGCGGCGGCGGGGGCAGAGGGGAGGGCCGCGATCGAGCCGGCGGTGACGCCGGCGGTGACGAGGATCGCGAGTGCCCGGGGCATTGCACGCATTGCCCGAGAGTAAAGGGAGGGTCATCCCAATTTGCTAGCAACTTGGTTGATGTCCTGTGAATTCGTGATGTCTGACTTTTGTGAGAGCGCGTAGGGGCTTTGCCGAAACGGCAACGCGATTACCCGGATTCCCGGATCCCGCGCCATCGTGGAGTCGCGAGCTTCGGCGAAGGAGGACTCATGTCGCGGGCAATCCACCGGCTGGTGCCGTCCCCGGCGGGCCGGATCCATCTGGTCGAGCAGGGCGAAGGGCCGCTGGTGCTGCTGGTGCACGGGTTCCCCGAGTCCTGGTACTCCTGGCGCCACCAGCTCCCCGCGCTGGCCGGCGCCGGATACCGGGCGGTGGCCGTGGACGTGCGCGGATACGGCCGTTCGTCCAAGCCGGACGCGGTGGCCGCCTACCGGATGCTGGAACTGGTCGAGGACAACGTCGCGGTGGTGCGCGCCCTCGGCGAGGAGACGGCGGTCGTCGTCGGCCACGACTGGGGCTCGGCCATCGCCGCCGACAGCGCCCTCATCCGGCCGGACGTCTTCACCGCCGTCGCGCTGCTGAGCGTGCCCTACGCCCCGCGCGGCGGTCCCCGGCCCAGCGAGACGTTCGCCCGGATGGGCGGCGACGAGGAGTTCTACGTCGGCTACTTCCAGGAGCCCGGCCGGGCCGAGGCCGAGATCGAGCCGGACGTCCGCGGCTGGCTGGCCGGCATCTACGCCGCGCTGTCCGCCGACACCATGCCGGGCCCCGACCGGCCCGACCCCCATTTCGTGGCCCGGGGCGGCACGCTGCGCGACCGGTTCCCCACCGGCCCGCTGCCGTCCTGGCTGAGCGAGGACGAACTCGACGTCTACGCCGCCGAGTTCGAGCGCACCGGCATGAGCACGGCGCTGCACCGCTACCGCAACATGGACCGCGACTGGGAGGACCTCGCCCCCTGGGACGCCGCCCCCATCGTGCAGCCGTCGCTGTTCATCGGCGGCGCCCTGGACGCCTCCACCACCTGGCTGTCCGCCGCGATCGACGCCTACCCCACCACCCTGCCGGGCCTGGTCTCCTCCCACCTCCTGGACGGCTGCGGCCACTGGGTCCAGCAGGAACGCGCCGACGAGGTCAACCGGCTGCTGACCGGCTGGCTCGACGGCCTCACGCCTGGCGCATGACGCCCTCGTAGGTGACGCCGGTGAGGCGCTCCGAGACCTCCCACAGCCGCTGCGCCGTGACGGTGTCGCGGAGGGCGCGGTCACGGGTGCGGAGGGTGGGCGAGCCGTACATCTGGATCGGCCCGTCGGCGACGACGTAGCTGCCGCCGGGCAGGTCCGGCACGGTGGCCGCGTACAGGGAGGTCTGCGCGCCTTCCGGGGTGGGACGGAAGGCGACGCGCAGGACCAGCGGCGTGATCGTCCGGTAGAGCCACCCCTTGGCGGCGTGCGGGCCGCCGGTGAGGATGTTGGAGCGGGTGAGCGTCGGAGCGGCGGCCATGCTGCGCAGCCTCAGCCCCGCGGCGTCCGCCCGGCGCTGGAGTTCGAGCGCGAAGTAGAGGGTGGCCCGCTTGGCCACCGCGTACGTGAACATCGGTGAGTAGCCGCGCTCGGCGTTGAGGTTGTCCAGGTCGAAGCGGGCGAAGCGCTGCGCCAGGCTGCTGACGGCGACCACCCGCGGATCGGGCGCGGCGAGCAGATGGGGCAGCAGCAGGCCGGTCAGCGCGAACGGGCCGAGGTGGTTGACCGCGACCTGCGACTCGAACCCGTCCTCGGTCACGGCGTACGGCACCATCGAGATCCCGGCGTTGTTGACCAGCAGGTCGAGCCGGCCGAGGTCCCAGCCGGCGGCGAACTCCCTGATGGAGGCCAGGCTGGCCAGATCCACCCGGCGCAGCTCAAGGTCGGCGCCGGGGATCTCTTCCTTCATGCGTTCGAGCGCGGCCCGGCCGCGTTCCGGATCACGGCAGGCCAGCACGACGCGGGCGCCGCGGCGGGCCAGCTCGCCGGCGGTGACGTAACCGATGCCGCTGTTGGCGCCGGTCACCACCACGAGTCGGCCGGACTGGTCGGGGATGGCGTCGAAGGTCCACGAAGCGGTGTTTCGCATGTTGTGCCACCTGGGGGGTGCGGTTTGACCGTGTATCGCAACGTTCGGTTGGGATGTTGGGATACTGTCAGCGGCCCGCGATCTTGGCAACGGCCGGCAAACCCGCCACCGCGCGGCGGCGAACAGCGGAAACACAGTGCGAACAACGCTTGGACCTGCGCTTACCGTTTGTTGCACACCGGCTACGAGTGGCGGCTGTGCCTCCCCCCGGCACCCCCTCGGACCGCCGTCCCCTGCCCGGTGTGAGGAGGACGCATGGACGTACAGGATCCCGCGGTGCGCGCCGAGCTGGAACGGCGGTTGCGCGCGCTGGAGGAGGACGAGGCGGGCGACCCCGCACACGCCCCGCTGTCGCCCACCGAGCTGTGGGTGTTCGCGGCCGTCGTCGTGGTGCTCACGCTGATCGGATGGGTGATGGCGTGATGGCCGTCGAAGAGGACGTCAGACGCGAGGCCACGTTCGGCTCGCTGCCCGTACTGCGCTCCGAGCGGGTGTGGAACTTCACCGACTTCAGCTGGGTCAACGTCGGCCTGGCCATCGCCACCTGGGCCTTCCTCGTCGGCGGCTCCACAGCCTCGCTGGTGGGCTTCCAGCAGGGCCTCGCCGCGATGATCATCGGCAACGCCCTCGGCGTGGGCATCATGCTGCTGGCCAGTGTCGTGTCGAGCCAGCGGTACGGCGGCGAGCAGTACACCCTGCTGCGCAGCGCCTTCGGCTTCGGCGGGGTCGCGCTGCTGGTGTTCACCGTGGTGCTGTTCACCGAGATGGGCTGGTCGGCGCTGCTCGGCGTGATGTTCGGCCGGGCCGCCACACAGGTGTCCAACCAGGTGCTCGGCACCGACATCGGGCCAGACGCGCTCCCCGTGACCCTGCTCGCCCTGGTGGCCATCGCCGTCGCCTGGGTGATCCTGGCCAAGGGTCCGCTCACGATGCGGCTGCTGAACCGGGTCGTCGCCCCCGGCCTGGCCGTGCTCACCGTGGGCATGATCGCGCTGCTGCTGACGCGTACCTCCTGGTCGGACCTCCTGGCCGCCCCGCCGCTGGCCCCGTTCCCCGACGACGCCCTCAACTTCGCCCTGGCCGTCGAGTTCAATCTCGGCGTGGGCCTGTCCTGGTGGCCCGTCATGGGCAGCCTCGCCCGGCTGACCGACCGGCCGCGCAGCGCCCTGTGGCCCGGATACATCGGGCTGTTCGGCGCCACCATCGTGGCCCAGGTGGTCGGCATGGCCGCGGCGCTGACGCTGGGCGACTCCGACCCGACCGTCTGGATGGTCCCGCTCGGCGGCAAGTGGCTCGGCGTGCTCGCGCTGGTGTTCATCGCCTTCGCCAACCTGACGAGCCTGTCCTCGATCGTCTACTCGACGTGCCTGGCGCTGCGGCAGGCGGGCGGCAACCTGCTGGCGAAGGTGCGCTGGGAGTGGCTCACCGCCGGGTTCTTCGTGCTGCCGGCCGTGGTCAGCTTCTGGCCCAGCCTGCTGTACGACGGCTTCCTCGTCTTCGTCACCTGGAGCGGGGCGTTCCTGGCGGCCATCTCCGGCACGGTCATCGCCGACTACTTCGTGCTGCGCCGCCAGCGGATCGACCTGCGCGGCCTGTACGCCCACGGCGCGGCCAGCCCGTACCACTTCACCGGCGGGTTCAACCTGGCGGGTCTGATCTCCACCGGCCTGGGAGCGGTCGCGTACGTCTGGCTCTACAACCCGCAGACCCTGGCCACCGAGCCCGCGTTCGCCGTGCTCACCGCGTCGGTGCCCGCCGTGGTGGTGGCCGCACTCACCCACCTGCTGCTCACCCGCGTGCTCAACCGGGGACGCGGCGGCTACGACGACAGGAGAGCGTGATGCCCCGTACCGCCCTCGCTGCCGTCCACGACGGCCGCGGCGACCGGCTGACCGTCCGCGAGATCCAGGTCGCCGACCCCGGCCCCGGCGAGGTGCTGGTGCGCATCGCCGCCTCCGGCGTGTGCGGCTCCGACCGGCACGTGCTCGACGGCGAGTGGAGCCTGCCCACGCCGACCGTGATGGGACACGAGGGCGCCGGCGTCGTCGAGCAGGTCGGCGCCGGCGTGACCGACGTCGCTCCCGGCGACACCGTGATCCTCTCCTGGTACTACCCGTGCCGCCGCTGCCGCGCCTGCGCCGCCGGCAAGGCGTGGGCCTGCACCGGCACCCGTTCCAACGAGTGCCTGCTGCCCGACGGCACCACCCGGCTGCGCGACGCCGCCGGCGTCGTCTACCCCTACCTCGCCGTCGGCACGATGAGCGAGTACGCCGTCGTGCCGGAGTCGGCCGCCGTCCGCATCCCCGCAGACGTGCCGATGGACGTGGCCAGCCTGATCGGCTGCTCGATCACCACCGGCGTCGGCGCCGTGGTCAACAACGCCCGGGTGCCCGCCGGGGCGTCCGCCGTCGTCGTCGGCTGCGGCGGGGTCGGCCTCGCCGTCGTCATGGGGCTCGCCCTGGCCGGCGCGTACCCGATCGTCGCGATCGACACCGCCGAGGAGAAGCTCGCCGCCGCCCGCTCCTTCGGCGCCACCCACACCGTACGGGCCCGCGGGGACGCCGCCCAGGTGGCGGCCGAGGTCGCGGAGCTCACCTCCGGCGGCGCCGACTACGCCTTCGAGGTCATCGGCCGGGCCGAGACCATCGAGTCGTTGCCGTCGCTGCTGACGACCGGAGGCGTGGGCGTGCTCGTCGGGCTGCCGCCGCAGGGCGCCAAGGCGGCCATCGACGTGCTGGAGCTGGCCGAGACGGGCAAGACGCTCATCGGCTCCAACTACGGCGGCGCCGTGCCGAGCCTCGACTTCCCCCGGCTCGCCGCCCTGTATCTGGCCGGCCGGCTGCCGCTCGACTCGCTCATCTCGCACCGCGTACGCCTCGACGAGGTGAACGAGGCGTTCGACGCGATGCGGGCGGGCACCCGTACGAGGAGCGTCATCGTTTTCGAATGATCCGTGGAGCGCGCGCATGAATTCTTCCGCCGAGGCCGTCACCGTCGGCGTCGTCCAGCTCGTCTCGGCGCACGGCGACGTGCCCGCCAACCTCGACGCCATCGAGGAGCTGGCCGCGCGGGCGGCGGCCGGCGGCGCGCGGGTCGTGGTCACGCCTGAGCTGGCGCTCACCGGCTACCTGTGGCCGGACGAGGACGCGGTGCGCGGCCTGGCCGAGCCGGTGGACGGCCCCGCTGTCCGCCGCCTGTCCCGGCTGTGCCGCGCGACCGGGGCCTGGCTCGTGCTCGGCATGCCGGAGCTGGACACCCGGGTCGGCACCCTGCACAACACGTGCGTGCTCATCGGGCCGGACGGTCCCGTGGGCGCGTACCGCAAGGCGCACCCCTTCGTCGCCGACCCCTTGTGGGCGGCCGACGGGCATGTGCCGCCGCCCGTGTGGGACACCCCGGCGGGGCGTTGCGTCCCGCTGATCTGCGCCGACATGGACCACCCCGAGTCCGCCCGGTACGCCGCCCTGAGCGGGGCGGACTGGATCGCCCTGCCCACCGCCTGGGTGGACGAGCCCGGACCGAGCGCCACGTGGCGGCTGCGCGCCTGGGAGAACGGCCTGCCCGTCGTGGCCGCCGACCAGGCCGGGGCCGAGACGATGAACGGGCGGCGCGTGCAGTTCAGCGGCGGCAGCTGCGTCGTCGACCACACCGGCGCCGTACTCGCCGCCCTCGATGCCGGCCCCGGCGTCGTGACCGCCGAGCTCGACCTCGCCTCCGCCCGCGACCTCCGCCACCGCCTCCTCGCCGCCCGCCGCCCCGC
>NZ_SMKQ01000328.1 GCF_004348995.1 Nonomuraea terrae
CCCGCTGCCCGCCCCGCCCTGGTACGTCGCGCGCGCCGCGATCTGCGCCACCCTCTCCTCCGTGAAGGTCCGGGCCTGCGGCACCCACCTGTCCGTCGGGTCCTCCTACGACGACCGGCAGGCCGGCGCCCCCTACCGCACCCGGCAGATCCGGCGCCTGCTCCAGGTGGCCGCCCGGCCCGGATACCGGACCATCGTCGGCGGCGACCTCAACGTCGCCCCGCCCGGCGGCGGGTACGGCGGCGCCGCCGGCCGCCGCGCCGTCGTCCCGGCCTACCGGGCGTACCAGGAGTGCGACCAGCGCGGGACGCGGCGCACCGGCAGGGAGACCCGCGGGGGCAAGAAACTCGACTACCTGTTCGCCCCGAAGGGGTCCGTGCGCCGGTGTCACGTCGCTCAGGAGGTGACCGTCTCCGACCACCAGCCGGTCTTCATGAAGGTGGTCCTGTGAGCTCGGACCGCGTCCGCTGTTCTGCCGGAGGTCGCTGAACGCGGCCTCCTGGAGGAAGATGGCGGGGCATTCTGGTGTTGAATTGGGGAAACCCGTACCCGGACGGAAGGATCGGCTGTGCCCACGATCGGTGTACTCGCTCTCCAGGGCGATGTGCGCGAGCACGCGCGCATGCTCGGAGAGGCAGGCGCCACGGCCGTCGCCGTGCGGCGGCCCGCCGAGCTGGACGCGGTCGACGGCCTCGTCATCCCCGGCGGGGAGTCGACCACGATGTGGAAGCTCGCCGAGACCTTCGACATGCTGCAGCCGCTGCGGATGCGGATCAAGGAAGGCATGCCCGCCTACGGCTCCTGCGCCGGCATGATCATGCTGGCCGACCGCATCGAGGACGGCATGACAGGTCAGCAGACCATCGGCGGCATCGACATGGTGGTCAGGCGCAACGCCTTCGGCCGCCAGGTCGACTCGTTCGAGTCCTATCTCGACTTCGCCGGCGAGCGCGTGCGCGCCATCTTCATCCGCGCCCCGTGGGTCGAATCCGTCGGCGCCGACGTCGAAGTGCTGGGCAGGTGCGAGCCTGGGGATAGGATCGTCGCGGTCCGTCAAGGGCCTTTGCTCGCGACGTCGTTCCACCCCGAGCTCACCGGGGACGTCCGCGTGCACCGTTACTTCGTAGACATGGTGAGGGAGCTCTAGGTAATGTCCGGCCACTCCAAATGGGCGACGACGAAGCACAAGAAGGCCGCGCTCGACGCCAAGCGCGGCAAGCTGTTCGCCAAGCTCATCAAGAACATCGAAGTGGCGGCCCGGACCGGTGGCCCTGACCCGGACGCCAACCCCACCCTCTTCGACGCCATCTTCAAGGCGAAGAAGAACTCCGTGCCCAACGACAACATCGAGCGGGCCCGCAAGCGCGGCGGCGGCCTTGAGGCCGGCGGCGCCGACTGGCAGACGATCATGTACGAGGGCTACGCGCCCGGCGGCGTCGCGGTGCTCATCGAGTGCCTCACCGACAACCGCAACCGCGCCGCCTCCGAGGTGCGCGTGGCGCTGACCCGCAACGGCGGCTCGCTGGCCGACCCCGGGTCCGTCTCCTACATGTTCAACCGCAAGGGTGTCGTGATCGTCCCCAAGAACGACCTCGACGAGGACACCGTGCTGATGGCCGTCCTCGACGCGGGCGCCGAGGAGGTCAACGACATCGGCGAGTCGTTCGAGGTCATCTGCGAGGCGGGCGACCTGGTGCCGGTGCGCAAGGCACTGCAGGACGCCGGCATCGACTACGACTCGGCCGAGTCCAGCTTCGTGCCGACCATGAGCGTCCCGCTCGACGAGGAGGGCGCCAAGAAGGTGTTCCGCCTCATCGACGCGCTGGAGGACAGCGACGACGTGCAGAACGTCTTCGCCAACTTCGACGTCTCCGACGAGGTCCTGGCCGCCCTCGACTGACGGCCCGCGCCGCACACGTTCCGGGGCCCGGTTCTCCGCCGGGCCCCTTCGCGTGCCGGGGCCTTGTTCGCCCCTCGCGAGCCGACGGCTTTTCGGCGTGCGCGAGGGGGCCGGGTCGGCGTAGGGTCGGGCGACGTGACTTCCCCCAACCCCCCACACTCGGCCTCTCACGCGCTCGGCTGGCTGCTCGCCGTGCCCGCGCTGCTGGGCACGCTCATCACGCTCGTCCTGCCCACGGGTCAGACGATCTGGCTCAGTTTCCAGCGCGGCGGCGTCCTGCGGGAGAGCACCTACGCGGGGACGGCCAACTACGCCGAGTTGCTCGGCGGCGGCGAGTTCTGGCGGGCCGTGGGGTTCACGCTGTCCCTGACCCTGATCCCCTTGCTGGTGGCCGTGGTGGTCGGCCCGCTGCTGGCGCTGGCGCTCGACCGCGCGGGCACGTGGCCGAGGCGGGCCGCTCGCATCGCGCTCTCGCTCGCGGTCGTCACGTTCTCGCCGGTCGGGGTCGCCGCCGCCTGGACGCGCGGCCTGATGCCCAACGCGTCCGGCGTCGTCACCCTGGCCGACGGGCTGCGCGAGGCCACCACCGCCCCCGGCACGCTGCGGCTGATCGTCGCCGCGGCCACGTTCGGCGTCGTGTGCGCGCTGGCCCTCGTCGCGTACCTGCCGGTCCTGCGCGGCGGCACCCCGGGGCCCGCGCTGCTCGCCGTCGGGGCGCTGCTCGCGCTCGGCGTCGTCGCCGTGGGGCTGCAGGCGTTCTCGTTCGGCATGGTGCTCACCCGGGGAGGCCCTCAGCGCGCCACAGAGACGCTCGCGGGCCTGTCCTACGATTACGCCTTCCGGATGGCCGAGTTCGGCCCCGGTGCGGCCGTCGCGGCCCTCACGTGGGCTCTGCTCGCCGTGCTGGGCGTCGCCGCCACGATCGTCGCGGTCGCCTTCCGGCTGCGCATCACCCTGACGCCGCGCGAGGCGGCCGCCGACGCCTCCTCGTGGGCGTCGCACGACAAGGCCCCGAGCCCGTACGGCGTGTCCTCCGGGGCCGCCGCCCAGCTGCCGGCGTCCCCTTACGGCGAGGCCTACGGGCAGCCGGCGGCGGGCCCGTACGGCGTCTTCTCCGCGACGGGCCAGGACGCTCCGGCGTCCCCGTACGTGACCGGCGGGGCGGAGCTCCTGCCCGCGGGGCCCGCCAAGGCGGTGGCCGGCGCGGGGCACGCCTCCTCGGCCGTACCCGTGCGGCGGGCGGCCGGGCCGGTGGCCGTGGCCGCCGGGGTGACGGCGCTGGTCGTCGTGGCCGCCGTCGCGCTGCTGTGCGCCTGGCCCTGGATCGACGGCGCGCTCGCCTCGCCGCGAAGCCCTGCGGGCACCCTGCGCGCGCAGGTCAACACCTGGGTGCCCGCCCTCGCCGGAGCGGTCGTCTCGGTGGGCGTGGCCTACCTGGCCGCGCTCGGCATCGGCGGCCTGCGCCCGCTGGGGCGGCGCAGCGAGTGGCTGCTGCTGGTGTTCGCGCCGTGGCTGTTCGCCGGCACGGGCGTCCTCGGCGTCGCCAACTGGCAGAACACCCGCAACCTCGGCCTCGTCGACACCTTCCCCGCGCTCATCCCGCCCGTGCTGGTGAGCGTCCCGGCCCTGCTGGTGCTCACGCTGCTGTGCAAGGGGCTGGCCGAGCGCACCGACCGCGACTTCTTCGGCGGCGTGTTCCTGCCGTCGCTGCCCATGGCCGGCATCCTCACCGGCGCCGTCACGCTCGTGAACGCCCACGACCTGCTGTGGCCGCTGCTGGTCGCCCAGCAGCCCGAGCTGTTCACCGCTCCGGTCGCCCAGGTCAACCAGCTCAGCTCGTACGCCGCCCGCACGCCGGACGTCGGCGCCGGCACGCCGCTGCTCGTGGTCGCCGTCGCGCTGGCCGCCCTCGTGGCCGCTCAGCTGCTCTACCTCGACCGCCTCGCGATCACGGCCAAGGACGGGGGGCAGGGTTCGCCCTCGCCCGCCCCGGCTGCGTAGGGTTGACTGCTTGTGGAGATACGCGACCTGACCGAAGCAGACCTCGACGACGTCATCGACGCGCGCAGGCGCGCCTTCGGCCCGATACCCGCGGACAGCAGGGAGAAGTGGCGCCGCATGGTGCTGCCCGCGCTCGGGGAGGGCCGCTACCTGGGGGTGTTCGACGGCAGCCGGCTGGCCGCCGCGGCCCGGCTGCGCGGGTTCACGCAGTGGTGGCACGGCAAGCCGCAGCCCATGGCGGGGGTCGCCGGGGTCACGGTCAACCCGGAAGACCGCGGCCGCGGCGTCGGCACGCTGATCATGAAGGCCGTGATGGACCGTGCGGAGGCGCTCGGCGACGCGGTGTCCGCGCTCTACCCGGCCACCACCGCCATCTACCGCCGGATCGGCTACGAGCACGCCGGAGCGCTGCACACCGTACGCCTGCCCGCCGAGGACCTGCGCGGGATCGCTCCGGCCGGGCCGGTCAAGCTGCGCAGGATGGGCCCCGGCGACGCCGCCGAGGTCGTGTCGGTGCTCCACCGCGTGCACGCCCTCGCCCGCTCCAGCGGCCCGGTCTGCTGGGACGAGCACATCTGGGGCGTCCGGCTCGGCGACGAGGACGACTTCCTCTACCTCGCCGACGACGGCTACGTCGTCTACCGCTGGAAGGGCGACGACATCGAGGTCGAGAACCTCGTCGCCGCCTCGCGCGAGACCCTGCGCGCCCTGTGGTCCCTGGTCGGCAGCGCGTCCTCCGTCGCCCGCCACGTCGTGGCGTCCGTGGCGCCCGACGATCCGGTGCTGTGGCTGCTGCGCGAGCGTACGAAGGAGGAGGTCGCCCAGATCCGGTGGATGTTCAGGGTGCTCGACGTGCCCGCCGCCGTCGAGCGCAGGGGTTACCCGGCCCACGCCTCCTGCGAGGCCGTCGTCACCGTGGACGACCCGGTCAGGGCCGGGGGCACGTGGCGGCTGGAGCTCGCGGGCGGCTCGGGCGCGGCCACGCCGGTCGACGGGCCAGGCCCTCGGCTGACCGTCAACGGCTTCTCCGCCCTGTACACCGGTGTCCCGACGGCCACGCTGCGGCTCGGCGGGCTCATGACCGGTGACGACCGCTACGACGAGGCCCTCGACGCCGCCTTCGCCGCCAAGCCGTACATGCTGGACTATTTCTGAGGTGCCGCTTCCGGCAGGCCCGCGCTGGACGGGCGATTCGCGGTGCGCGGGCATCCCGGCAGGGGTAGAGTCTCGTGCGAACAGGTGTTCGGCGGGCGGGAGGGCATGCCGGTGCGGGTGATGGGCGTCGATCCGGGGCTGACCCGATGCGGCCTCGGCGCGGTCGAGGGCCGGCCGGGGGCGCCGCTGTCGATGGTGGCCGTCGGGGTGGTGCGCACCGGCGCCGACGAGGAGCTCGGCGCCCGGCTCGTCGGCATCGAGGCCGGGATCGAGCGCTGGCTCGACGAGGTGCGGCCCGACGCGGTGGCCGTGGAGCGCGTCTTCAGCCAGCACAACGTCCGCACGGTGATGGGCACCGCCCAGGCGGCCGGCATCGCGGTCCTGTGCGCGGCCCGGCGCGGGCTGCCCGTGGCGCTGCACACGCCGTCGGAGGTCAAGGCCGCCATCACCGGCAGCGGCACGGCCGACAAGAAGCAGATCGGCGCCATGGTCACCCGCCTGCTGCGGCTGAGCGAGATGCCGAAGCCCGCCGACGCCGCCGACGCGCTCGCGCTGGCCATCTGCCACGTCTGGCGCGGCGGCGCCCAGCATCGCCTGGCCGAGGCAGTGGCCAGGGCCACCAGGAAGGGCGCCCGGCCGTGAGGCCCGCGCCGCGTCCGGCGCGCCGATCGCGGCCGGAGTCACCGGGCAGGCCGCTTGAGCGGGATACTCGCATGACCATGACCGGGCCAGGAGGGGCAGTGACGGGAGGCGGGCGGCTGTGATCGCGTCGGTGGCGGGCAAGGTGACGGCGATCGCGCCCGACGGGGCCGTGATCGAGGTCGGCGGCGTCGGCATCCTCGTCCACTGCACTCCGGGCACGCTCGCGACGTTGCGGATGGGGGAGGACGCCCGGCTGGCCACGTCCCTGGTCGTCCGCGAGGAGTCGCTCACCCTCTACGGCTTCGCCACCGACGACGAGCGGGTCGTGTTCGAGATGCTGCAGACGGCCAGCGGGGTCGGCCCCAAGCTGGCGCTGGCCATGCTCGCCGTCCACACGCCCAACGCGCTGCGCACCGCCGTGGCCGCCGCCGACCTCAAAGCACTCACCCAGGTGCCGGGCATCGGCCAGAAGGGGGCGCAGCGCATCGTCCTGGAGCTGAAAGACCGACTCGGCACCCCCCAGGCGGCGCTCGACGCGGCGCTCAACGGCGAGCGGCGCACGGCGCCGTGGCGCGATCAGGTCCACTCCGGGCTCGTGGGCCTGGGCTACTCCAGCAAGGACGCCGACCAGGCGATCGCCGCCGTGGAGCCCGACGCCGACGCCGAGCTCGCGGCCGGCCGCCAGCCCCAGGTCGCCGCCCTTCTCAAGGCCGCCCTGCGATCCCTGAGCATCCGATGACCCCGCGCCCCACTCCCCACAC
>NZ_SMKQ01000329.1 GCF_004348995.1 Nonomuraea terrae
CGCCACGCCCGCGAGCGCGGGGGCCACCCGCCCGCCGCGCCTGGCGAGCGCGGCGCCCGCGAGCAGCGCCGCCGTGAGGCCCGCGGCGGTGGTCACGGCGTGCAGCCGCAGCCGTCCGGGGCCGCTCCCGATGGCGGCGCGCCAGTCCGGGCCGTGCAGGCGGCGCATGAGCGCGTCGTCGGCGTTGCCTCGCTGGAAGCGCACGCTCGCCCAGAACCCGTCCGCGCGCACCGGATGCTCGGTCACCCGCTCGCCCCTGACCAGCCGGTGACCGGCCCGCCCCACCCGCAGCGCCATGTCGGAGTCCTCCCGGTACGCCCGGGGGAACCGCTCGTCGAACCCGCCCACCGCCTCCAGCACCGCACGCCGGTAGGCCATGTCGGCCGTCACCCACGCGGCGTCGACCAGCCCGGCCGTGTGACGTTCGGCGTCGGTGGGCCGGCGATGGGCGGGCAGCGGCACCGTGATGCGCCCCTGACTGCCGGCCACCTCGTCGGGCAGGTCCACCAGGTCCTTCCGGACAGCCTCGGTCCACCCGGGCGCCGGCACCACGTCGTCGTCGAGGAACACCACCCAGGGCGTCTCCGCGGCCCGCCACCCGGCGTTGCGCGCCGCCGCCGGGCCGTGCCCGCCCGAGCGCACGACGCGTACGTGCGCCGGCAGCTCCAGCGGCGCCCCGGCCTTCCGGTCGTCCACCACGACCACCGGCACGCCAGGCCCCACGGCCGCCACGGTGTCACGCAGGCTGGGCCGCCCGACGGTGGGGATCACGACGGTGATCACGCGGCGAACACCTCCCCGCGGCGCACCATGTACGGCCCCAGCACGAGCACGTCCACCGGCGCCGACCCGAAGCACTCCAGCGCGTCACGCGGATCGTCCACCATGGGCCGCCCCGCGGTGTTGAGGCTCGTGTTGACCACCACCGGCAGCCCCGTACGCGCCTCGAACTCGCTCAGCACCCGCGCCATCAGCGGATGCGCCCGCGGCGAGACCGTCTGGATGCGCGCCGTCCCGTCCACGTGCACCACCGCCGGAAGGCGCGGCGCCCAATCGGGGTGCACGTCGTGCACGAACAACATGTACGGCGACGGCACCGGCCCCCGTCCGAAGATCTCACCGGCCCGCGACTCCAGCACCATCGGCGCGATCGGCCGGAACTGCTCCCGCCCCTTGACGTCGTTGAGCCGCTCGGTGTTGCGCGCGTGACCGGGATGCGCCAGCAACGACCGCTGCCCGAGGGCCCGGGGCCCGTATTCGGAGCGGCCCTGGAACCAGGCCACGATCCGGTCGGCCGCCAGCTCGGCGGCCACGGCGGCGGCCAGGTCGGCGGGCCGCGAGTACGGCACGCGCGCCACGTCCAGCCACGCGCCCAGCTCCTCGTCGGTGAAGCCGCGCCCGAGCGCCGCGCCCGGCATCGGCGCGGCCGGCTCGCCGTACGTCTGCGCCAGGTGCAACGCCCCGCCCAGCGCGGTGCCCGAGTCGCCCGCGGCCGGCTGCACCCACAGCTCCTCGAAAGGCCCCTCGTCCAGCAGCCGGGTGTTGGCCACGCAGTTGAGCGCCACGCCGCCGGCCAGCGCCAGCCGCCGCTCGCCGGTACGCGCGTGCAGCCAGCGCACCAGCTCCAGCAGCACCTCCTCCAGCCGGGCCTGCACGCTTGCCGCCAGGTCGGCGTGGTCGGAGGTCCACGTGCCGCCCTTGGGCAGCGCCTTGGCGTAGACGTTCCAGTCGACCGGCTCCACCCGGAACCCGCCGCCGCCCGTGGTGTAGATCACCTCGCGCAGCGCGGCCAGATGCCGCGGAGTGCCGTACGAGGCCATCGCCATGACCTTGTACTCGTCGCTGGAGCGCAGGAAACCGAGGTGCTCGGTCACTTCCTCGTACATCAGGCCCAGGGAGTGCGGCAGCTCCTGCGTGGCCAGGATCTCCAGCTCGCCGTCGCGGTAGACGCCCGCCAGGTGCGAGACGTCCTCCCCGCGCCCGTCGCACACCAGCACCGCGCAGTCGCGCCAGGGCGAGGCCAGGCCCGCGGAGGCGGCGTGCGCCACGTGGTGCGGCACGTAAGAGACCTGGCCCGGATCCAGGCCGGGCAGCGCCGTGGCCAGGAAGGCGGGAGCCCGCACCGCGTACTTCGTGCGCAGGTCCTCCCACTCGCCCTCCGGCCTGCGCACCACCAGCGAGGGGTCGTAGGAGTAGGCGACGGCGTCGATGTCCTCGGGGGCCAGCCCGGCCTCGCGCAGGCACCAGGCGGCGGCCTGCTCCGGCAGCTCCCACGCGGAGAACGCCAGCGGCCGCTTGCCGTGCTTACGGCGGCTGAAGCGTTCTTCCTCCGCCGCCGCCACGATCCTCCCGTCGACCACCAGCGCCGCGGCCGGGTCGTGGAAGATCGCGTTGATGCCGAGAAACTTCATGCTTCCTCCCCCTCAGGCGTGGAGAACCGCTACCGAGAGAAGCGGTTCTCAAACATCGGGCGTGCTCATGAGATGCGAAAACGGCCCCGGCGTCCTGCGGTTGGTCACGCAGAGTAGTTGTTTGCCCGGTCAAGGGTCGGGTAGCTGCCGGACACGCTGACGGAGGTGAATGGTGTTCGAAAAGCGACGTCCCGGCGCAGTGCTCTTCGATCGGGACGGGACCTTGATCAGGGACGTGCCGTACAACGGGGATCCGAAACTCGTCGAGCCCATGCCGGGGGCGGTCGAGGCGCTGGGCCGGCTCAGACAGGCCGACGTGCCGGTGGCCGTGGTCACCAACCAGTCGGGCGTCGCCAAGGGGCTGCTCTCGCCGGACGACATGGACCAGGTGAACGCCAGGGTGGAGGAGCTGCTGGGCCCGTTCGACGCGTGGGCGATCTGCGTGCACGACGACGGCGACGGCTGCACCTGCCGCAAACCCGCGCCCGGCCTGGTGATCAGAGCCGCCGCCGTGCTGGACGTCAGCCCCCGCGACTGCGTGGTCGTGGGCGACATCGGCCGCGACATGGACGCCGCCAGGGCCGCCGGGGCGCGAGGCATCCTCATCCCGACCCCGCAGACACTGCCCGGGGAGATCGAGGACGCCCCCGAGGTCGCGCACGACCTCTGGGACGCCGTCGATCGCGTGCTCAACGACGTGGCGGCCGCCGTGCCGGCCGCGTCGGCGCCGTGGGCCCGCGCCATGGGGTGGAGCCGCTGGTGAGGATCCTCATCTGGCACGTGCACGGCTCGTGGACCAGCGCGTTCATCCGCGGGTCGCACGAGTACCTGCTGCCGCTCGTCCCCGATCGGGGTCCCGACGGACGGGGACGGGCGGCCACCTACGACTGGCCCGGCAGCGCCCGCGAGGTGCCGTGGGACCTGTTGCGCCGCGAACCCGTCGACGTCGTCGTCTACCAGCGTCCGCACGAGATCGACCTGGCCCGCGAATGGCTCGGCCGCGACGTGCCGGGCGTGTACGTCGAGCACAACACCCCCGCCGGCGACGTGCCCCGCACCCGCCACCCGCTCGCGGACCGGAGCGACATCACGCTCGTCCACGTCACCCACTTCAACGAGCTCTTCTGGGACAACGGCAGGGCCCCCACCCGCGTCATCGAGCACGGCGTCCCCGACCCCGGCCACCTGTACACGGGTGAGCTGCCCCGCGCCGGCGTCGTCGTCAACGAGCCGGTACGCCGCACCCGCGTCGCCGGGACCGACCTGCTGCCGCGCTTCGCCGAACGGGTGCCCCTCGACGTGTTCGGCATGAAGGTCGCCGGCCTGCCGTACGGCACGTACGAGGACCTGCCCCAGCACGTCATGCACGCCGAGCTCGCCAAGAGACGCGTCTACCTGCACCCCTACCGGTGGACCTCGCTGGGCCTGGCCCTCATCGAGGCCATGACGCTGGGCATGCCGGTCGTCGCGCTGGCGGCCACCGAGGCCGTCGAGGCGGTGCCGCCCGAGGCCGGCGTGCTCTCCACGAAGGTGCACGTGCTGGCCGACGCGCTGCACGCGTACGCCGAGGACCCGGAGACCGCCCGCCAGGCCGGCAAGGCCGCCAGGGCGGCGGCGCTGTCGCGCTACGGACTCGCCAGATTCCTGGCGGACTGGGACGACCTGCTCACTCAGGTATGAGCCCCCTCACGCTGGGTAGGCGCGAACGTCATGATGATGCTCGACTGGACCCGCAGGGCCGCCTGCCTGGACCTTGACCCGGAGCTGTTCTTCCCGATCTCCGT
The DNA here is from genome assembly GCF_004348995.1 of Nonomuraea terrae. Taxonomy (GTDB): domain Bacteria; phylum Actinomycetota; class Actinomycetes; order Streptosporangiales; family Streptosporangiaceae; genus Nonomuraea; species Nonomuraea terrae. Next base: position 4,196 of record NZ_SMKQ01000329.1, read on the forward strand.
GGAAGGGCCGAGCCGGTCACAGGTCGAGCAGGCCAAGCGAGTGTGCGGCCGATGTCCCGTACGGCGGCCGTGCCTCGAATACGCGCTGGACACCAGGCAGGCCTATGGCGTCTGGGGCGGCACCGATCCCGCGCAGCGGCGCGAGCTCAGCCTGGCAACGCCGCCGCGAGAAACCGTTCCCGCTCGCTCTCTTCGAGGTGGTCGCTGAACAGCACCCCGTCGAGGTGGTCGACCTCGTGCTGGAGCACACGCGCCAGCACGCCGAGCGCGCGCACGGTCACGGGCTTGCCGAACATGTCGCGGCCGCGCGCCGTCACCATGTAGGAGCGGTCCAGCGGCCACCACACGCCGGGGGCCGACAGGCACGCCTCGTCGGCGGTGATGCGCCGCTGCGACAGCTCCAGGCGCGGATTGACCAGGTGGCCGGACTTGCCGTCGTAGGAGTAGACCAGCACCCGCAGCGGCTCGCCGATCTGCGGGGCGGCGAGCCCGGCCCGGCCGGCGCCCGCGCCCATCGTGGCCGTCAGCGACTTCACCAGCCGCCGCAGCTCCCGGTCGAAATCCTGCACCGGCGCGGAGACCCGGCGCAGCACCGGATCGTCGAACGTGCGAATAGGCCGGACCGTCACCCGTAACTCCCCGATAGGCGGCGTCGTCACGATCTACGTTTCCCCGGCGTCTCTCGCGCCAACCGCCGGAGCCGAGCCTTGTAGCACAGCGGTAACAGAAGAGACCCAGCCGCGAAACCCCCCGAAAGCAGTATCGGAGGGTGATCTCACTTGCGTCACACGCGCCTGTGATGCCCGGCCGGGTGCTCGGGGCCCGGCCGGGCATCCCTGACCGGCTGGAGGTATGGGCATGAGCGCGCTCCCCCTGGACGGCGGCTCCTCACCGGAGACCGCCCCCGACGCCCTGGCAGGCTTCACCGTCGGCGTGACCGCGACGAGACGTCGCGAGGAGTTCGGCGCGCTGCTGGAACGGCGCGGCGCCCGTGTGGTGAGCGCCCCCGCGATCCGGCTCGTCCCCCTCGCCGAGGACGCCGACCTGCTCGCCGCCACCCGGCTGGGCCTGGAGGAGCCGCTCGACGACGTGGTCGTCACGACCGGCGTCGGCTTCCGCGGCTGGATGGCCGCCGCCGAGGGCTGGGGCCTGTCCGCCGACCTGACCGACCACCTGTCCCGGGCGCGCCTGCTCACCCGCGGCCCCAAGGCCAGGGGAGCGGTACGCGCCGCCGGGCTCAACGACCACTGGACCCCGGCCACCGAGTCCTGCCAGGAGGTCAAGGAGTACCTCCTCGCCCAGGACCTGCGCGGGCGGCGCATCGCGGTGCAGCAGCACGGCGAGCCGCTCGCCGAGTTCGTGGCCGACCTGCGCCGGGCGGGGGCCGAGGTCATCGAGATCCCCGTCTACCGGTGGCTGCCGTACCGGGACATCTCGCCGTTGCGCCGCCTCATCACCCAGACGATCTCCGGCGCGGTCGACGCCGTCGCCTTCACCAGCGCGCCCGCCGTCAACGCCATGCTGGGCGCGGCCCGGGCGGACGGGCTGGAGGAGGCGCTGCTGGCCGCGTTCGGCGGGGGAGTGGTGGCCGCGTGCGTGGGGCCCGTCACCGCCGATCCGCTCACCTCGCGCGGCGTCCCGACGCTGCAGCCCGACCGCTCCCGGCTGGGGGCGCTGGCCCGGGTCCTCGCCCGGCACCTGCCCGAGCACGGCGTCACCCGGCTCACCGCGGGCGGTCACCGCCTGGAGATCCGCGGCCACGCGGTCGTCGTGGACGGCGAGCTGCGGCCGCTGCCGCCCGCGCCGATGGCGGTGCTCAAACGCCTGGCCGACAAGCCCGGTCACGTGGTGTCGCGGGGTGACCTGCGTACGGTGCTGCCCGGCAGCGTCGCCCGCGACTCGGCCGAGCACGCGGTGGAGATGGCCATCACCCGGCTGCGCCGCGCACTCGGAGCCGGCGGCGTCGTCGAGACGGTCGTCAAACGCGGCTACCGCCTCGCCTGCCTCTACGAGGCCGCCCTATGACCCCACCCCTGACCAC
>NZ_SMKQ01000032.1 GCF_004348995.1 Nonomuraea terrae
TCTGCGGGTCGGGGGCGTACAGGGTGGGCAGCCGGTCGATCTTCTCGGCGGGCACGTGGAAGCCGGTGTCGGTCATGCCGAGAGGCTCGAAGATGCGCTCGCGCAGGAACTCCTCGAACGACTGGCCACTGACCCGCGAGACGAGCACGCCGACCAGGTCGCTGCTGATCTGGTACTGCCACTGCTCGCCGGGCTGGTGCATCAGCGGCAGCTCGCCCAGGCGGCGCATCCACTCGTCCTGCTCGGGCACCTCGGTCGGCAGGTTCGGGGTCAGCCCCCGCTCGAAGATGGCGTTCAGGATCGGGGTGCCCAGCGCGGTCATGTCCATGCCGAGGCCGAAGGTGGAGGTGAGCACGTCCCGTACGGTGATCGGGCGGTGGGCCGGCACGGTGTCGTCCAGCGGGCTGTCGATGCGCTTGAGCACCTGGCGGCCGGCCAGCTCGGGCAGCCACGGGTCGATTACGTCGTCCAGCCGCAGCCGGCACTCGTCCAGCAGCACCATCGCCGCGGCGATCGAGACCGGCTTGGAGGTGGAGGCCATCCGGAAGATCGTGTCCCGCTGCATCGGCGCGCCACCGCCGTGCTGCATCGTGCCCAGCGTCTCCACGTGCGTCTGGCCACCGCGGCTGACCAGGGCCACCAGCCCGGGGATCTTCCCGGAGTCGACATGCCTGGCCAGCACCTCACGCAGCCTGCGCAGACCCTGCTCGGAGAAGCCGTTCCTGCCGATTGCCATGATCCATATCTCCTTGTCGTCATGATTGGTCCGCCGGTTCCGTTCCGATCCGGCGTTCGTGCGTTCACCCTCGCGGAGGGGCCTGACATCGGGCCGTCGCCGCCCTGACGCCGCCGTTGACACGGCAGCGCCAGGTCAGCGGGCAGTCCGGCCAGGTGACGGCCGCTCTGCGGCGAAGCCGGGAGCGTAGTTTTTGAGCCGCACGAGGTGCGGGCGGGCCGCCGTCGTGCGGTCGAGCCTCTCCTGCAGAGGCGTGCCCAGGAAGAACTGGTCGGCGCCTTCGCGCCCCATGTGCTGATGCTCGGCGACAAAGCCGCGCATTTCCCGCTCGTAGGCGGCGAACGCCTGCGCGTGGCCGCCGCCGGCGGCCAGCTCGCCGGCCAGGATGTAGGCGCCGATCAACGCCTGGGAGGCGCCGCGACCCGAGGCCGGCGCCGCACAGTAACCGGCGTCCCCGAGCAGCACCACCCGGCCCGAGAACCAGCGGTCCATCTCAACCTGGGCGTTCGCCTCGAAGAAGAGGTCATCCGCTCCCCACATCTCCTCCAGCAGGCGCCGGACCAGCCGGCCTTCGCCGGCGAACCGCTCGGCCACGATGCGCTTGTGCTGCCCGGAGTCATCGCGGTCGTAGGCCAGCGGCCCGGAGGCGAAGTGCAGCGCCGCACGCGCTCGGGCGCCGTCGCGGGTGCTGAGCACCGCGGCCGCCTTGCCCGGTACGCGGTGGACCCGGCTGCCGTCTTCGGCGCCGAGGTGGCCGGGTAAGCCGAAGACCGCCGTGTAGAGGCCCAGGTGCCGGACGAAGCGCTCGTGCGGCCCGAAGGCCAGCGAGCGGGTGCGCGAGTGCAGCCCGTCGGCGCCGACCACCAGGTCGAAGCGGCGTGGCCGGCCGCGGTCGAAGGTGGCCCGCACGTCGTCGGCGGTCTGCTCCAGGGTGGCGATCGAGTCGCCGAAGACGTACTCGACCTCCCGGCGGGTGGCCTGGTACAGCAGGCCGGCCAGGTCGTCCCTGAGGATCTCCAGGTCGCCCGCGCAGATCGCCACGGGCATCGCGGCGTACTCGTCCGCCATCGCCGCATCACCCAGACGCAGGTCCAGCGCTTCAGCCTGCTCCAGCAGGGCCATCCGGTCCAGCACGTCCAGCGCCTCGCCGCGCAGGCCCGCCGCGTACCCGCCCGCGCGCACCCGCGGCGTGCGTTCCACCACGGTCGCAGTGAACCCGTGGTGGCGCAGCCAGTACGCCAGGGCGGCCCCGGCGACGCCGGCACCGCAAACAAGGACGTCCATCCACGTGCTCCCTCGACCAGGCGAATCGTACGCATCGAGGATCAAGTACGGTGAACACCCGGAACAACGACGAACTCCGAAAGATCACCTTCAGCGGGAGTGAACGGAGCAGGTCAGGCGTGGAACTGCGGGACATCGAGATCTTCCTGACCCTGGCCGAGGAACTGCACTTCGGCCGGACCGCCACCCGGCTGTGCCTGTCGCCCGCTCGCGTCACCCAGGCGATCCAGAAGCAGGAACGGCAGGTCGGCGCTCCGCTGTTCGAGCGCAACAACCGCACGGTCCGGCTGACACCGGTCGGACGGCAGCTCCGGGACGACCTCCGGCCGCTCTACGCCGGGCTGCAGGACAGTATGGAACGCGCCCAGCTCGCCGGCCAGGGCATCACCGGCACGCTGCGCGTCGGCATGCTGCCGCTCAACGCCTACGACATGCGCCCCTACTGGGACGTCTTCCGCCTCCGCCACCCGCAGTGGAAGCTGCGCATCCACAGCGCACAGCTGGGCCAAGCCTTTCCCGCGCTGCGCCGCGGAGACATCGACGTCCTGGTGAGCTGGCTCCCCATCGACGAACCTGACCTCACGGTGGGGCCGGTCGTGTTCGCCGAGCAGCGCGTGCTGGCCGTCGCCGCCGACCACCAGCTCGCCCCGCGCGCGTCGGTCTCGCTGGAGATGATCTCCGACTTCCAGCACCCGCACGCCGACACCGGGCCCGGCTACTGGTACGACGCCTACGCCCCGCGCCTCACCCGGCGGGGCCGTCAGATCGAGCGCGGCCCCGTGGTGCGAGACGCGGAAGAGGCCATGACCCTCGCCAGCATGGACGGGCTCGTCGTGCTCTTCCCTGCCCACGTCACACGCTACTGGGCACGGCCGGACATCGCCTATCTGCCGGTCACCGATCTGGATCCGCTGCCGTACGCGCTGGTGTGGCGGAGCGAGGCGGAGAGCGAGCCCATCCGGGCCCTGGCCGGGATCATCCGCGACCTGGGCCCTCTCCCGTCGGCCCCTGCCCCTTGAGGTGGCGTCTGCGGAGCGGTGTCGAATGCCGCGTAGGGCGTGGACCGGCCCGGCCTCTCCCGGGTACTCGCAGCGCAGGTCGCGGATACGGAGCACGGGTGGAGCGAGCGCGCACACCACTGCGAGACCTGGTCGCGGCGTCGGGAGCGAACCAGGCGTCGATCAACTACCACTTCGGATCCAAGGAGCAGCTGCTCACACGGTCCTTGCGTGACCTCAACACGGAGTGGGGCGAGCTGCTGTTCGCGGTCCTCGAGGAGCCCGATGACGAGGAGGCCCTGTGGGGCCGGATCATCGACTCGATCCAGGCCAACCGGTCGCTCTGGTTCGTGAACTTCGAATCGGTCGCATCATCCCGGCAGGATGGCGAGATTCGGAAGATGATCGCGAGTGGGCAGGAGGTAGCGCGGGCCTCGCTGGCGCGGGCGTTCGCCGGCCTCGGCCCCGGCAGTGATCCGGACGAGGTTCAGGCGGCCGACTCCCGCTACTTCGCGCTGCTCGCCGCGCAATCACCGACCCCGAACATGCGCCTACGGCCAAGCAGTTCGTCGGATCCCGTGGCTCAGTCGGCCGCGGTCTGCGTGGGGCGCGGCAATGATCTTCCAGACGGGTTGTTGATCTGACCAGGGCTGGTCGAGCTGGGCTTTCGGCTGATGAAAACACCGACGAGGATCATTAGGCCGCCGAGCAGCGCGGCTGAATGAACGCTTTCGTTGAGGGTCGCCCAGGCGATGCCGATCGCCAGGAACGGCACGAGGTAGAGCGTGTTGGCGGCAGTGGCCACCGGTAGGCGGGCTTGGGCGTAGGCCCAGGTGATGAAGCCGAGTGCGCTGGGCGCGGTTCCGAGAAAGAGCAGGGCCACAAGCGCTTCGCCGGAAGCGTGCGGCACCTCGCTGATCAGGGCGGGCAGCAGCGGCAACAACAAGGCAGTACCCGACCACATCGCGTAAGACGTGATCTCCACTCCGCTGTAACGGGCCAGCAGAGGCTTCTGGAGCACGAAGAACGATGCCTGCGCGATGGCCGCGCCGAGTATGAGGCCTGCGTCCGGGCTTGGAGTGAGGCCGCCGCCTTGCACCAAGGTGATGACGACGGCGCCTGCGAACCCGAGAGTCAGGCCGGCGATGCTTCGCCGGTTCAATGGTTCGCGCAGCACGATGAGGGCGAGCACGGCGGCAGCGATGGGAGCCGTGTTGACCAGCAAGCTCGCGGTACCGGCGGGCACGCTGCGTTCACCGGCGTTGAGCAGCAGCTGGTAAGCGGTCATCCCGGTCAGTCCGCAGCCGATGATGCGGGGTAGGTCGGCGCGGGCAGGCCGGCGTACGCGCAGCAGCGGGGCGACTGCCGCGAGGACCAGAGAAGCCACCAGAAGCCGGCCCACCGACAGGCCTGCCACGCCGAAGCTAGGTAAAGCCACTCGGATGGCCACGAATGCCGCAGACCACAACAGCACGGTGACGGCCACGGCGGCGGCCACCCGTCGATCACTGAACATGACCCAAGCCTGCCGTGGCGGGTGCGTAAGCGCTAGTAACGACTTTTTCGGCACCCATGTAGCATCACTTTATGCTGGATGTGCGTCGCCTACGGGTGTTGCTCGCGGTAGCCGAACACGGCGGCATCGCCGCCGCCGCACGAGCGTTGACGTTCACACCGCCCGCCGTATCGCAGCACATCGCCGCCCTCGAGCGGCAGGTCGGCATGCTTCTGGTCGACCGCAGCGGGCGTACCGCTCGACTGACCGCCGCAGGGCATCGATTGGCCGGTCACGCGCGTCAGGTCCTAGCGGGCCTGGAGGCCGCCGAGGCGGACCTCGCTTCCCTCGACGGGGACCTACGCGGGACACTCGCCGTGGGCACCATCGCCACGCTAGGCCGGACGCTGCTACCCGCCGCGCTGACCACACTGCGCACCACGGCGCCCGACGTGGATCTGCGCATCGAAGAATGCGAACCGGAAGACAGCCTTCCCGCCCTCGCGCGCGGCGATCTCGACGTTGTGTTGGCCGGCGAGTATGGCCTGACACCACAGCGACCGCAAGCGCACATCGACCGCATCGACCTGTTCACCGAGCCATTACTGATCGCGGTAGCCTGCGATCACCCCCTCCGGGGACCTGATGTTGATCTAGCGCAACTGCGTGACGAGCGCTGGATCGCCCCGGCCGCCGGGAGTTCCTGCGAGACCATGCTGCAGCGTATCTGCGCCCTGGCCGGCTTCGAGCCGCACGTCGTGGCGCATAGCGGGGACTTCACGGTGGCCGCGGCGCTGGTCAGTGCGGGTCATGGCATTACCCTCCTGCCTGCCATCGCCACGCCTCCCACGTCGGGGGACGCCACCGGTGTCAAACTGCTCGGTGTCCATCAGCCGGGCATACACCGCACGCTCTATGCCGCCATCCGTCAGGGCACTCGCCAGCACCCTCTGGTCAACTGTGTCCTGGACGCCTTGACCACCAGTGCTGAACGTTTCCCTGCATCCCATGGAGAAACGTGTCCTGTCTCGCTCGGTGCTTGACACCTTGATCGTCTTCTGTGCCTGCTCGCGGTGTATCGACGCTTCGGGGAGGCCGGGATGGCATCGGTGGAGCTGAGCGTCTGGAGCAGCGCTATCACGCGGTGATTGAGGTGTTGTCGGGGCGAAGGTCACCGATGTGGCGGGCCGATGTCGCGGCAGTAGGTGCCCGAGCCCACCCTGACGAGCACGGTCGATCCGCTGTCGCACCAGGCGATCGAGGTCGACCGGTCGTGCCTGCGTCGGGCAACATGTCGATCGGTGGCCAGCAGCTCTGGCTCGGCGTGGACTACTGCCGTTATGTTCGCCGGCAGGACGCTGCCAGCGGGATGCTGTTCCTCCGCGCCCGTGCCCCATACAGGCCGGTCACGTCATCGGCGGTCGGCCATGCCGTGAAACGCGCCTGCCTGCGAGCCGGGCTGGAGCCGGCCAGCGCGCACCAGTTGCGCCACGCCGCCGCGACCGCGATGCGGCGGGCCGGGGCGTCACTGTCGGAGATCAGCCAGCTGCTGCGCCACCGGCCGAGCAGGTACGCCAGCAGATGCTCCCGGCCGCCGCCCGGGCGGTGCACCTGGCCGGGCGAAAGCCTACGACGCTGGCCAGCAGGGCCTGGCTCAGCGCTACTACCTGCAGTCCTATGCGCTCGCAGACGAGTCCGGAGTGACCGGCCAGGACGGTTTCGTGATGCGCACCATGGCTCAGCAGGGCCTCCAGCTCGACCGCTCCGAGCACGGCCGGTCACCGGCTCATGCCCGCCATTCGGAAGCAAGGACCGCCCAGATCTGCTTGTCGTAGCGCACGCCCTCGTACGGCCATGCCTCGCGTCGCACACCCTCCAGCGTCATGCCGAGCCGCTTGGCCACAGCTGAGCTGCGTTCGTTGTCGGCCCGGCAGTGCCACTCGGCCCGGTGCAGCCCTCGGGACGTGAACGCCCAGTCCAACAACGTGCCACACGCCTGAGTGATCAGTCCGTGGCCCTCAGCGGACGGCTCCAGCCAGCAACCGATCTCACACGAGCCGAGAGCGGCATCGAAATCCGTGAACATCACACCGCCGACCAGCACCCCATCCCGCCAGATGCCATACAGGCGCGCACCGTCGCCGGCCTGGCGTTCGGCGTACCGCTTGAGCGTGGCCCGCGCCGCCTCCACGTCGTCGGTGACGAACGAAGGGCCGACCCAGGGACGAATGTGCTCGCGGGCCCGGTCCAGATGGTCGGCGAACTCCTCGGCATGCCAGACCTCCAGCGGCCCGAGACGAGCACCGTCGCGCAGCGGCAGCGAGAACATGAAAAGCCCTCCATTCACATAACAGGCGTTACGGAAATGTACCGTAGCAGCATGGCACGCACCAAGGGAGATCACGAGGCTCGCCGGCGCGACGTCTCCGCAGCGGTCTGGCAGGTAATGGCCACACGCGGCTTCGCCGGCCTGACCCTGCGCGCCGTCGCCGCCGAACTCGGCGCGACCACCGGCCTGCTCACGCACTACTTCCCCACCAAGCAGGCCTTGGTGGAGTACGCCCTTGACCTGCTCGAACAGCGCACAGCCTCCCGCCCTCGCCGCCACGCGGGCAAAGGTCTGGCCGCCCTCAGGGACGCACTTCTGGACATCCTGCCGCTGACCCCCGAGGCCACCGACAGCAACCGCATCTGGGTCTCCTCCTGGGACGCCGCACTCTCCGACCCCGACCTGAGCACCGGCTACGCCCGCAAGTACGCCCAGAGCCGGGACCGGCTGAGCGAGCGGGTGGCCGCAGCCCAGGAACTCGGCGAACTGCCCCCTGGTGACCCCCTCCACATCGCAGTCGGCGCTCAATCCTTCATTCTCGGACTGGTGGTCCAGGCCCTGTTCGACCCGGTAGCGTTCCCGCCACAGCGACAAGTCGAGCTCCTGGACGACTACCTGGCCACCCTGACCGCCTCGCACTGATCAACGTGGATCACTCGGCGCGTGCCGCCGGTTGCTCGTTCGACTCCGGCGCTCTCCCCGCCTGCCCCGCCTCGGCACTGCCGAGGACCCGCCTGTCACTGTTCGCCCGGTAGGAGCGGCGATGTGTGGCTCGATGGGACGGACTCCGGTTGGAGCAGAAGGTCCGACTCCGGATCGGGGGCGCGCAGGAGGGCTTTGATATCGACGTCGGACAGGCTTACCACATCGGACAGGACGAGGAGGGTCGTGGTGCGTCCGATCCCGGTGAGGCTGTCGATCATCTCTTCGAGATGAGACGGGCTCCGGGCGGCCACCTCGATGACGTAGCAGTCGTCGCCGGTGACATGCACGCAACTGAGCACATGGCCGAGGGCGAGCAACTTCTCGCGAAGCCCGTGAGCGCGGGCGTTGGGCTGGTGGGGGCGCAGCCGCACATGCGCGCGCAGTGGAAGGCCGAGGCGGGTCGGATCGATGCGAGCCGCGTAGCCGGTGATCACGCCGGTGCTCTCGAGCTTGCGGAGGCGCTCGGCGACGGAGGGACGGCTGAGGCCGACCTCCCGCGCGAGATCGGTCAGGCTCGCGCGGCCGTCCTTGGCAAGCCGGGCCAGCAGCGCGAGGTCGATCGCATCCAGGGCGGCACTGTCTCCCATCTCCATGTCTGTCCTTCCGTTCGGCGGCCAGTTGCTGTAATCGCCATCGTTTCGTAGGCATCATAGCAATTGTGACTGTGACACGGAGGCTTTTATCCCGCTATGGTCTCCCTCGTGAAGGACAGTGACTGGAACGTGCAGACGCGGTTGCTGGCCGGCGGCACGTCCGGCCGAACGGGGCCCGAGATCCGGCCGGTGGCCTGGCCGGTGTACGAGACGGCCTCTTTCGAACTGCCAGGCGTCGCCGAGGCGGGAGTGCTCTACGGCGAGGACGCGCTCGGCGAGGCGTTCACCTACAGCCGTTACGCCAATCCCACCTGTGCCGAGCTGGAGCGGCGGGTCAGCACCCTGGAAGAGGGCGTGGGCGCGGTCGCGACCGGCTCCGGCATGGCCGCGATCGCGCTGAGCGTTCTCAACCTGTGTCAGGCTGGCGACAGCCTGGTCTGCTCCTCGGACGTGTACGGCAGCACCCATGCGCTGTTCGCCCACACCCTGCGCCGATGGGGCATCGAGACCCGATTCGTCGACGGATGCGATCCGCAGGCGTTCGCGCGCGCCGCGGACCACACCACCCGTGCGCTGTACGGCGAGACGATGCCGAACCCGTCCCTGCGCACATTCCCGATCCGGCAGGTCGCCGACGTCGCCGACCGGATCGGCGTACCGCTGATCGTGGACAACACGTGCGCGCCGGTGCTGTGCCGCCCCGGACGGCACGGCGCTGCCGTGGTGGTCCATTCGGCCACCAAGTACATCGGCGGTCACGGCACCGCCCTCGGCGGGGTCATCGTCGACACGGGCCGTTTCGCCTGGGGCGCCGCCGGCACTCGGTTGCCGCTGCTCACCGAACCCGATCCCGCCTACCGAGGGCAGGTGTGGACCACGCTCGCCGGCGCCCGAAACTCCAGCGCGTACCTGGTGCGACTGCGACGGACGCTCATGCGCGATCTCGGGCCCGCTCTCGCCGCCTCGGCGGCGAGCCGGCTGGTGCAGGGCATCCAGACGTTGCCGCTGAGAATGGCCCGCCACTGTGACACCGCCCGTGTGATCGCCTCGCACCTGCACGGCCATCCGGCGCTGCGCCGCGTCAACCACCCGTCTTTGCACAGCGGTGACGACGCCCGGCGTGCCCGGCGCTATCTCGGCGGCCGGGGCGGGCTGATCGGCCTCGAACTCGCCGGTGGCTATGCAGCGGCCGCCGACTTCGTGTCACGCCTGCGGATAGTGCGCCACGTGGTCAACCTCGGTGACGTCCGAACCCTGATCACCCACCCGGCCGGCACCACGCATTCCCAGCTCGGCGCCGAGGAACTGGCCTCGCTGGGCATCTCCCCAGGCTATGTACGGCTGTCGGTCGGACTCGAGGACCCGGCCGATCTGATCCACGACCTCACCCAGGCGCTCAACTCCACCACCCTCCCGGAGCAGCCATGACCGGCCCCATGACCGACCACGCATACACCGAGCCGACAGACACGATGGACGCGGCACTCGCGTCGATCAGTCTGCGCGGCACGCCCTTCATCGACGGTGTGCGCACGTCCTCCAAGGACGGAGCCACCTTCGCCGACCACAGCCCGATCGACGGCCGGATTCTGCTTGAGGTCAGCGCCTGCGACGCCGCGGACGTCGACGTCGCCGTGCGAGCTGCCCGGCGGGCCTTCGACGACGGCCGCTGGCGCGACCAGCCGCCGGGGGCGCGCAAGCGCGTGCTCCTCGCCTGGGCCGACCTCCTCGAGGCACACGCCGACGAACTCGCGCTGACCGAGTCGCTGGATGTGGGCAAGCCCATCACCGACGCCCGTACGGTCGACGTTCCGGCCGCCATCCGGGCCGTCCGCTGGTACGCCGAGGCGATCGACAAGGTGTACGGCGAGACCGCGCCCACCGGCGGCGACGTACTGGCGACCGTCACACGCGAGCCGATCGGGGTGGTCGGATGCGTGACCCCCTGGAACTTCCCCCTGTACATGGCCTGCCTGAAGCTCGGGCCTGCCCTGGCGGCCGGCTGCTCCGTCGTGCTCAAGCCCGCCGAGCAGTCACCCCTCAGCGCGCTGCGCGCCGCCGAGCTCGCCGTCGAGGCCGGCCTACCGGCCGGCGTGCTCAACGTCGTCCCTGGGCTCGGCGAGACCGCCGGGCAGGCCCTCGGCCGTCACCCCGGCGTGGACGCTCTCGCCTTCACCGGCTCCACCCAGGTCGGCAAGCTCTTCCTGCGCTACTCCGGGGAGAGCAACATGAAACGAGTCAGCCTCGAATGCGGTGGCAAGACACCGCACATCGTCATGGCGGACGTCCAGGACCTCCAGACCATCGCGCGAGCCGTGACGTGGGGAATCTTTTTCAACGCCGGCCAGGTGTGCAACGCCGGATCCCGCCTCCTGGTCGACCGGCGCGTCAAGCATGGATTGCTCGAGCACATCACCGCCCAGGCCCGCGCCATCCGGCTCGGCGACCCTCTCGACCCGGCGACCGAGCTCGGCGCCGTCATTGACCACGACAGCAGGGACGGCATCCTCGCTCGGGTGCGCGAGGCCCAGGACGCCGGCGGGCGCCTGGTGCTCGGCGGCGGCGCCGCCCGCGTGGAGACCGGTGGCGCCTACGTCGAACCCACCATCGTCGATCAGGTCGGCAACGGCACCCGGCTCGCCCAGGAAGAGGTGTTCGGCCCGGTGCTGGCCGTCATCGACTTCGACGGCCCCGAGCAGGCGATCGAGCTCGCCAACGCCTCGACCTACGGCCTTGCCGCCGCGGTCTGGACGCAGGACATCGACGTGGCGCTCAACGCCGCCCGGCGACTGCGGAGCGGGACCGTCTGGATCAACAACTTCGACGACAGTGACATCACCACACCGTGGGGCGGATTTCAGCAGTCCGGCATCGGCCGCGACAAGTCGCTCCATGCGCTGGACAAATACACGGAGCTGAAGACCACCTGGATCAGCATCAGACACAACCGCCAGGCCAGGGTCTGAGATCGCTGAGCGGTCCGATCTGCAGGGCGACCATACCCAAGGCGGTGCCGGTGAAGGTCGCCCTGTCGAACCCGGCTTCGCAGAAACGGCAGCCGGTCAGGTCGAAGCGGATGAGGGTGGCGCCGTCGAGGTCGAGGCGGATGTCGGGCCAGTGGCGACGGGCGGCTCCATGGCCGTCTACAGCCGGCAACTGGCCTGCTCGGCGTCGGAGGCGCACGCCATGGTCGAGGGGCCCCTCGCCTCGACGCGGCGCAGCGTCGCGGATGCAGCAGGTTTAGTCTGGTCGCACCTTCGTCAACAGCGACGTCGATCTTGGCAGAACCGTCCTGACGCTCGGTGGCTTCCTCGCCTCGGGCCTGGTGATCCCACCGATGATGGCCGGCCTGGTGCTGGTCGCCGGCGTTCCGGCGCTCGTCGCGCAGCTGGCCATGGCCAGGCGGCGGGCTGTGATGATGTCGGAAATCGCCCCCGCGCAGCGGCGAGGGATCATCTTCTGCTCGTCCTGGGCCACGGCGCGGCGGACTCAGTTGGTTTCAAGGGAGTCGAGCCAGGCGAGTAGGCGATCACCCTCGCGTTGCATGATCCCCGGGTCCCGCAGGGCGTTGGTCAGCAGGGACATGCCCTGGTAGGCGCCCACCAGGGTGAGCGCCAGGCCTTCGGGGTCCGGCTGGCCCAGCTCCCGGAATTGGCGCTCTACCCAGGTGAGCAAAAGCCGGATGACCTTGCCTGCTTCGACGTCCAAGCCGCCCTCCTTGCGTTTGTCCAGCTCGACGGCGAGTGTTCCGGTCGGGCAGCCGTAGCGGGCGGCGAGGTCGCGCTGGCTCACCCAGGCGTTGATCAGGCCTTTCAGGCGCTCGCGGGGGTCGGGGAGCTGGTCCAGGCGGCCGGTGAGCAGGTCCAGTTGCCGTGCGTGCTCCGACAGTGCGGCGGCGACGAGCTCGGCTTTGGTCTTGAAGTAGTAGTACACGTTGCCCACGGGGACCTCGGCCATCCGCGCGATGTCAGCGATGGTGGTGCGCTCGGCGCCCTGCTGGTGCACGACTTCGGCCGCGGCCCTCATGAGCCGCTCCCGCTTGGCGCCGGCCGCCCGGACTCGGGCGGACCCTTTCAAGTCAGTCATCTGACTAACTATACGACTCCCGTCCATGCTAGGTCTCAGTCAGTCAGTCGACTAACTAACTACTCGCGAATCGAGGAATTCGTCATGATCGTTGTCACGGGAGCCACAGGAAATGTCGGCCGCACGTTGGTCCGCATCCTCGCCGAGCAGGGGCACGAGGTGACCGCCGCCTCCCGCCGCGTCACCGATGGCGACGTGCCGCCCGGCGTCCGCGCGGTCGCCGCCGACCTCTCCCGGCCGTCCGCCGACGTGCCCTCCGCGGCGGACGCGGTCTTCCTGCTCGTCGGCGGGGACTTGATGATGGCCGGCGACCCCGCTCGGGTCGTCGCCCCGTTCGCCGGTTCCGGAAAGATCGTCCTGCTCTCTTCCCAGGGAGTGGCCACCCGCCCGGACTCCTTGTCACACGGGCGGGCCTTCGCCGCTTTCGAACAGGTCGTCATGGATTCCGGCACCGACTGGACCATCCTGCGCCCCGGCGGCTTCGCCTCCAACGCCTACGCCTGGGCCTCGGCCATCAAGGCGACCCGCACGATCGCCGCGCCCTTCGGCGAGGTGGGCCTCCCCGTCATCGACCCCGGCGACATCGCCGCCGTGGCCGCCGCCACCCTGACTCAGCCGGGCCACACGAACGCGATCTACGAACTGACCGGCCCCATGCCAACCACCCCACGCCAGCGCGCGGCCGCCATCGGAGACGCCATCGGCGAGCCTGTCACCTTCATCGACCAGACCCGGGAAGAGGCCCACGCCCAGATGCTCACGTTCATGCCCGCTCCGGTGGCCGACACCACCCTTGACATTCTCGGCACCCCCACCGTCCGCGAACAGACCGTCAGCCCTGATGTCCAAAAGATCCTCGGCCGTGCTCCCGCCACCTTCGCCGACTGGGCCAAGCGCAACGCCGCGGCCTTCCGCTGATGCCATGGCCCTGTCGAGCGCTTGAGTCGGGACCTTTTCCAGGTGATTTCAAAGGCGTGGCGGCCACGACTTCATGCGCGATGGCGTCACGATGAGAGGACTGGGGGCAGTGTTCCGGCGGCCACAGCCCGGACGCGGCTGCCAGGGGGGCGGAAACCCGGTCCTCGTTCGCTCCCGGTTGTCCTGCGGGCGCTGAGCCGCTGCTCTCTGCCGAACTCCGACCCCTTGCCGGGCCGGACCGAGCTGGGTAATGGCTTCGGAGCTGCCTTCCACGTCATCGATGAAGCCCCGGCCGCGCTCGTCCTCGAAGGCGTTCTCTTGAAAATGGTCGATTGACCCGAAGCTCAACACCTGCTCGCCGATGGCGGAGCGGAGGGCTCCAGCGTCGGCAACCGCTCGGGAAACTGGTCGAGCCAGGGGTTGGTGAAGTCGCCGGCCTCGACGGGGAAGTCGACGGCGACGAAGGCCCGCACCAGGTCGGGCCGGCGGGCGGCGAGCTGGTAGGCGTTGATTGCACCCAGGGAATGGCCGATGAGGATCGCAGGGCCGATCCGAGCGTCTCGATGACGTTTGTGGTGTCGGCGAGGAATGCCTCTCGTCCGTAGTCTCCGGGCTCGTCCGACAGGCCATGACCACGCTGATCGAGTCCGATGACGCGCCAGTCAGGGCCGAGGTGTTCGGCGAGGGTCATCCATACGCGTCCGCGCCCGAAGGCGCCGTGGAGGGCGAGTATCGGGTGGCCGGTGCCTTCGCTGTCGACGTAGGCGAGGCGGACGTATCTGCCGGCGTCGACTGGCCAAACTCTGACTCCGTCAGGAACTCTTCGAGTCTGCTGCAAGCCCTCCGGTCAGGCCACGATGGCCGGATAGGGACTCCTCATCGCGCCGAAGTAGGCCTCGGGCGCTCCTTCGATGTGCTCAGGCAGGGCGTCCATGAAGGCGCGCAGCAGTGGGGTCGCGTTGTGCCGGTCGAGGTCCTCCTGCGAACTCCAGACCTCATAGAGGAAGAAGCGGCCGTCCTCCTGCTCGTGGAGGTGGTACTGAAGGTTGCCCTCGTGCCCTCGAGACGGCTCGACGAGGTCCATCAGGAGCTTCCTGAACTCGTCGGCGTGTCCGGGCTTGGGGGTCAGGAATCCGTAGAGCGAAACGGGCGCCGGTGCAGTTGAAGTCGTCGTCATGTGAGCAACGTTAGGATGTGACACCGGTGTCAGATTCAAGCCGCTGTCCTATGAGGTGGGTCACATGAAGATCGGGGAGCTGTCCCGCGAAACAGGCGTGGCCGTACGTCTCCTGCGCTACTACGAGGCTCAGGGGCTGCTCACCTCCCGCCGCAGCGAGGGCGGCCACCGCCATTACGATCCCGAGGCCCCCGCCACCGTCGCCCGCATCCGTACCCTGCTCGCCGCCGGGCTCCCTACCAAGGTCATCCGCGATCTTATGCCCTGCTTCGTCGGCGACGGCACCGAGCTCCAGGCATGCGTTCTCGATCACCTCAGAACCCAGTACGCCGAGCTTGACTCCCGCATAGCCGACCTCACCCAAGCCCGCACCGCTCTGGGCGACATCCTCGAAGCCTCCGCCCGAGCACTCACCCGCATCTGAACCGGCCGTCACGCGTCGGGAAGCCGTGACCGAGCCTGCGTCAAACACCGGTGATCAACCTACAGAACAGATGATCAACCACCATTGCTGGGAGATGCCGGAGTTCGGCCGCCACAGCCCCTGGACCACGTGGGCCGCGATGCCCCCGGCCGCCACCGCCGCGGCGACGGGGAAGCGCCTGCGCTGGGCCACCTGCAGCGCCCCCATCGTCGCCGCCGCAGTGGCCACGGGAGAGATGGTGGCCAGGAGGGTCGCAGCCAGTGCCCCCGAGGCCGGCCACCACAGCTGGGCGAGCGCCGCGACCAAGCTCACCGCCGCAACGACGACGTCCAGCCCCCACATGGGCCCGCCGACCAGGCTCCACAGCGTCAGGGCGCTCAGGCCACCCATTCCGAGGACCACGCCGGCCATCGCGATCGGGTACGAAGGTCGGATCTTGCTCACCGAGTCAGGGTGATCGCCAGGTCGCAGGCGCCGTCACCTACCAAAGGAGGACCCGTACCCCACCGGGGGAGAACACAGAGCGACCGCTCGCCCGATGTGGCGGATCGGGCGAGCAGGCGAAGCTGACGAGCATGAACACCTCAGCCAAGCGAATCCTCCTCACCGTCGCCGGCGCCCCCGCGGCCGCCCTGGCCGTCTGGGCCCTGGCCGTGCCGGTCGCCGGAACCACTCTGACCGTGCGCATGGGCGTCGGCACGCAGGCGATCGAACCGGGATTGGTCCTGGTGGTGAGCCTGCTGGTCGGGCTGGCAGGCTGGGCGCTGCTGGCGGTCCTGGAGCGGTTCGCGCCCCGGCCCGCCCGGATCTGGACGATCGTCGCCCTGGCCGTACTCATCCTGTCCCTGCTCGGGCCGCTCGGCAGTGCCGTCGGTATCGCCACGATGCTGGTGCTGGTCCTGATGCACCTGGTCGTCGGCACCGTGCTCGTCCTGGGGCTGGCACGGCGATGAACCCGTCCGGGCCCGTCATCCGCCAACCAGGCGCGGGCGGCGCGCCCTCGACCATTCGCACCCCGCTGGACAACGCTGACACGGCACAGGAGACATGACATGACCGTCCTCGCCAGAGCGATCGATGCCACCCGCCGCTACGGTGACGTGCTCGCGCTCGACCGCGTCTCCCTCGACATCAGGGCGGGCGAGCTGATCGGGCTGCTGGGCCCGAACGGCGCCGGCAAGTCCACCCTCATCAACCTCTTCGTAGGGCTGCGCCGGCCGACGTCGGGCACGATGGAACTGCTCGGCGGCTCGCCTTCCGACCCTGCCGTACGGCGGAGCATCGGCGTGACCCCCCAGGAGACCGGGCTGCCGGAGTCGCTGCGTGTCGGCGAGATCGTCGACTTCGTCTCCGCGCACTTTCCCGAGCGCTACGGTACGGCGGAGCTGCTGGCCAGGTTCGGCCTCGGTGACCTGGTCAAGCGGCAGGTCGGGGGACTGTCCGGCGGGCAGAAGCGCCGTCTGGCGGTGGCGCTGGCCTTCGCGGGCCGGCCGCGGCTGGTGTTCCTCGACGAGCCCACCACCGGGCTGGACGTGGAGGCCAGGCGAACCCTGTGGGAGGGCATCAGGAGCTTCCACGCCGACGGCGGCACCGTGGTGCTGACCAGCCACTACCTGGAGGAGATCGAGGCGCTGGCGCAGCGGGTGGTGGTGATCGGCCTGGGCCGGGTGCTGGCCGACGGCACCGTGCAGGCCGTGCGCGACGTGGTGGGCGTGCGCCGGGTCTCCTTCGCAGCGCCGGCCGTACCAGATCTGCCCAGCATCATGCGGAGCTCGGTCGAGGACGGCCGGGTGCACCTGCTCACCACCGACTCCGACCTGCTGGTCACCGAGCTGGTGCGCGCCGGGACGGCCTTCGCCGACCTCGAGGTAAGGCCGACCTCTCTGGAAGAGGCCTTCATCACCATCACCTCCAAGGAGGAGGCACGTGCCTAACCTGATCCTCACCCACACCCGCTACCAGTTCCTGGAGCAGCTGCGCGTCCCGATCGCGCTGGTGGCCAGCGCGTTCTTCCCCGCGGCCGCGATGCTGGCGTTCGTGGTGCCCTTCGCCGGCGCCGACCCGGCGAGCGCCACGCAGGCGACGGCCGGGATGATGCTGTTCGGCGCCATGTCGGCGGCGTTGATCGGGCTGAGTATCAGCGTGGCACAGGACCGTGAGCAGCCCTGGGATCCCTACCTGCGCACGCTGCCCGCCGGCCCGCTGCCCCGCTTCGGCGGCCGCATCGTGACCACAATGGCCAGCATGCTGCTGTCGGTGGTGCCGGTCCTGCTCATCTCCGCCTTCCTCACCGCCGCCGCCGTCTCCCCGCTCCGCCTGGCACTGGGCATCGGCGCACTGCTGGTGGGCTCCGTCCCGTTCATGCTGATGGGTTTGTTCATCGGATACGCGGTGTCCCCCAAGGCGGCGATCGCGGTGTCGCAGGTGACGTACTTCCCGATCGCGGCGCTGGGCGGGCTCCTGATGCCGCTGGAGGTCATGCCGAGTTTCGTGCAATCCCTGGCGCCGTTCGTGCCCAGCCGGGGCGCCATCGAACTCATGTGGGCCGCGGTGGCGGGCCGCACCCCCTCCCCCGTCTCGCTCGCGGCCTTCGCCGCCTGGATCATTCTCGCCGCGGCCGCCGCCACCTGGGCCTACCGCCGCGACGAGGGCCGCCGCTTCTCCTGATCCGTTTCTCAGCAGCCACGTACAGTGCGGTGCGAAAGGTGTTGAGGTCGTTCGTCACACATCGGTCCTCGGCCGTAGCCAACGAGGGATGTAGCCCAGGTACGGCCAAAGCCACAATCGTGATCTTGGTTGACGGAGTCGAGGGCGGTCAGCTGCTGGTTCGGGGAGCGAGCAGACTGCGAGGCTCCGGGACGGAATGTGCGGTCGTCGCCCGCGGGCCAGGCCGGGCCGATGAGGGCGCCGAAGCGGTCCACGAGGTTGTCGAACAGCAAGCGGTCGACCTCGAGATCGACCGGCTACTGCCCTTCTTTCGCACGGTTCGACGCGCTGCCGATGAGGCCTCGCCCACACCACCGCGTGTAACACGTCAGGGTGATGAACTCGATCAGCCGCCGGGCCGTACAGGGTGACGGAGATCGGCGCGAGCGGTTCGGCCAGGTCGCAAGGATCATGCTCGGCCGAGTCCCCGCCACGTCCGGGGCATGGTGATCGCTCGGACTGCTACTCCCCGGCGTCGCCGGTGGTGGTGAGGGTGGCGTAGAAAGCCCGCACGTCCTCGACCAGCAGTTCCGGCGACTCGAGCGCCAGATACGCGCCGCCCCCGGCCAGTTCGGTCCATCGCACGACGTCGGCGTCACGCGCGGCGAAGCGGCGGATCGTGACGTCTTCCCTGGCCACGAGCACCCCGGTGGGAACCGTCACCCGCGGCTTGGGCGCGTAGGCACCCGGGTCGTGGCCTACCTCGTAGTAGAGGTTGGCCACCGAGCCGGCGGTGGCGGTGAACCACATGACGCTCACGTCGGTCAGGATCCGGTCGCGGGAGAAGGCGTCCTCGGGCAGTTCGGCCGCCGAGTCGGTCCATTCCTTGAACTTCTCGACGATCCACGCGAGCTGCGCGACCGGCGAGTCGGTCAGGCCGTAGGCGATGGTCTGCGGCCGGGTGGACATGATCTGGTTGAAGCCGAGGCCGTCCTGCATGAAGGTCTGCATGGCGCCCAGGCGCCGCTGCTCGTCGGCGGTGAACTCGGTCTGGTCCGGGGAGGGGAAGGCGACGTAGGCGTTGACGTGCACGCCGATCAGCCGCTCGGGCACTTGGCGGGCCAGCTCCAGCCCCAGGTTGGCGCCTCCACCGCCGCCCTGCGTGCCGTACCGCTCGTAGCCGAGCCTGGACATCAGCTCGGCGAAGGCGGCAGCCGTACGGGGGACCGTCCAGCCCGGCGAGGCGAGGTAGCCGGAGAAGCCGACGCCCGGGCAGGACGGCACGACCAGGTGGAAGTGGCGCGACAGCGGTTCGAGGACGTCGAGGAATCCGATCACGCCGCCTGGGTTGTCGTGCAGGAGCAGCAGCGGCAGGGCGGCCTCGGAGCTGGAGCGGATGTGAAAGAAGTGGATGGACTGCCCATCGATCTCGGTGACGAACTGCGGGTACGTGTTGTACTCGGCCTCAGCCGCCCGCCAGTCGAAGTCGGCGAGCCAGTAGTCGACCAGTCCCTTGAGGTAGTCGAGCGGCACGCCCCGGCTCCAGCCCTGTCCCGCGATCTCGCGGGTCCATCGGGTGCGGCGAAGCCGTTCGTGCAAGTCATCCAGGTCGGCCTGGGCAATGTTCACGCTGAATGGCTTCATGTCCACGACATTAGGCAGAACCGGGCACAGCAGCATGAGTCGTCACATAGGTAATATCCGGCACATGCTTCGGGGGCGAGAGCGCGAGTCGCGCACCATTGACGGGTTGCTTGGTGACGCGCGGGCGGGTGTCAGCGGCGCCCTGGTCATTCTCGGCGAGCCGGGCATCGGCAAGACGGCCCTGCTGGATCACGCCGCGGTGGCCGGCGACCTGCATGTCCTGCGGACGACCGGCATCGAGGCGGAGGCGGAGTTGCCGTTCGCCTCGCTCCACCTGCTGTTCAGGTCGGCGCTCGGCCGTCTGGACAGCATCCCCGAGCGGCAGGCCGCCGCGCTGCGCGGCGCCTTCGGGCTCGGCCCGGCCGGTACGGGCGACCGGTTCCTGATCGGGCTGGCCGTCCTGTCGCTGCTCGCGGAGCTGGCAGAGGAAGGCCCGGTGCTGTGCCTGGTCGACGACGCGCAGTGGCTCGACCGGGCCTCGGCGGACGCGCTGGTCATCGCGGCCAGGCGGCTGGCCGCCGAAGGGGTGGCGATGCTGCTGGCCGCCCGCACCGGGTTCCAGGCGCCGGGCCTGCCGGTGCTGGAGCTGGCGGGCCTGGATGAGACGACCTCGGGTGAGGTACTCGACTCCGCCGCCCGCCCGCTGTCCGCCGAGTTCCGGCAGCGGATTCTCGCCGAGGCCGCCGGAAACCCGCTCGCGCTCCTGGAACTGCCGAAATCCGGTGAAAGCCAGGGGGAGCTCTCGCTCACCGCCCGGCTGGAGGAGGCCTTCGCCCACCAGGTGGACGGGCTGTCCGCAGCGGCCCGCGCCTTGCTCCAGGTCGCCACAGCCGACGCCACCGCGGAGTCCGCGATCGTGCTGGCGGCCGGGCGCGCGCTGGGCTGCGCCCCGGAACACCTGGAAGAGATCAGCGGGGCCGGTCTGATCCATACGGCCGATGGATCGCGGCTGGAGTTCCGGCATCCGCTGGTCAGGGCGGCCGTCTGGCAGCGGACGCCGCTTGCCCGGCGGCTGGCCGTCCATCACGCCCTCAGCCAAGTCCTGGAAGGCACGGCGGACGCCGACCGCAGCGCCTGGCACATGGCTGCCGCCACGCTGACGGCTGATGAGCAGGTGGCGGCGCGGCTGGAGGCGACCGCCGCCCGCGCCCACGCCCGCGGCGGTTACGCCTCGGCCGCCTCGGCCTACGAACGTGCCGCCGCGCTGAGCCCCTCGGCCGGCGAACGCGCCCGCAGGCTCACCCTGGCGGCCGAGGCCACCGAGTTCAGCGGCCGTTTCGACCGGGCCAGAACCCTGGCGCTCGGCGCCGGGAACCCCGGCGCGGAGCTGACCTCCCGGCTGATCCGGGTGCGAGCCTGCTGCGACTACGGCGAGGGGCACCTGCAGGGCGCGCACGCGATGCTGTCAGTCGGCGTGGACCACCTGGCCGCCGCCGACCCGAGCTCGGCCGTCTGGCTGCTGCTCGACGCCGCCTCCATGATCTGGCTCGACGGCGACCGCGACATGGCCCACCGCACGGCCGAGCAGCTCGACGCGCTGCGGGTGCCGCCCGACGCCGATGTCGTCGCGGTCCACCAGCTCTGCCGCTGGTTCGTCGCGCTCGCCCTCGGACGCCCCTCCTCCGGCCTGCCGCCGCTGGCCGATGTGGTCGAGTCCGCTCGGGCCCAGGCCGGACCTGACCGCCGCGGGCTGCTGCTGATCGGTGGGCTCGGCCTGGCCGACTACGACGCCCGCACCCACCAGCTCGCCCTGGCGGCCACCGCCACGCTGCGGGCCGAGGGCCGGGTCGGGCTGCTGCCGCAGGCGCTGACCTTCCTGGCCCGCGTCGAGTACGTCCGCGGCCGCTACGCCGACGCGCGCGGCTTCGCCGAGGAGGCCGTGAGCATCGCCGCGGATACCGGACAGCCCGCCTGGTCACGCCTGGCCACCGCGCTCCTGGACCAGCTCGCCGCCGTCCACGGAGACCCGCTCGATCCCGCGACCGCCAATCCGGCCGCGCTCGGGCTCCTCGACCTCGGCCAGGGCCGTCCGGAGCAGGCCCTGCTCGGCCTGGAGGCGCTCGTGTACGGCAAGGCACGCAACCGAACCTCCGCCATGCACCTGGTGCCCGACCTGGTCGAGGCCGCCTTGCGCAGCGGCAGGAGCGCCCGCGCGGCCGAGCCGTTCGCCCGCCTGGAATCCTGGGCCGGCGTGTTGCGGCAGGGGTGGACCGACGCCCTGGTCTCCCGCTGCCGCGCCCTGCTGTCCACCACCCCGGATGCCGACGCGCACTTCCGTGCCGCGCTCGCCGCCCATGAACGGCCCTTCGACCGCGCCCGCACCGAACTGCTGTACGGCGAATGGCTGCGCAGGAGCCGCCGGACCAGCGACGCGCAGGAGCACCTGCGGGCAGCGCTGGAGACGTTCGAGTGGCTCGGCGCGCGCCCCTGGGCCGACCGGGCACGCACGGAGCTGGGCGCGACCGGCTGGAGCACCCAGCGCAACACCGGCGACCGCTTCGCCCAGCTCACCCCGCAGGAACGACAGATCGTCCACCTGGCCGCCCAAGGGCTGTCGAACAAGGACATCGCCGCGCACCTGTTCCTGAGCCCCAGAACCGTGGGGCAGCACCTCTACAAGGCCTTCCCGAAGCTCGGCGTCACCGCACGCGCCCAGCTCGCCGACCTTACCCTCAGCAGCTGACAGCCGTTCACGGACAGGCGAGCGCGGGCCGCCTGCACCCGGAGCCGGTCGGCCGTCGTGGAGATCCTGACGATCCACGCGGCCGGGTCCCCCCGTACAGGATCGTCGACATGGCGGGGTGACCAGACGCGCCAGGTGCGCAACAACCCGCACGTTGCCTGAACGTGCACGGCCCCGACGTATGGCTGTTTGCCGTCGCCTCCGCCACCAGGTCGCGCAGCGTACTCCCCGACCACCGGGAATAGCGCCGCGCGCACAGTCTCCTCCGGGTGACCCATTGCCGCGTCCGCCAACCGGAAGAGGATGCCTCCTTGCCACGGACCTTCTTCGGCTCCGCCGTTAGCTGCCGCTCCACCCGCCGCTCCTCACGGGCATTGATCTTGTGACCAGAGCGACCAGCAGAAGCATCGGCGATCTCCGTCGGCAGCGAGTCCAGCCCGCCGCGCCCGGTCTCGCTTCAGCGAGGCCAGCAGCGAGGCCAGCAGCGAGGCCAGCAGCGAGGGCCGTCCGTCGTTGCCCTTCTGCACCAGGCCACCAGGCAGCCCGCGCACGCCTTGCCCAGGCGCTCGATCGTCTACGTGCAAAAACCTTTTTGGGGACACGAAAGTGACTGCAGTCGCGTAGAGCCACATTGCGTCCATCGGGCCGATCCGAGCGGTGAGCCCTTCACCCTGGCACGAGGCGACACCAGTAAGGTTCAGATCGCAATCACGAGCACCGCCCAGCTGTTACCTGGCTCGCCGGCCGGGAGGTTCAGGCGGCGAGCGGAAGCCGGACCACGAAGGACGCGCCGCCAACGGGAGAGTCCTCGACGTGCACCGTTCCGTCGTGGGCGGTCGCGATGTTGTGCACGATGGTCAGGCCGAGGCCTGTGCCTCCACGGTCGCGGGAACGGGCCTCGTCCAGCCTGGCGAACCGTTCGAAGATCCGTTCTCTGTCGGATTCGGCGATTCCCTCACCGTCGTCGGCGACGATCAGCTCTGCCTGGCCGCCGTTCCGGCGAACCTGCACATGTACCGTCTGCCGGGCGTGCCGCCGGGCGTTGTCGAGCAGTTCGGTGAGCAGGCGACGCAGCTTGGGTGCGAAGGCGTCGACCACGAGCTTCTCGTCCACGTGGACCTTGAACCCGTGCTCGGCCTGCCGGGAGACCTCCTCGCGGACAAGTTCGGAAAGATCGACCGGCGTCCGTTCGGTGGCCAAGTTGGCGGCCTGCATCTGGGCCAGCAGATGCAGATCGTCGACGATCCCCTGCAGTCGGCCCACGTCCTGGAGCGCGCGTTCGAGCATCTCTTCGATGTCGATCTCACCAGGGTGCAGTCGGGCGGCCTCCAGCTTCACGCGG
The DNA here is from genome assembly GCF_004348995.1 of Nonomuraea terrae. Classification (GTDB taxonomy): domain Bacteria; phylum Actinomycetota; class Actinomycetes; order Streptosporangiales; family Streptosporangiaceae; genus Nonomuraea; species Nonomuraea terrae. Next base: position 23,061 of record NZ_SMKQ01000032.1, read on the forward strand.
AGCCCCGCTATGGGAGTGCGCAATTCGTGTGCTGCAGCTGCCTCGAACCGTCGCTGCCAGTCGATCGCCTGGTCCAGTTTCCGGCGCATGATGGCGACGTGGCTCTCGATCTCGTCGAGCTCGTTCAGGCTTTCACGCAGATCGTTGAGCGGCTTCATGCGGACTCCCTCCTTCAGCCATCGTGTGTGCGCCTGCAAGATCCACTGCAACAACCACCATCAGCTTAACCGGCGCCCGTGTCGAACTGCTGCAGTCGTGCGGCGGACGCGGTGTGCAGGCCGGCCTGTCGCCGCGCCAGCGAGTTGCTGGGTCAGGTGCTTGGCGAGCACCCTGGTGCGTCATCAGCCGCGGGCGTCGGTGCAGACCGGCTCGGCCCCGCGATGGAGGCGGCAGGCGACCAGGATGCCGCCGCGATGAACGCCCTGCCGAAGTACGTCGCCTCCCGAACACTGACCGAGGCCACCTGGAACGCCACGATCACCGAGGGAGACGTCGCCAAGGGGGTAGCACCTCATCAACTACATCGCCAGACTCCTGCTCGGGACCGGCGGGTTGACCCCGACTGCACCCTGGAGCCTGAAAGACACTTAAGCCACCACTTGACTTTCCAGGTCCGGCGGTTAAGGTTAAGTGCATGCTTAAGCGTGAGGCAGCGGACGGAGTGTTCCACGCGCTCGCGGATGCCAACCGGCGAGCCGTTATCGAACGCCTGACCCGCGGCCCGGCCACCGTGAGCGAGCTGGCGGCCCAGCTCGGGGTGACCGTCGCCGCGACGGTCCAGCACCTCCAGGTGCTGCAGGACAACGAGCTGGTGCGGTCGGAGAAGGTCGGTCGGGTCCGCACTTGCCAGATCGATCCGGCCGGCCTCCGCAACGCCGAGGCGTGGTTGCAGCGTCAGCGCACGGCGTGGGAGCACCGCCTGGACCGCCTCGGCGCGGTTCTCGACGACCAGACGGAGGAGTCAGGATCATGACCGACCACTCGGTGAAACACAGCACGTTCACACTGGAGCGGACCTACGCCGCCTCGCCGGCCACGGTCTTCGCGGCCTGGTCCGACCGCGACACGAAGGCGAAGTGGTTCGCGGCCGAGGACACCCGCTACTCGCTGGACTTCCGGGTCGGCGGCACCGAGGCCGTGCACGGCGGCGACGGGGTCGATCTCGTCGCCAGGAGCGAATACCACGACATCCTCCCCGACCAGCGCATCGTCTACACCACGGCCCTGTTCACCGGGGGCGTCTTGTCGACCGTGTCGCTTACCACCGTGCGGTTCGACCGCGACGGCGACGGGACCCGCCTGGTGCTCACCGAACAGGGCACCTTCCTGAACGACCAGGAACAGCCCGAGTGGCGCGAGCGGGGCACCGGCGACTGGCTGGACGCTCTCGGCCGTCAGGTGGCCCAGCGATGACGGCGGACAGCGAACAGCAGATCCGCGAGCTGCTGGAGACCCGCACCCGGGCGTTCGACCGCCGGGACGCCGCCGCCGCGACCGCCGACTACGACGACGACCTCGTGCTGTACGACGCGGTCGGCCCGTTCGTTCGCCGTGGCGAGGACCCGACCGGGCGGGTGGAGAGATGGATCGCGTCGTACCGCACCGGGATCGGGCACGAGATCCGCGACCTGGAGATCACCGCCGGAGCCGATCTCGCGTTCTGCCACTTCCTTGTCCGGATCAGCGGCACGATGCGGGACGGCACCGAGGTCGCCATGTGGGTGCGAGCGACGAGTTGCCTCCGCCGGCAGGGCAGCGCCTGGACGATCGTTCACGAGCACGCGTCAGTGCCCTTCGACGCCGACACCGGCCACGCCGTGCTGCGCGGTGAGCTCTGATGACCCTCCAGCGCCGGGTCCAGGACGTCCTGGACGAACTTGTCGCCAAGGGGGCCGAAACCGGCATGCAGGTCGCCGTCCACCACCAGGGCCATCGGGTCGTCGACGCCGTCGCCGGCGTTGCCGACAGTAGGACCGGACGGCCGGTAACCCCGGAGACCTTGTTCTTCAGCTTCTCCACCGCCAAGGGCGTGGCCGCGTTGATCGCCCACCTGCTGGTCAGGAGCGGCCTGGTCGACTACGACACGCCGGTGGCGGAGGTGTGGCCGGAGTTCGGGATGCACGGCAAGGAAACCGCGACGCTGCGCCAGGTGCTGACGCACACAGTGGGAGTGCCGGCGATGCCCGGCGGACTCGGCCCCACCGACCTGGCCGACTGGCCACGGGTCTGCGCGGCGATCGCCGGCGCGGAACCCCGGTGGCGACCCGGCACCCGGACCGGCTACCACTCCTTCACCTTCGGCTTCCTGGTCGGCGAGATCGCGCGCCGGGTCACCGGGCAGCCGGTGCGGCAGCTGTTGCAGGACTGGGTCGCCGCGCCCCTCGGGATCGTCGGTGAGCTGTACTTCGGTGTGCCCCCGACCGAGCTCGCCCGGCTCGCCCGGCTGGAGGACACCGAGCCACATCTGGCCGAACCGCCGGGGCACGACAGCATCCTGGCGCCGTGGGAACGGCAACCCCGGGCGTCGATGGGCAACAGCCCCGACTTCCTCCAGGCCGACGTCCCGTCAGTGGGCACCTTCACTGCACGGGGGATCGCGACCGTGTACGCGGCGATCCTGGACGGCCGGCTGCTCGCCGCGGACCAGATGGCGGAGCTGTCGACTGTCGCCTTCGAGGGAATCGACCAGGTCTTCGGCAACTCCGCGCGGCTGGGCCTGGGCTACCCGCTTGGTCTCGTCGGCGCCCCAGCGGACAAGGCACCGACCACGTTCGGCTGGCCCGGCGGAGGGGGCAGCTACGCCTACGCCAACCCCGCCACGGGGACGTCGTTCGCGGTTACCAAGAACCGCCTCACCCCAGATTTCGGCACCGCACAACGCCTCTCGGACGTCGTGACCGCCGAGATCGGCCCGCCCGCCTGATACCGGCCGCGCGGGCCGAATCGCCTACACCCTCGTCTGTGAAGAGCCAGTTAAGCCCAGCATCCCAATATGGCCGTAATGCCATTGCGCTATGCCAAGTCGAACTCTCCGCCTTTGGCCCCCTGCAGCGGCCCATGCGCGGCACCAAGCGGCCGGAAAGTGGCACAACACCCGACGCTGGCCCTGGGTGAGCCTCATCGGGAGGGTGCCGTTCGGCAGGGTGGGTCAGATCTACGGCGAAAGCCTGGCCACGATCCTGCTGCTCCCCAACCGTTACGCGGCCACGGGCCAGATGACTCAGCGGATCTTCGAAGCCGTCCTGGCCGGTTGTGTGCCGCTGGCACCGTCCACCATCGCGCACGTCGACCAGTTCGTCCCCGATGAGCTGATCGTCAACGACGCGAGCGACGTGATCATCGCGGTGCATCGGCTGATGTTCCTCGCCGGAACGGTTGAACACTCCGACCTGATCGCGGCCTGCCTGGCCAAACTCGACGTCTTCCGACTCAGCCGTCAGCTGCAGATGCTGGAGGCGATTCTGGGCGAGTTCGGTGCGCTCCGGAGCTGCCGATGAACGCGACCGCACAGGGCCTCGGGGCCCTCTGACCTCGTCCTTTCCGACTATCGTGGAGCGCCATGCAGATGAACCGGGTGGTCGTCGTCGGATCCGGTGGAAGCGGCAAGTCCCACGTGGCGCGCGAGCTCGGCCGGTTGCTGCAGGTGCCGGTCGTCCATCTGGACGCGGTCTACTACGACGACGAGTGGAACCCGCTTCCGCCGGAGAAGTTCGAGGCCGCCCAGCGGGAGTTGGTGGCGGAGCCGCGCTGGGTGATCGACGGCAACCACAACTCCTCGCTGCACATCCGGCTGGCGGCGTGCGACACCGTGGTGATGATGGACGTCCCCACGTGGGCCGCCCTGTGGGGCATCTTCTCCCGCCAGCTCCGGCACGGTGCCGGCCAGCACGGCTCCGGCGTCTACAACCGCATCCACTGGGGCGTGGTCTCGTACGTGGCGACCTACCGGCGACGCATGCGGCCCAAGGTGCTGGCGAAGATCAACGAGCTCGCCGCGGGCAAGCAGGTGGTGTACCTGACCAGCCGCGCAGAGACGCGCCGCTGGCTGGAGCGGGTGGCCGCCGGCCGCTGACCCCCAGGGGCGGCGCCGGCCGTGCGGCGACGCCGGCCGCCGGAGGAGGTGACCGGCCGTGATCTTCAGCAAGCCGTACGCCACCCGCGAGGCGCTCGAACAGACCGTCGCCCACCACGCATGGCTCAAGGAGCACGCCGGACCGCTGCGGCTCCCGTCGATCGTGACCGTTCACTGGGACCACATCGACTTCGTCCTGGTCGAGGGCCGCCACGCCCTCGTCGCCGACGCTCCGGCCGTGGCCACCGACCTCGGCTGTGCCCATGCCGCAGCCTGGAAGAGCGATCTGCACCGTGCGATCCTGACCGCCGCACATCCGCTGGCCGGTGGCCGGAAGCTGTCCGACTTCGTCGCTCCGCGCATCGCAGCTCTCCGCAGACACCGTGATGCTGGGCTGATCAGCGCCCAACAGGTGTCTGACGTGCAGTCGCCCCTGGCGATCAACCGTGCCACCCCGGTCGCCTTCTACAAGGACACCAATCCGCGCAACGTCCTCATCACCGCTGAAGGCCCCGTCATGGTGGACTTCGACAGTCTGACTCTGGCGCCGTTCGGCTACGACCTTGCCAAGCTGCTGGTCACCCTGGCCATGACGTACGGCCCTCTCCCGCCCGAGATCTTCACGACCTACCTGGCTCGTTACAACGAGCCGCTCATGGTTGCCGGCCTGCCGCCGGTCCTCATCGACCAGTTCCGCGCTCACGCGGAAATGCATCACCTGCTCACCCTGCCCTATCTCGGTAAGGGCGGTTACCGGTATCCGTGGCCGGGCGTCCGTCCCCTCCTGGAGGACCTGAAGTGATCTCCACCGAACTGATCTTCATCCGCCACGGAGAGGCGCGATGCAATGTGGACGGCGTCGTCGGCGGCCCGCGTACCTGCACGGGACTGACCGACCTCGGCCGCACGCAGATGACGCTGACCGCCGCCCGCCTCCTCTTCGAACACGAGACGAACCCGTTCACCCGGGTGTACGCCGGACCTCGCCAGCGGCTTCGGGAGAGCGGCTGCATCCTGGCCGACGCCGTCGACCTGCCGCTGATCACCAGTCATGCGCTGGACGGCCCCGTCCACGGCGATGCCGACGGCAAACCCTGGCACGAGGTGAAGACCGCGTTCCAGGGAGGCCCGCACGCTCATCCTGATCAATCGTGGGCGCCGGGCTCCGACACCTGGAACGGCTATCTCAAACGCGCCGGCGCGGTCCTGGCCGATCTCATCCGAAACCATCAGGGAGAACGCGTCCTGTTCGCCGCCCACGGTGAAACCGTACTCGCCGCGCACGCTCTCCTGCTCGATCTACGTCCCGGCCTGACGAGCAGCTTCACCGTCGACCATGCCTCGATCACCCGTTGGCAGCTGCACCGCAGCCGGTTCGGTGTCGAGCGATGGATGCTGCTCTGCCACAACGACACCGCCCACCTGCATGAGTCGGCCGGCTCATGAGCAGCACCGATAGCGACCCGCTGGCTCTGGCCCGCCACCATCTCGGCCCTGTCAGGCCGCTTCCGTGTCCCGACCTGCCGTCGCACCTCCGGCTCCTCGCCGCGGACGACGGACAGCGCTACATGCTCAAGCGCCACACCGCACACGAACGGTTCCACGCGGAGGCCCACGCCTACTCCACCTGGGTCCCGTCCCTCGGTGAACACGCCCCGACCCTGATCCACGCCGATCCGGACAGCCTCTCGTTACTGCTGACCGTCATGCCGGGGCAACGCGCTACGCAACTGATCGAGGGTTCCCCCGCCGAACAGCAGGCTCACCGCGACGCGGGTCACCCTCATCATCGACGAACGCGGCTCGGTCGACGGCATCGTCACACTCGAGGACCTCCTGGAAGAGGTCGTCGGCGAGATCTACGACGAAACCGACCGCGACGTCGTAAACGCGGTCCGCGAGCCCGACGGCGGCCTGCTGCTGCCCGGCACCTTCCCCGTGCACGACCTGCCTGACCTCGACGTCCATCTGGAGGAGCAGCCCGAGAGTGACTACACCACCATCGCGGGCCTCATCCTGACCATGCTCGGCCACGTGCCCGACACCCATGGCGAAACCGTCACTGCCGGAGCCTGGCAGCTGCGGGTTCAGGCCGTCGAAGGCCACGCCATTACGCAGGTCCGCCTAACTCCCATCCGAGACGACGCGGCAGCCGGTCCCGGCGGGGTCGAGCACGAAGCCGAGGCCAGCCGAACCGCCTGACCTCAGCACGTCCCTGGCACGCCCGCGCGGAGGTTAGAGGCAGGGCTCTGTTCCGCGTGGCGGGAAGAACGGGTGTCGCTCCTCGGGCGGCGGGAAGCGGACAGGCATGGATGGCCCATCGCTGATGGAGGCTATCCGGGCCAAGGGGGTGACCGACCCTCGGCTGCTGGCCGCCGTCGCCGCTACGCCGCGCGAGCGGTTCGTGCCGCCGCCTCACGCCGCGCGCGCCGGGCTGGACGAGCCCATTCCGATCGGCCATGGGCAGCCCACCACTCAGCCGTCGCTGGTCGCCGAGATGGTCGATGCGCTGCGATTGTCGGGCGGGGAGACCGTCCTGGAGATCGGCACGGGGTACGGCTACCAGACCGCCCTACTGGCGCGTCTGGCCGGCACGGTCTACACCGTGGAACGCCACGCTGACCTGGCCGACCACGCACGGGCGAATCTTTCCGCCCTGGGCGTCGCCAACGCCGAGGTGGTGGTGGGTGACGGCACGGCAGGCCTACCAGACCTTGCTCCCTTCGATGCGATCATCGTGTCCGCAGCGGCCACCAGAGTGCCCGATCCGCTGGCCGAGCAGCTCGCCGAAGGTGGCCGGCTGGTCATGCCGATCACCACGGCACTGGCCGACATGGTCACCGTGTACGGCAAGAGAGGCGGCCGCTTGCTGCGGCGGCGGTCACTCGTGGCCGCCAACTTCGTCCCCCTTATCGGCACGTACGCCTGAGCGCTGATCAGGCTCTGACCTCACGGCTCCAGAGGCCCGTACTGCCGGCATCGCGCGAACTTAGAAAACGCCGTCCGCCTTGGCCACTCGGATGACCAGTCGTGGACCAGTGGCCGGCCACTTGAGAGCGGCCGACCGGGGCGATGACATAGCTCCAGGTCAAAGCTGAATAGGGGCGGCCAGTCGCTGCGCCGACTGTGCTGGCTAGCTCAGCATCTAGGAGAGGGATTGGGCGGCCTTATTCTCGAGCTCTATTAGTCAATTATCTAGTGCCGCATTTATCTGTGCTCTCCGACTTATTTTCTCCGCATCTCTTGGTTGGCCGATATGGGTACCACCATTTCGCTTCTTTCCTTGTATTTGATGTGCTGGACTGACCGCTATTTTGGCGCGACTTAATAGTAAAGACTCGCCGAATGTCGTTGATCTGGGCTCCGGTTCGGGATTGAATTGAATTGAACCGAACTGTGGGTGGCGCGGACGGTCGGAGGCTGCCGATGACCGTATTGAGGCAGCCGTACTGGCACGACAGCCAGGCGGCCATCTACCACGGCGACGCGCAGCACGTGCTGCCCAAGATGCTTGCAGGCTCGGCAGACTGCGCGAGCCGTCCTGGAGCGGCGGCATGAAGGCTATGACATTTCGCGATCTGCAGGATCTGCCACCCACCATCGACCTGATGACCGCTGCCCGTGTCCTTGGAATCGGCCGGTCCAAGGCGTACCAACTCGCCCGTGACGGCGAGTTCCCCTTTCGGATCATCCGCATCGGTGATCTCTATCGGGTCTGCACCGCTGACCTCATGAAGGTCCTCGGGGTGGAAACGGACGAGAGAGTGAGCTGACCTTCGTAATCGCGTTGCACCCTAGGACGCCGACGCCGTCCACGCCTACACCATCGAGCAACTCGGCCCGGCGGCGTGCCGATCGTCGACGAACAGGCTTCGAAAAGAAGGACACCTCGGCCGGAGTGCAATGCCAGCACTCCGGCACCACCGGCAAGACCGAGAACTGCCAGATCGGCGTCCTTGTGGCCTATGCCACCCCGCTGGCAGAGCGCTCATTGACCGTCGGCTCTACCTGCCTGAACATTTCTGGCCGGCAGACTCCGCTCGCTGCGCGCAGGCCGGCATCCCCGCACATGCCGGCTGCGTACTGGCCATCACCGCCCATCGCACCCTCGTCCTGGACGGGATTAAGCAGGTCGCCCAGGTCACGCGAATGGTGGCAGACCGGCACTGGCACCACTACAGGCGCCAGGGCCGACGCCAAGGTACACCGCCTCTACGCCCCGGGCCCTGGGCCCACATCGACACCGGCCCGGCTTGCGGAGCCTTCCCGCTGTTTACCCACCACGGGCCGTGAAACCAGGCGTAACCAATCGCCGGCTCGCGGCCCTCGGAGTGGTGGCATCGCGCCGCGCAGACGCAGTTGGTCGGCGCAGCGGCCTACAACGGCGTTGAGGGCGTCCGGCGTGTGTGGTCGACCAGGTCCCGCACCCTCACTGTGGCGAAGACGCTGAGCCTTCGAGGGTCGCTCACATGCTCGCCTAGCAAGGCGCCCGTTGGCTGGCACGGGCCTATTCAGCCAGAGATCGACGGCAGGACCGTCGCTAGGCTAGGGGGACGTGCGTGTCGATCAAGGACTGGGTCGCGATGCCAGCCAGCAGCGCCTGGTGGAAGCCACGTTCAATCGGACACGAGATCAGGTGCTTTCTAGTGCCGTCTGGGGTTAGCGGTAGTCACATGATCGGGTTCAAACCACTAACGCCACGCTAACGAACGATCAAGGGCTTGACCGCTGTCGCCAGCGATCAGGCCCTTGACCTGCAACTACAGTGTCGGGGTGGCGGGATTTGAACCCACGACCTCTTCGTCCCGAACGAAGCGCGCTGCCAAGCTGCGCTACACCCCGGCGCACGCCCGTCGTGTGCGTGCTTGAAGAAGTCTAGCCCACTTCCGGGATGGTTGTGACCGCCTTCAGCGCCGGGGAACCAGGGTCAGCAAAGTCGCCTCCGGGAAGCAGGCGAAGCGGGCCGGGGCGTACGGGGAGGTGCCGAGGCCGGCCGAGACGTGCAGCCAGGCGCCGTCGTGGCGGCTCAGGCCCTTCACCCTGGCCCGGTCGATGCCGCAGTTGGTCACCAGGGCGCCGTAGAAGGGGACGCAGAGCTGGCCGCCGTGGGTGTGGCCGGCGAGCAGGAGCTCGTAGCCGTCGGCCGCGAAGAGGGACATGTTGCGCGGCTCGGGCGAGTGCATGACGCCCAGCCGCAGGTCGGCGTCGGAGGGCGCCGGGCCCGCCACGAGGTCGTAGCGGTCACGGGAGATGTGGGAGTCGTGGATGCCCGCCACGGCGACGTCGAGGTCGCCCACCTTGATGCGGGCGGTGGTGTTGTTCATGTCGAGCCAGCCCTCGGCCGCCATGCCCGCCCCGAGCTCCTCCCACGGCAGGGACGGCACGTGCTGGCGGCGCTCGTTCTTGGACGTACGCCACAGGTAGCGGGCCGGGTTCTTCGGCTTGGGGGCGTAGAGGTCGTTGGAGCCGTACACGAACAGGCCGGGACGCGACAGCAAGGGCTCCAGGGCGTGCAGGAGCGACGGGACGGCGTCCGGGTGGGCGATCGAGTCGCCGGTGTTGACCACCAAGTCGGGCTCCAGGGAGCCCAGGGAACGCACCCAGTTGATCAGCATCGAACGGCCCGGCGTCAGATGCAGGTCGGACAGGTGGAGGATGCGCACGGGACGCTGCCCGCGCTCCAGCACGGGTACGTCGAAGCGGCGCAGGCGGAACCAGTTGCGCTCCACCACGGAGGCGTAGGTCAGCCCGGCCAGGCCGAGGCCGAACACGGACAGGGGCACTGCGACGGCTTTCCTCACCCCTTCATGATGCCCGACATCGGGCGGGAGACGACCGTGGCGGTCCGCACAGGCGGCAAGATGGACCGCATGAGCGCATTGAAGGACAAGCTGAAGGCCGATCTGACGGCCTCGCTGAAGAGCCGGGACGAGGTACGCCTCCGGACCATCCGGATGGCACTGGCCGCGGTGAACGTCGAAGAGGTCGCCGGCAAGGAGGCCAGGGAGCTGACCGACGACGAGGTCATCAAGGTCCTCACCAAGGAGGCCAAGAAGCGGCGCGAGGCGGCGGAGGCGTTCGGCAACGCGGGGCGCGCCGAGCAGGCGCAGGCCGAGCTCGACGAGCAGAAGGTGCTGGAGGAGTACCTGCCGGCGCAGCTGTCCGACGAGGAGCTGGCCGTGCTGGTCGACGCCGCCATCGCCGAGACCGGGGCCTCGGGCCCGCAGGCCATGGGTCAGGTCATGAAGGCCGTCAACCCGAAGGTCGCCGGTCGCGCCGAGGGTGGCCGCGTCGCCGCCGCCGTACGCGCCCGCCTCGCGGCCAAGTAACACCGACCGGCCGCCTCCCCGGCTCACGCCGCAGCTTTGACCGGCGGGCCGTGATCGGGCGGGTCTCTGTGCGGGTTCCGCCGATCCGGGCCTCCGAGGCCTCCGCACCTGGTGGGCGGGGGCCTCAGCGCTTCACGGGCCCGTCTCCGGGCCGCGAAGGCGCGGGAGAGGGCCCGGCCGGTCCACCGGACTCCCGGAAGGCCCACAAGCGCCCGCAGGCCCGCAGAGGCCCCTGGAGGGTCAGTCGTCGTTGCCGGCGGGGCCGGCGTCACCGGCCCCGCGACCGTTGCCGCGGCCGTTGCCCGGGCCATCGCCACCGCGCCCGTTGCCCCAATCGCCCCAGTCGCCCCGGTCGTCGCCGCCGCCGTCGTCGTCGCGGTCGAACCAGTCGAACGGATCGCGCGGCCCGTCGTCGCGCCGCTCCTTGGGCGGCTTGGGCGCGCAGTTGTCGGTGCAGCCGCCGAAGCGCGACCGGTCGACCGGCGTGAAGTCCGTCGGCTCGACCCCCTTGAGGGCGTCCAGCATGGAGTCCTTCCAGATGCGCCCCGAGATCGACGCCCCGTACACGTACGAGTAGTACCGCCCGCCGATCGTGACCCCGATCAGCTTGTGGGCCGAGGTGCCGCGCGGGTCGCCCAGGCTCACGGCCGACGCCAGGTTCGGCGTGTAACCGGCGAACCAGGCGGACATGTAGTTGTCGGTCGTGCCGGTCTTGCCGGCCGCGTCACGCCCGATCCCGCCGACCTCGGTCATGGTGCCCTTGGTGAACACCCCGGACAGGATGCCGTTGACGGCGTCGGCGACCTTCTCGTCCAGCACCTGGGAGCACTTCGGCTTGTACTGCTTGACCTTGCCGTAGCGGTCGGTGATCTCGGTGATGGCCAGCGGCTTGCAGTATTCACCGCGGGCGGCGAATACCGCGTATGAGCTGGCGATCGTGACGGGGTCGACCTCGTTGACGCCGAGCGTGAAGGTCTCGACCTCCGACAGCTTCTGCCCGTCGGCCCGCTTGACGCCGAGCTTCTTGGCCATCTTGACGACGTCGCAGAGCCCGACCTCCTCCTGCAGCTTGACGAAGAAGGTGTTTACCGAGCCCCAGGTGCCGGTCTCGAGCGTCTTGAAGCCGCCGCCGCCCTCGCTGGAGTTGCGCACGGTGTGGGACGGGTCGCCGACGTTCTGGCCCTTGCAGTTCTTGAACGCGCTGTAGCCGCTGGCCTTGTAACCAGCGGGGGAGGGGAAGCCGTCGCCGTACTTCAAGCCCTCTTCGAGCGCGGCGGCCAGTGTGTACACCTTGGCCGTCGAGCCCTGCTGGAACCCGCGGCCGCCGCCGTGCGCGCCGTCGGCCACGATGTTGTAGCTCATCTCGTTCTTGCTCTTGCTCCGGCCGTACTTCCGGGAGGCGGCCATGGCCTTGATCTCACCGGTGCCGGGAACGACCATGGCCTGCGAGGCCACGGGCTTGTCCTTGGCGCTGACGTACTTCCTGATCGCCTGCTCGGCGGCGGCCTGCATCTTGGGCTCGATCGTGGTCTTGATCCTCAGACCGCCCCGCTCCAGGAGCTCCCTGCGCTCCTCCTGGTTCTTGCCGAAGTCCTCGTTGTTGAGGATCTCGTACTGGACGTAGAGGCAGAAGTACGGATATTCGCTCTCCTCGCACCCGCCGGGAGCCTCGATGTCCTTGAAGCCGAGCTTCTTCGTCTTGGCTTCGGCCGCCTCCTGCGGCTTGATCATCTTGAGCTCGGCCATGCGGTCGAGCACGACGTTGCGTCGCTCCAGCAGCCGCTCACGCGAGTCAGGGCCGACGTTGGGGTCGGTGCGGGCGGGGTTCTGGACGGCGCCGGCGAGCGTGGCGGCCTCGACGAGGTTGAGCTCGGAGGCCGGCTTGTCGAAGAAGCGCTTGGCCGCCGCCTGGATGCCGTGCGCGCCCGCGCCGAAGTAGGCGATGTTCAGATATTTCTCGAGGATCTGGTCCTTGGTGTACTTCTTCTCGACCGCCATGGCGTGGCGCAGCTCCGACAGCTTGCGCGAGACCGTGGGCGCGATCGCCGCGGCCTGCTCCTCCGGCGTCTTGGCCTTGTTGAGCAGGACCTGCTTGACGTACTGCTGGGTGATCGAGGAACCGCCCTGCGTGACGCCGCCGCTCGTCAGATTCTTGACGAGCGCTCTTGCCGTTCCTTCCACATCGATGGGCCCGTGCTGGTAGAAACGGTAGTCCTCGATGGCGATCAGGGCTGTGCGCATGATGGGGGCGACCTTGTCCAGCGTGACCGACTGCCGGTTCTCGAAGTAGAACTGGCCGATCTGGTCGCCGTTGGCGTCGTAGAGCCGGGTGACCTCCGACAGCGGAGGCTCCTCCAGCTCCTCGGGCTTGAGGTTGAGCCCTTCGACGGCGCTCTTCGTGGAGATCCCCGCTCCACCGATCGCGGGCAGCGCCACGGCGGCGGTGAGCACGCCGGCCGCTGCTCCCGCGGTGATCAGGCGCAGGATGTTGAGTACCGGGTTGGAGCGGTCTTTGCCCTGGGCTTGCACACCCCTAAGGGTACGTCGAAAGACTGACCTAATCGGTAGCACGACACCATTTCGCCTTGACTGGCGGGGGTGACTAGTCATTCCCGGTCAAGACTGCCGCGAGAAATTGGTCCTCTGGGGTCTGTCGGCCCGAAGGGTCGGTTGCGTACGTTCTCCCTGCGGCAACTGAATACGGAGGCTCGGCGCCCGCGCCCGTCGGCCCCAAATGACGACTGACCACCTAAGGGGAGTGGGGTCGAAAAATGTGGATCACGGATTGGACCTCCCGTGCCGCCTGCAAGGGTGCGGATCCGGATGCCCTGTTCGTGCAGGGCGCCGCGCAGAACAGAGCGAAACTCATCTGCCGGGGTTGCCCGGTCCGTACCGAGTGCCTCGCCGATGCGCTGGACAACCGCATCGAGTTCGGGGTGTGGGGCGGTATGACCGAACGCGAAAGGCGTGCGCTGCTGCGCAGACGGCCCGACGTGGACTCGTGGCGCGACCTGCTCGAGTCGGCCAAGGAAGAGTACGAACGGACCAACGAGCTGATCGCGGGCTGATCCCGGATCGGCGACCGCGTACGGCCGGCGCCGCCCGCCGGCCGTACCTCTATGCGGTCGCCAGCAGGTTCCCGATCCGGCGCAGCCCCGCCAGATCGTGGACGTCCTCGGACATGGCGCGGACCTGCACCACGGGCACCGTGGGGTGGGCCGAGACGAAATGCTCCTGTTCGCGGCTCTCACGGGCCGCGAGCTGCATCCGCCCGGCGTGCAGCCGCAGCACGGCGGCGGTGAGCTCGTGCTCGCCCCTCGATTCCAGGTCTTCCGCGGCGGCGGCGCTGCGGGCGGCCGACAGCGCCGAGGCCGGAGAGGTGTGCACGCGGTTGACCACCAGGCCGGCCAACGGCATACGCTCCTCGGCCAGGCGTTCCACGAAGTAGGACGCCTCGCGCATCGCGTCCCGCTCGGGCGCGGCCACCACGAGGAAGGCCGTGCCGGGCGCCTGCAGCAGCCGGTACGTCGCCTCGGCCCGCTGCCGGAACCCGCCGAACACCGCGTCGAGCGCGGACACGAACGTCTGCAGGTCCTTGATGACCTGCGCGCCGAGCAGCTTCGTCATCGCCCCGGCCATCAACCCGAACCCGGCGTTGAGCAGCCGGAACGCGCTGCGCCCACCGGCCTTGGCCGGGGCGGTCAGCAGCCTGATGAACCTGCCGTCGAGGAAGCGTCCGAGCCGCTCGGGAGCGTCGAGGAAGTCGAGCGCCGAGCGCGAGGGCGGCGTGTCCACGATGATCAGGTCCCACTCGTCGGAGCGGCGCAGCTGGCCGAGCTTCTCCATGGCCATGTACTCCTGCGTGCCGGAGAAGCTCGACGAAAGGGACTGGTAGAAGGGGTTCGACAGGATCTGCCGGGCCCGCTCCGGGTCGGCGTGCGCCTCGATGATCTCGTCGAACGTGCGCTTCATGTCGAGCATCATCGCGTAGAGTCGGCCGTCGCCGTCGGGCGAGCCGACCAGGCGCGGGGTGTTGTCGAGCTCCGTCAGGCCCATCGACTGGGCCAGGCGCCGCGCCGGGTCGACGGTCAGCACGACCGCGCACCGGCCGCGCTCGGCGGCCCGCAGGCCGAGCGCCGCGGCGGTCGTGGTCTTGCCGACGCCGCCGGAGCCGCAGCACACGATGATGCGGGTGCCCCGATCGTCGAGGATCGCGTCGATGTCGAGTACGGCGGGCTTCTTCACGCTGCTCCCTGGGTGCGCATGGACTCGGCCAGCTCGTACAGGCCGGCCAGGTCGACGCCGTCGGCCAGCAACGGCAGCTCGTACGTCGTCAGGCCCGCTTCGGCCAGCGATTCGCGTTCGGTGCTTTCGAGGCGGGTGCGGCGGGCGTGTTCCACGATCTCTTCGGCGAGCGCCTCGGCCATTGAAGTGGCCTGGGCGCCGTCGATCACTCCTGCCGCCTTGAGGCCGAGAGTGAGCTCCGCGACGTCGAGCCGGCCTTTGACAGCCGAGTCAAGTGCGGCCTGGGGAAGGAGGGATTCGCGCACCATGTTGATGAATATGCCACCGGCGGGAAGACCGGCAGCGCGCAATTCGGTGACGCCGTCGAGCGTCTCCTGCACCGGCATCTCCTCCAGCAGGGTGACGAAGTGCACGGCGGTCTCCGGCGATTTCACGACGCCGCTGACCAGGTCGGAGTGGTTCTTGATCGGGCCGACCTTGGCCAGGCCCGCCACTTCCTTGGTGACGTTCAGGAAACGGGTGATGCGGCCCGTGGGCGGGGCGTCGAGGACGACCGCGTCGTAGACCCTGCGGCCGTTCCTGCCGCGCCGGCGTACGGCCTCAGTCGTCTTGCCGGTGACGAGCACGTCGCGGAAGCCGGGCGCGACGGTGGTGGCGAAGTCGACGACGCCCATCTTGGTCAGCGCGCGACCCGCGCGGCGCATCCCGTAGAACATCTCCATGTACTCGAGCATGGCCTCCTCGGGATCGATGGCCAGCGCGTACACGTCACCGCCCGACGGGGCCACCGCGATCTTGCGCTCTTCGTACGGCAGCGGCGGCAGGTCGAAGATCTGCGCGATGCCCTGCCGGCCTTCCACCTCCACCAGCAGCACCTTGCGGCCGCCCGAGGCCAGCGCAAGGGCCAGGGCGGCGGCGACCGTCGTCTTGCCGGTGCCGCCCTTGCCGGTGACGACGTGCAGTCGTACGTCGGCCCAATCCGTGTCCGGAGAGTCCACGCTTCGAGGCTACCGAAGCGTCACTTGCCGAAAGCCGACGACCACCCATTGAGATTGCTCACACTCTGATGCGCCACGCATGGCGGCGGCCGACAGGCTGCGGGTTCAGCGCCTATGGTGCGGCGCGTTCAGCGGTGCAGCACAGGCTGCGGGTCTCAGCGCCTATCGTGATCCCCATGAAGAAATGGGAGTACCTCACCGCCCCGCTGCTGATCCACAACACGAAGATGATCCTGGACAACTTCGGCGCAGACGGCTGGGAGCTCGTGCAGATCGTGCAGGGCGCCACGCCCGAGCAGCTCGTCGCCTACTTCAAGCGGGAGAAGCAGTGACCACCACCCCTGAAGAGAGGCTCACGGAGCTCGGCCTGACGCTGCCCGAGGTGGTGGCCCCGCTGGCGGCCTACGTGCCGGCCGTGCGCACCGGCGACCTCGTCTACACCTCGGGCCAGCTGCCCATGGTGGAGGGCAAGCTGGCGCTGACCGGCAAGCTGGGCGCCGAGGTGACCACCGAGCAGGGCGCCGAGCTGGCCCGCGTCTGCGCGCTCAACGCGCTGGCCGCGGTCAAGGCCGAGGTCGGCGATCTGGCGAGGGTCGTGCGCGTCGTCAAGGTCGTGGTGTTCGTGGCCGGCGACCCCGCCTTCACCGACCAGCCGAAGGTCGGCAACGGCGCCAGCGAGTTGCTCGTCCAGGCGCTGGGCGACGTGGTGGGCAAGCACGCGCGCAGCGCCGTGGGTGTGGCCTCCCTGCCGCTGGACGCGCCCGTCGAAGTGGAACTGATCGCCGAAGTCGACTGAACGGGCATATGTCACCATGACCGAGTGATGTTCTAGAGGAGGTCATGTGACTGGTCTGCCACTTCCAGCCGAGCTCGCCGCGCGGGCCCGGGACGTCCTCGCCGGACGCGTCCAGCCGGTGCCCGCGCGCAACGCCGCCACGGTGGTGCTGTTGCGCCCGGGCCCTCAGGTCTATTTGCTCCGGCGCAAGTCCACGATGGCCTTCGCCGCGGGCGCGTACGTCTTCCCCGGCGGCTCTGTCGACGTGCGCGACGCCGACCAGGCGGTCGCCTGGGCCGGGCCGTCGCCCGCGGAGTGGGGCGCGGCCTTCAACACCGATGAGCGGCTCGCCCGGGGCCTGGTGTGCGCGGCCGTACGCGAGACGTTCGAGGAGTCCGGCGTGCTGCTGGCCGGGCCGGGGCCCGACTCGGTGGTGGCCGACACGACGGGCGACGACTGGGAGGCCGACCGGCTGGCGCTGATCGACCGGAGCCTCGCCTTCGCCGACTTCCTGGCCAGGCGCGGGCTCGTGCTCCGCGCCGACCTGCTCAAGCCCTGGGCGCACTGGATCACGCCGGAGATCGAGACCAGGCGCTTCGACACGCGCTTCTTCGTCGCCGTGCTGCCCGAGGGCCAGCGCACCCGCGACGTGGGCGGGGAGGCCGACCGGGTGGTCTGGCAGCGCCCGGCCGAGGCGCTGGGGCTGGCCCGCCGGGGGGAGATCTTCCTCATGCCGCCGACCCACCGCACGCTGAGCGAGCTGTCGCAGTACGACGGCGTGGGCGGGGTCCTGGCCGCACCGCGCGAGATCGTCACGATCATGCCGCGCGCGGTGGAGATCGAGGGCGAGATGCGGCTGGTGACGGCATGAGCGGCCTGTACATCCCCGTCGGCACGCCGGACGGGTCGCGTACCGACCACGCCGAGAACCTGCTCGCGCCGAACCCCTCCGTGATGACCCTCGACGGCACCAACACGTGGGTGATCGGCGCCGGTGACGAGGTCGTCGTGGTCGATCCGGGGCCCGACGACGAGTCTCACCTGCTGCGCGTACGCGACCATCTCGGTGAGCGCCGCGTCACCGAGGTCCTGCTCACCCACGGCCACATCGACCACAGCGGCGGCGCCCGGCGTTTCGCCGAGCTGGTGAAGGCGCCCGTCCGCGCTCTCGACCCGCGCCACCGGCTGGGCGGCGAGGGGCTGGGCGACGGCGACGTGGTGAGCGCGGGCGGCCTGGAGCTGCACGTGTACGCGACGCCGGGCCACTCGTTCGACTCGTTGTGCTTCTGGATCCCGCAGGACCGGGCGATGCTGACCGGCGACACCGTGCTCGGCAGGGGTACCACGATCGTCGCCCGCGACGGCGGCCTGGCCGACTACCTGCGCAGCCTCGACCGGCTCAGGGCGGCGGCGGAGAGCCTGGAGGCGCGGGCGCTGCTGCCAGGACACGGCCCGGTGCTGCCCGACCCGATCGGCGCGCTCGACGGCTACATCGCCCACCGGCGCGAGCGCCTCGACCAGATCAGGGCCGCCCGCGCCAAGGGCGCGCGCACGCCGCGCGAGATCGTCAAGATGGTGTACGCCGACGTCGACCGCTCGCTCTGGCCGGCCGCCGAGATGTCGGTGGCGGCCCAGCTCGACTACCTGGACCGGTTGTAGAGCCGGTCGATGTCGAGGATGACCACGGCCTTGGCCTCGATGCGCAGCCAGCCGCGCTGGGCGAAGTCGGCCAGCGCCTTGTTGACCGTCTCGCGGGAGGCGCCGACGAGCTGCGCCAGCTCCTCCTGGGTGAGGTCGTGGTGGACCCGCAGGCCGTCGTCGGTCTTGGTGCCGAAGCGCTCGGCGAGGTCGAGCAGCTGCTTGGCGACCCGGCCGGGCACGTCGGTGAACACCAGGTCGGCCAGCACGTCGTTGGTGCGGCGCAGGCGCTGGGCGAGCGCGCGCAGCAGGTGGAGTGCGACCTCGGGGCGGCCGGTGAGCCACGGCCGCAGGTCGTCGTGGCCGAGCCCGGCCAGGCGCACCTCGGTCAGGGCCGTGGCCGTCGCCGTACGCGGTCGCGGGTCGAACAGCGACAGCTCGCCGAACATCTCGCTCGGCCCGAGCACGCTGAGGAGGTTCTCGCGCCCGTCGGGGGAGGTGCGGGACAGCTTGATCTTGCCCTCCAGCACGACGTAGAGGCGGTCGCCCGTCTCGTTCTCGTGGAAGAGCGTCTGCCCCTTGGACAGCTGGACCTCGGTGATGCTCGTCCGCAGCGCCGCGGCGCTCTCGCGGTCGAGCGCGGCGAACAGGGGGGCCTTGCCCAGCACGTCTTCGGTGTTCACTCTGCCTCCTCTGCTGCCCATTGTGACTCACCCCACTCCGGGCGGCACACAAACAGATTATGGGAATGCCGGAGTGGTCTGGTCTTGTCCAGGCACGCTGAGGTGCGTGAAGTCCATGGGGAAAGGTACCTGATGCGGCGGTTTGTTCCGTCCGCGGTCCCCTGGAAGCTCAGCCCGCGCGGGACAGCAGGTCGTCCACCGAGGCCATCGCCGCCGCGACCGACCGGCCGAGCAGGACGCGCACCAGGTCAGCGGCCCTCGGACGGGACGCGGCGCCGGGGTGGCGGCAGCGCTCCACGGCGATCCGCAGCACGGGCGGCAGCACCCGCACGTCGCCGTCCGCGGCGCCCGTGGCCGCGAAGACCACCAGATCGGCCCAGGCCCGTACGTCGTCCGCGGGCTCACCGGCGGACGCGCAGCCGACGAGCACCTGGCCGCCGGGCCCGAGCGCCACCTCGTCGGGGCGGAGCCGTACCCCCGAGGTCGTGTGGACCATGGCCGCCGCGCACCGCACGGCCACCCGGTGCAGCGCCGGGCCGCGCAGCGGTCCGCCCACCCGGACGAACTCCGCCAGCGTCGAACTTCCCATGACAACCCCCTTCGGTGGTGTCAGGTTGTACGCGGACCAGGCCGTCCAGGGTTCAACCGTTCGCGGAAGCTTCTACGCTGGCGGCATGGCGACGAAAGCGGCGGGGGGCCGGCAGGAGACCCGGCTCGCACTGGTGCGACGGGCCCGCAAGATGAACCGCGTCCTCGCGGAGACCTACCCGGACGCCCATTGCGAGCTCGACTTCGGCAACCCGCTGGAGCTGCTGGTCGCGACCATCCTCTCGGCCCAGTGCACCGACAAACGGGTCAACATGGTGACCCCGATCCTGTTCGCGAAATATCCGACGGTCGAGGACTACGCGAGCGCCGACCGGTCCGAGATGGAAGAGATCATCCGCTCGACCGGCTTCTTCCGCGCGAAGACCAACAGCATCATCGGCATGGCGCAGGCGATCTGCGAGCGCTACGGCGGCGAGGTGCCAGGCAAGCTGAAAGACCTGGTCAGCCTGCCCGGCGTGGGCCGCAAGACGGCCAACGTGGTGCTGGGCAACGCCTTCGACGTCCCCGGCCTGACCGTCGACACCCACTTCCAGCGCCTCGTACGCCGTTTCGGCTGGACCGAGGAGACCGACCCCGTCAAGATCGAGCACGTCGTGGGGGAGCTGCTGCCCCGGCGCGAGTGGACGATCTTCTCCCATCGGGTCATCTGGCACGGCCGCCGCATCTGCCACGCCCGCAGGCCCGCGTGCGGCGTGTGCCCGCTGGCCGCCCTGTGCCCCTCGTACGGCGCCGGCCCGACCGACCCCGGGCAGGCCGCCAAGCTCGTCAGGTCCGGGCCCTTCTCCTGATGCCGGGAAGTGATCGAGCACTCGTCGTGTTGGAGGTTTCGTGACCCAAGTGCCCGACTGGCTCGAACGTCTGGCGGCGCAGGCGCAACAGGCCAAGGTCCCCCGCTACCTGCTTCCCCCCGCCGACGGCGGCAGGGAGGCGGCGGTGCTGATGTTGTTCGGCGAGGGCCCGTTAGGGCCTGACGTGCTGCTGATCCAGCGCAGCACGCGCGGACGTCGCCACCCGGGGCAGCCGGCCTTCCCGGGAGGCGGCGTCGATCCCGGCGACGGCGGGCCGGTCGGCGCCGCGCTGCGCGAGGCGGAGGAGGAGACCGGGGTCGATCCGACCGGCGTCCACGTCCTCTGCACGATGCCGGAGCTCTACCTCAACCACAGCGACAACCGCGTCACGCCCGTGGTGGCCTGGTGGCGCGTCCCGTCGGCGGTGCACGCGGCCTCGCCCGACGAGGTCGACTCCGTCGAGCGGGTGCCGATTGCCGAGCTGGTCGATCCCGGCAACCGCATCATGCTGCGCCACCCGAGCGGCATGGCGGGCCCGGCGTTCCGGGTGCGCGGGATGGTGGTGTGGGGGTTCACGGCGATGGTGCTCGACTCGGTGCTGCGCGCGGCCGGGCTGGAACGCCCGTGGGACACCGCCAGGGTCGAGCAGTTGCCGCCCGACATACTCGGGCTGGCCTCCCGCTCCTAGCGGGCGGCCCACAGCGCCACGCCGAGCGAGGCCCAGCCCGCCACGTCGGCGTCGGCGTCGGCCGCCAGCGCGCGCAGCGTCTCCAGGCCCGCCCGGTCGGGCGGATCGCCCAGCACGTGCTGCAACGCGTACGCGGCGCCGTACCGGACTCTGGGGTCGTCGTGGCCGGCCAGGTCGATCACCGACGGCAGCGAGCGCGGGTCGGCCAGGTGGCCGAACGCGATCAGCACCGAGTAGAGCACCATCGCGTCGTCCTCGCTGGCGGCCAGGTAGCGCAGCACCGGCAGCGTACGGTCGGAGAAGGCGTGGAGCATGCCCATGATGTCGACGCCGAGCAGCCGCTCCGCGACGGTTTCTGCGGCGCAGAGCCGGCGGGCCTCGATGAACGACTCGAGATCGCCGCGCTGGCGCAGCATGGAGATCACGTGCCAGCGCAGCGGCCCGTCGGGGTCGGTGTCGCTCAGAGCCGCCCGGATGAGTTCGCGCACTGTTCCCTCGGCCCCCGGCATACCGCCCAAGATAGTCAGGCGGGTGACGCCGTCCTGATCGAAGACGTGCACGCTTGACTCTATCGCTGGCTACCTTTGAAGCGTGCGCGGTGATCTGCTTGACCTCATTCTGATCGCCCTGGTGATCGCCTTCGGCATCTCCGGATATCGGCAGGGCTTCATCATCGGGGTGATGAGCTTCGTGGGGTTCGTCGGCGGGGCCGTGCTGGGGGTGTTCATCGCGCCCCCGATCACGAACGCCGTCGTCGAGGGCGACACACCCCAGGCGCTGCTCGCCATCGTGATCGTCTTCCTGTCCGCGACGGTCGGCCAGTTCGCCTCCTCGACGCTCGGGGCGGTGGTGCGCAGCCACGTCACGTGGGAGCCGGCCAAGGTGGCCGACGCGATCGGCGGCACGTTCGCCAGCGCGCTGTCGGTGCTGGTGATCGCGTGGCTGATCGGCTCGCTGGTCGTCTCCAGCACCTTCACCCCGCTCGTCGACCAGGTGAAGAACTCCGCGCTGCTCACGACGGTCGACGAGGCCCTGCCGCAGGCCGCCCGCAACTGGCAGCAGCCGTTCAAGAAGTTCATCGACCGCTCGGAGTTCCCGCCGGTCTTCGACGCGATCGGGGCCGGTCACCTCATCGACGTGCCGCCGCCCGACCAGAGCGTGCTGCAGGGGGCCAAGCTGGCCCGCGCCCGGCGCGGCATCGTCAAGGTGCAGGGCAACGCCGACAGCTGCAACAAGCACATCGAGGGCACCGGCTTCGTCTACGCGCCCGGCCGCATCATGACCAACGCCCACGTGGTCGCGGGCGTCAACCGCGACCTGCAGGTCATCGACTCCACCAACACCCGCCACTCGGCCGTGGTGGTGCGCTACAATCCGCGGCGCGACATCGCCGTCCTGTACGTGCCTGGGCTCGACCTGCCGCAGTTGCCGTTCGACGACGAGGCCGAGCGCGGTGACAACGCGATCGTGGCCGGCTTCCCCAAGGGCCGGGGGTTCACTGCCGCGCCCGCCCGCATCGGCGGCCAGCTCACCGCCGAGGGCCCCGACATCTACCGCGCGAACACCGTCCGGCGCGAGGTCTACGCGATCCGCGGCGAGGTGCTGCCCGGCAACTCCGGCGGCCCGCTGCTCACCGTCGACGGCCGGGTCTACGGCGTGATCTTCGCCGCCGCGATCAACGAGGAGCAGACCGGCTACGTCCTGACGGCCGACGAGGTCGCCCCCGACGCCGCCGCGGGCCGCAACGACACCACGCCGGCCAGCACGCAGGACTGCGACTGACGGCTCCCCAGAGCGACGAGCCTCGTTTCGCTCGCTTCAATGTGATAGCTTCTCACAATGTGATAGGTCATCACATGGAGGAGTGGCCATGAAGGCGCGCAGACTCGGCACCACCGACATCGAGATCAGCCCCGTCGGGCTGGGATGCATGCAGTTCTCCGGCACCAGGAACGTGGCACGGCTGATGATCAGGCCCATCGACGAGGACGCCGCCGCGGTGGTGCGGGCCGCGCTCGACGGCGGCGTCACCTGGTTCGACACCGCCGAGATGTACGGCGCGGGCAACTCGGAGGAAGTCCTGGCCGCCGCGCTCAAGAAGTGCGGCGTCGCGCCGGGCCAGGTCGCCGTCGCCACCAAGTGGGCCCCGCTGGGGCGCACGGCCGCCAGCATCACCCGCACCATCGGCGACCGCCTCGCCCACCTCGGCGGCTACCCCGTCGACCTGCACCAGATCCACATGCCGACGGGCTCGCTGTCGAGCCTGACCGCCCAGCTGCGGGCCATGGCCGCGCTGGCCAGGGCGGGCAAGGTCAGGGCGGTCGGGGTGAGCAACTTCTCCGCCCGCCAGATGCTGCTCGCCCACCGGGTGCTCGCCGCCGAGGGCGTCGCGCTGGCCGCCAATCAGGTCAGGATCAGCCTGCTGCACCGCGACATCGAGCGCGACGGCGTCCTGGAGACCGCCCGCCGGCTGGGCGTCACGCTGATCGCGTACTCGCCGCTCGACGGCGGGCTGCTCACCGGGCGCTACCACGACGACCCCAAGCTCGCCCGTACGGCGCCGGTGATGCGCAGGGTCTTCGGCCGCCGCGACCTGAGCGCGCGCGGCCTCGCGCGCACGGCGCCGCTGATCGACGCCATGCGGCGGATCGCCTCCGGCTACGGCGTCACGGTCGGGCAGGTGGCGCTCAACTGGGTCGTCACCCGCTACGGCGACACGGTCGTGGCCATCCCCGGCGCCTCCAAGCCCCGCCAGGCGGCCGAGGCGGCGGGCGCGATGGGCTTCACGCTCACCGAGGCGGAGGCCGGAAAGCTCGACGAGCTGTCACGCTAACCTGAGGCCGTGCCCCGGACCACCAGACGCGACCGCTACCACCACGGCGACCTGCGGGCCGCGCTCATCGACACCGCGATGGAGCTGATCGCCGAGCAGGGGGTGCAGGGCTTCTCGCTGGCGGAGGCGAGCAGGCGGCTCGGGGTCGCCGTCAGCGCCCCCTACCGCCACTTCGCCGACCGCGACGAGCTGCTGCTCGCGGTCGGCGTACGCGCGGGCGAGCTGCTCGCCACGGCCGTCTCGGCCGAGATCGGCGGCGACTCCCACGAGGCCCGGCTGGTGGCGGTGGCCAGGGGATACGTCCGCTTCGCCGCCCGGCGCCGGGCGTTGTTCGAGGCACTGTTCGGCACGCTGATGCCGGCGGGCGAGCCGGAGTTCGAGCGCGCCACCCAGCCGGTGAAGGGGGTCTTCCAGACGGCCGCGACCGCCCTGGCGGGCGGCGACCCGGTGGCCGCCGAGTTGCTGGGGTCCGCCGTGGCCGCCGTCGCGCACGGGT
Organism: Nonomuraea terrae; assembly: GCF_004348995.1. Classification (GTDB taxonomy): domain Bacteria; phylum Actinomycetota; class Actinomycetes; order Streptosporangiales; family Streptosporangiaceae; genus Nonomuraea; species Nonomuraea terrae. Next base: position 47,215 of record NZ_SMKQ01000032.1, read on the forward strand.
ACGCCGGGCTGCTCAACCTGGGCATGCTCGGAGCGGGAGACGACGCCGTGGAGCTGGCGGTGGCGCGGGCCGAAGCCGCCACCCGGGCGCTGATCGCGGGCCGGTCGGCGCTGAGCTAACCGGGAAGCTTGGCCAGGATCAGGGCGATGGCCTCGCCGGGATCGGTGTCCTGGGTGAGCGTCGAGGCCGCCTTGCCGACGGCGTCGTATGCTCCGCCGTACGACTGGGCCTTGGCGGCGCCGCGGCTGAAGAGGGTCACGGCCCCGCGCCCGTTGCCGCGCTGCAGGTGGGTCAGGCCGACGCAGATCTGCGCGAGACCCTGCCACAGCTCGCGCTCGTCGTCGGGGGCGCATTTCCAGCGGCCCTCGAACACCTCGTGGGCGTTGAAGGGCAGGCCATCGCCGAGGAACCGGCGGCCGTCGGCGAGAGCCTGCTCGGTGGTCGGCGCGTAGTCGTCGGGGACGCGGGCGACGCCGGGGGAGCCGTACGGGAGCGGGCGGCCGAAGGTGTCGCGGGGCCGGGCGTTGCGCGGCCTGCCCTCGGGGTCGCGGTCTCTCATCGGTCGGGCTCCGGATCGTTCAGCCAGCCGAGCAGCTCGGTGTCGAACACGTCGGCAACCTCCTCGTGCGGGAAGTGGCCGGCCCCCTCCATCAGCCTCCACCGGTACGGGGCCGCCACATGACGGCTCGAACCGATAGCCGTGCGCGGCAGGACCACCGGGTCGAGCGCCCCGTGCACCTGCAGGGTCGGAGCCTCGACCGGTGTGCGCATCGCCCTGGCGTAGCGCCGGCCGTCGGGTCGAAGCTGAGAACGGCCGAACCAGCGGTGGTATTCCAGCGCCGAGTGCGCCACGGCAGGGATGCGGAACGCCTCGCGGTAGGTGCGCGACTCGTCGGGCGCGGGCCAGCCGGGCCGGGAACGTTCGTCCAGCAGCCTGCCGACCAGGGCCGCGTCGTGGCGGGTGAGGCGGTGTTCGGGCAGCAGGGGGAGCTGGAACCCGATCGCCCGGCGGCTCGCCTTCAGCTGCCCGAACGGGTCGGCCACCAGCGACCTGCGCACCCGCAGCGGATGCGGGGCCGACACGACGACCAGCCGGTGGACGCACTTGGGGTCGAGCACGGCCATCGTCCAGGCCAGCAGGCCGCCCCAGTCGTGCCCCACGACGGTCGCGCACGTCTCGCCCAGCGCCCTGATCAGCCCGGTCGCGTCGGCGGCCAGCGTGGGCAGGTCGTAGCCGCGCGGCGGCTTGTCACTGCCGCCGTAGCCGCGCAGGTCGGCCGCCACCGCCCGGTATCCGGCCCCGGCCAGGGACGTCAGCTGGTGGCGCCAGGTCCACCAGAACTGCGGGAACCCGTGCAGCAGCAGCACCAGCGGGCCCTCGCCGGCCTCGACGACGTGGAAGCGGGTGCCGCCGGCGTGCACCGCGCGGTGCGTCCAAGGGCCCTCGACCTGGACGACGGACTCGTCAGGCGCCATCACGGGTCACCGGCTCGCGGTCTGGGCCGCGCGCGGGCACGACCTCACCGTCAGGGGCGGCGATCTCCTTCAACCCCTTGATCGACCGGGCGGTGCGCTTCATCCCGGCCAGGCCCTTCAGCCGCCGCACCCCGAGGAACACCGCCAGACCCGCGGCCAGCAGGTAGATGACCGTCACGATGAGGAAGGCCAGCCAGTGGGGCATCACCTGGGCCAGCGCGTACGCGATCGCGAACGAGGCGAGGATCAGGCACAGGTGGGCCATGAACGCGGCGGCGGCGAACATCCCGGCCGCCGTGCCGACCCGTTTGGCGTCGAACCTGAACTCGGCCTTGGCCAGCTCGATCTCGGAGCGGACCAGGGACGAGATGTGGCTGGTCGCCTCGGCGACCAGCGAGCCCAGGGAGTCTTCCTCGGGAGTCTGCGGCATGAAACGTCTCCTATCGGGGCCGGGTGGCCGTGTCAAACATCATCCAGCGCCCTGGCGACGCCTGCGTACCCGTGTGCCGGCACCGCCCGATCCCCGGGGCGGGTGCGATGTCCGACAGTCTCGCCAGGCCGGGCCGTGATGACGGCCAGGCTCCGCCGAACACGCCGGGGAGTTTCCTGGCGAGCACGGGTCCCGTTCCAGAACTACCCGATCGGACAAGATAGCGCCCGGGTGTGATCCCCGAACGTCTTGGTTCCCCTCTCCCCGAACAGCGAGAGCGCATGCCCGGAAATCTCCGGGCATGCGCTCTCGTGTCGGGTCTAGTCCTCCTGCTTGGCGGACGGGAGCTTCTCCGAGATCAGGTTCATCACCGTGCTGTCGGCCAGCGTGGTGACGTCGCCGATGCTGCGGTTCTCGGCCACGTCACGCAGCAGGCGGCGCATGATCTTGCCGGAACGGGTCTTCGGCAGCTCGGGCACCACGAGGATCTGGCGCGGCTTGGCGATCGGGCCGAGCGTCCTGGCCACGTGGTTGCGCAGGTCGGTGGCGATGTCGTCGTTCTCCTCCGCCGAGCCGCGCAGGATCACGAACGCCACGATGCCCTGGCCGGTCAACGGGTCGGTGGCGCCGACGACCGCCGCCTCGGCCACCTTCGGGTGGCTGACCAGAGCGCTCTCCACCTCCGTGGTGGAGATGTTGTGGCCGGAGACGAGCATGACGTCGTCCACGCGGCCGAGCAGCCACAGGTCGCCGTCCTCGTCCTTCTTGGCGCCGTCGCCGGGGAAGTACATCCCCTCGAAGCGGCTCCAGTAGGTGTCGATGTAGCGCTGGTCGTCGCCCCAGATCGTGCGGAGCATCGCCGGCCACGGCTCGCGTACGACGAGGAAGCCGCCGCCCCCGTTGGGGACGCTGTTGCCCTGGTCGTCCACCACGTCGGCGACGATGCCGGGCAGCGGGCGCATCGCGGCGCCCGGCTTGCCCGCGGTCACGCCGGGCAGCGGGCTGATCATGACGGCGCCGGTCTCCGTCTGCCACCAGGTGTCGACGACGGGGCAGCGGTCGTCGCCGATGTGCTCGCGGTACCAGACGTACGCCTCGGGGTTGATCGGCTCGCCGACGGAACCCAGGATGCGCAGGCTGGACATGTCGTACTTGGCGGGGATGTCGTCGCCCCACTTCATGAACGTCCGGATGGTCGTGGGCGCCGTGTAGAGCAGCGTGACCTTGTACTTCTGCACGATCTCCCAGAACCGGCCACGGTGCGGCGTGTCGGGGGTGCCCTCGTAGATGACGCTGGTCGCGCCGTTGGCCAGGGGGCCGTACACGATGTAGGAGTGGCCGGTCACCCAGCCGATGTCGGCCGTGCACCAGTAGATGTCGGTCTCTGGCTTGAGGTCGAAGACCGCGTCGTGGGTCCAGGCCGTCTGGGTGAGGTAGCCGCCCCTGGTGTGCAGAATGCCCTTCGGCTTACCGGTGGTGCCGCTGGTGTAGAGGATGTAGAGCGGGTCTTCCGCGTCGTGCGGCTCCGCGGTGTGCTCGTCGCTCTGGCGGTCGACCACGTCGTGCCACCAGACGTCCTTCTCGCCGATCGTGACGTCCCCGCCGGTACGCCGTACGACCAGGACGTGCTCCACCTGCGGGCACTCGGCGACGGCCTCGTCGACGGTCGGCTTGAGCGCGTTGGGCTTGCCCCTGCGGTAGCCGCCGTCGGCGGTGATCACCAGCCTGGCGTCGGCGTCCTCGATCCGGCTCTTCAGCGCCTGCGTCGAGAACCCGCCGAACACCACCGAGTGGATCGCCCCGATGCGGGCGCAGGCCAGCATCGCGATCGGCAGCTCGGGGATCATCGGCATGTAGATGGCCACCCGGTCGCCCCTGCCGACGCCCAGCTCCTGCAGCGCGTTGGCGGCCTTGGAGACCTCGGTCTTCAGGTCGTTGTAGGTGAGGACGCGGGAGTCGCCCTCGGGCTCGCCCTCCCAGTAGTAGGCGACCTTGTCGCCGCGCCCCTCCTCGACGTGACGGTCGACGCAGTTGTAGGCGACGTTGAGCTCACCGCCGACGAACCACTTCGCGAACGGGGGGTTCCACTCGAGCGTCGTGTCCCACCGCTTGGCCCAGGTCAGCCGCTCGGCGGCGCGCTCCCAGAAGGCGAGGCGATCGGCGGCGGCCTCGTCGTAAGCGGCCGCGGTCACGTTAGCGGCCGCCGCCAGGTCAGCCGGCGGCTCGAACCGGCGGTTCTCCTGCAGCAGGTTGGACAGCGCCTGGGTTTCGTTACCAGCGGTCTCCGGGGCCACCTCGTGCTCCTTCTATGGCCAGATTTGGATAGGTCGTGTCCCACTTCACCAGCTCAGGACCTCCGTACACAAGAGGTCTAGACAGGTCTGTACCTCGGGGTCGAAGGCGGGGTGCGTCTTATCACTTCGCATGACAAACGCTATTGAAATGTTGTCATCCTGAAATAAGGGGAATGTGTGGGTGGGGCAGGAGGCGGGTTCCCAGCGCTTTATGGGCCCCCTCCACGGTCCTTTCTCGCGGTACGGGGAGCGTCCCAGGGTGCATTGAGGCCTCGCGGCGGGGCGGAACGGCGGCGTGTTACCGAGGGTCATGTTCGGCGCTCGGCCCTCTCCGTCCGCGCCTACGACCGATCGGCCGACTCGGACCCGGCTACTTCGTCGGCTGCGGTGGCTTGTCCGTCCTGGTCTTCTCGCTCTGTGTCCTGCGGCGGGTTGGCCGCTACCCGTGCTGGTCTTCTCGGCCGGTGCCCTGCGGTGGGCTGCTTCGTCGGCTGCGGTGGGTTGGCGGCCTACCGTCTTGGTCTTCTCGGCCGGCGCCCAGCGGCGGATTGACCGCCATCCACGCTGTGCTTCCTGGTCGGCGCGGCCGGATTGACCTTTACCCGCACCGGCCTCCTGGCGAGCGCCTCTGTGGCGGATCGACCGCTACCCGGACTGGACGTCTTGGCCGGCGTCCGGTGGCGGGTCGGCCGCTGCTTGTGCAGGGCCTTTCGTCTGCGGCTGCGGCGGGTTGCTGTCCGCACCGGACTTCTTTCCATGCGCGGGGGTGATCGCTACCCGCACCGTGTTTCCTGGCCCGACGCCCCTGGGACCGCTTGACCGCTACCCGCAGGTAAGGTCAGGTCACGTGAGTGACCCCTTGGCCGTCATCGCCCAGTTCCCCGGCGTCGCGGAGGCGGTGGACGAGGCCCGGCAGGCCGTCGACCGGCTGTACCGTCACCGCGTCCTGCGCCGGGCCAGCCCCGCGGTCTCGACGGAGTCGTCCCTGCGCGGCGCCCGAGCCTCGGCCGCCATCGAGGGTGTGGACGTACCCCTCGACGCCCTGCGCAGGGACGAGATCCACGATCCCGTCGTACAGGGTGCGCTGCGCGCGTCGGCCGAGATGGGACGGCTGGGCCCGACCTGGCGCAAGGCGCCCAGGCAGGTGCTGGCCCGGCTGCACGCCGTGGCGGCGGCCGGGCTCGCCCCGGAGGCGGCGCTGGGCCGTCCCCGCGACTCCGACGACGCCCCCGACCCGCTCGGCCTCGGCCCCGCGCCCGCCGCGGCCGACACGTCCGTACGCATGGAGAGCCTGTTCGACCTGCTGGAACAGTCGGCGAAGGCGCCCGCGATCATCCTTTCCGCCGTGGTGCACGCGGAGCTGGCGGTACTGCGCCCGTTCGGCACGGCCGACGGCGTCGTCGCGCGCTCGGCCGGGCGGTTGACACTGGTCGAGTACGGGCTCGATCCGAAGTCGCTGGTGGCGGTGGAGGTGGGGCATCAGGAGCTGCCGTACGCGGAGGCGTTGCGGGCGTACCTGAGCGGGAGCCCGGAGGGGGTGGCGCAGTGGATACAACACTGCGCCTCCGCGGTAACCCTCGGCGTACGCGAAACCACGGCGATCTGCGAGGCCATGCAACGAGGCTGACCCCCACTTCGCCGGCCCTTACCGGCCTTCGAACCCTTGGCGTCGTGCCAGTCCCGCCGCCTCGGTGGCCGGGCCGTTCAGCACCATCCGCGATACGACCCGCTCGCGGTACGGCCGTTCCGGGGCCTTCGTCACCGGGACGACGCCTGTACCTGCGGTGATGCGGCAGTTGAGGGACCTGCGGTGGTTCGGTGTCTTTCGGGGGTGCGTTTCGTAAGGTTCTTTCTCGGTACGGCTGTCCCTGGGTTTCGTGGTGTGGGCGCTGCCACCTGCGGCGGTGCGGCAGTCAGGGACCTGCGGAGGCGCGGCGGTTCCTACGGCGCGTTGGGGGGCATTTCGCGACGTGGCTGTTCCGGTGCCCATTGCGGCCCTGACCCGGGCGGCCATGGTGCCGCCGCAGCTCAAGACCTGTGGCGGCGCGATAGCCCGGGACTTGCGGCGGTGCGGTAGTTCGGGACCCGTGCTTGACGGTCCCGTAGCTGAGGACCTTTCGCAGCGAAGCTCTCTGGAATCCTGCGCCGTGCGCTGAGGTCGTGGCTTTCGGCGACTCTCGGCCGTGCTACTGCCCGAACCCTCAAGATCTTGGGCCGTGTCACCGCCCGGACCTTTCATGAACCGTGGCCGTGCCGCTGTTCAAAGCTCGTGATCCGAGCCCTCCCGAGCCTCCCACGGGCTGGCGATACGGATATTTCCCGACATAGCGGACGGCGTCTCAATCCTGAGACGCCGTCGCTTTGCGCACCACGCCGGGTTACCAAGCGTGCACCTGTATCCGTCGGACCGGGTCAAGCCCGTCTCGACGCGCCTCCCGCGGCTGGTCGCGCGTGGGTACCCGACTGATGCACCCGGACCGGAGTCCGTATCTACTTTCTACGTCCGATCCGCCCTGATGGGAACCCCTCCGGCCAAGACCTTTACCCGAGTGTGCACCGGGCCGTCGCGCGTTATGGCGATCCGGAACGAGGAGTCGTGGATCCGCGATGGTCACCGATCACAGAGGGTGATCAGCTTTATGTGATCGTTATGAGTCGACGAAAAAAACTTGGCGAAAAAGCGAGATTGCTCCTCGACGTAACTCGAGTCGATCGGGCAGCATACGTTGGTATCGCCTGAAACTGGAGCGACGCGCACGGGATTGCTTTGCAACTCCCTTGCCAGGTTCCGGTTAGGTGATGAAAGCTTTCTTCTGAAACGGGACCGGCTCTACCCCCCCGGAGCCGGACCGGCAGGCGACCCCCGCTCTCCCCCCCGGCGGGGGTCGCCCTTTTTCCAGGGCAAGCCTCCCGCCTCACGCAGCGGCCACTCCACATCCGTTCGCCGCCCGCGAACCACATCCCAGGGCCATGCCTCTGCGGCTCACCGCGCTCCAGCGGTCTCGGGTTCAGCACCCTGCCGCCGAACGAGTCCTCGGCGCGGATCGCTCAAGATTCTCTCCGCCCGCACCCTCCGGATCACCGCCATGGGCGGGCCGGGTGGCGGAGAGTCCACCAGGCGAGCCGGTCGTGGCCGCCGCCTGCACGCCTGCACGCCTGCACGGACGTCTGCTTGCCACAACCCATGCGTGCCGTGAACCTGTGTGCCACCCATGACCGAGGCTGTGCGCCTGCGTCTCACCGTTCTTCATGACCCGCGGCTGACAGCGCCGTCCAGCGCACCCGCCTTCATGCTGCCGCCGCCCTTCTCCGGCCACATCCGGTTGCGCACGCCGTGATTCCTAAGCAGTGGACCCGCATGCTGATCTGCCGTCCGGGTCGAAGATCGTGCTTCGCTTGCGCTTGCCGATCGCGTGCCCCAGCCTTCTTTCGCGGCCGAGGTCGTTCGCACAAGGACGAGGACCTACTGCCACGGACGCCATCCAGCGGCAGGTCTGTGCGTCTGCCCGGCGCTTCACTCGCGGACCGGGGTTGGGGCCCGCGAGCCGTGGACGTGACCTGGTCCAGGGCCTGCGGGCCAACAGGGACCATCGGCCATGCGTCGGCGAAGACCCGTCGTCCACAGCTGTGGACCAGCGCGCCACCGGTTATCCACAGAACCCGTTCCAGCGCCCCGCCGCCGCGACCGCCTCCGGCAAGGTGGGCCACCAACATCCACCCACCGCCGGGAGAGGCCGACCCCACATGCATCGCCCATTGGTCATCACCGAGGACCACGCCCTGCTGGACGACCTGGTCCGCATAGCCGCCGCGGCCGGCGCGCAGCTCGACGTGGCCCACGTCCCCGCGCACGCCCGCCCGTACTGGAACCTCGCCCCGCTCGTCGCGGTGGGAGCCGATCAGGCGGACGCCGTGGCCGCGGCGGCGCCACCCGCCCGAGAGCAGGTCGTCCTCGTCACCCGCGAGCCCGACGACCCCGACACCTGGCGCAAGTGCGTGGCCGTGGGCGCCCAGACCGTCGTGACCCTGCCGAGCGACGAGCGCCACCTCGTGGAGCGCTTCGCCGACGCCATGGAGCCCGACCCCCGCTCCGGATCCGTGACCTGCGTGATCGGCGGCCGGGGTGGGGCGGGCGCGAGCGTGCTGGCGGCCTGTCTCGCCCTGAGGGCTTCAGCCGACCACCTCCGTACGCTCCTCGTCGACGCCGATCCGCTGGGCGGCGGCATAGACGCGTTGCTGGGCCACGAGGAGGCGCCAGGAGCCCGCTGGGGCGACCTGGTGGCCAGGGAGGGCAGGGTCAGCTCCAGCGCGCTCCAGGCGGCGCTCCCGGCGTTCGGCGATCTGGCAGTCCTGTCCTTCCACAGAGGCGACGTGGCGCCGATTCCCGCCCAAGCCATGCGTTCGGTCCTCGAAGCAGGCACCCGAGGCTTCGACCTGGTGGTCGTCGACCTCCCCCGCCATCTCGACCCAGCCTCGATCGAGGCTCTGACCAGGGCGAAAACCACGCTTGTGGTGGCGACGGCCGACGTGCGAGGCATCCTTTCCGCCTCACAGGTCCTCTCCGAGACGCGCAAGCACACCGCCGACATCCGCGCGATCCTCCGTCCCGGAGTCCTCGACGACGAGGTCGTGGTGTCCTCACTCGGTGTCCCACCGGCCGGCAACCTCCCCGACCAGCCCAGACTCACCGCCACTCTCAACCGCGGCGAGCTCCCCAGGCTGGGCCCCCGCACCGTGCTCGGCAACCTGTGCACGTCCCTCCTCCGAGACCTCCTGCCGGCCACATGACCCCCACCCAGCGGTCAAGCAACCCGTACTCCACCACCGACATCCCATCCAGCCACCCGCCCCCAAC
>NZ_SMKQ01000330.1 GCF_004348995.1 Nonomuraea terrae
GGGCTGCGCAGGTTCGGGGCGGGGTGACCGTACGGGAAGAGGCGGTCGACCTCGTGCAGCCAGCGAACCTGCGGGATGACCCACGACGCGCCCAGCCGTTCGCCGCCGTTGTCGAGGCCGCCGAGCAGGCGGCCCGCGGTCTCGGCGGCCTTCTCCGTCAGCAGCGCCGGATCGAACCAGCTCCGCAGCGCCCAGGCGCGCCGCTGCACCGAACGCTCGATCAGGGTGGCGAGCAGGCATTCGCGGCGGCGTACCGGAAGGTCGCCCCAGGCGGCCGACAGGGCGCGCGGAACGCCCGGCAGCGGCCGGTTGGTGACGAAGGCGAGCACGACCGTGTCGCACCAGATGCGCAGCCACGCCCAGTCGGGCGCGTCGGCGAGCACGTCGGCCTCGCGCAGCTCCATCAGCGTGCAGGCCAGGCCGTTGCGGCACTGGGTGCCGCAGGCGGCCGAGCGGCGGCCCCGGATGGGCGGCGGCGGACCCGGCACCGCCTTCTCCCGAGACTCGCCCAGCGGCACGCGGACCCGCAGCGGCCGGTCCATGCCGTCGGCGAACACGGCGGCCGAGCCGGGCTGCAGCGACACGACGTGCCGGGACTGCTCGTCGCTGAGGTTCATGGCGGCGCCGACGAGCTTCCTGTCGTCCTCGGCGGGCAGCCGGTGCACGACCTTCAGCGCGGTGTTCTTCACCACGTCGGAGACGAGCTTCGTCGGGATCTGCTCGGCCACCACGATGCCCTCGCCGTACGCCCTGACCTCGGCGAGCAGCCCCGCGAGAAGCTCGACGGCGTGCGTGGAGGCCCGCCCCTGGCCGCGGTCGCGCAGCAGCCGGTGGGCCTCCTCGATCACGATGACGTGGCGCAGGCCGGGGGACTTCTCCTTCCTGGCCCGCATGCGCAGGTGCTCGACGATCCGGATGATCAGCGTGCCCATGAGGAACGCCTTGTCCTCGTCGTTGGCGACGTCCTCGATCGCGAGGACGACGTCGCGTTCGAGCAGGCCGCCGATGTCGGCGGGGTGGCCGCCCTCGAAGAAGCGCCCGGCCGAGCCGACGCGCAACGAGCGCAGCCGCAGCGAGATGAAGCCCTCGACGTCGGCCTGGACCTCGCGGCCGTAGCCGATCTCCTTGATGACGTCCATGGCGTGCTGCTGGAGCTGTTCCAGGGTGGGGACGCTGGGCGGGACGTTCGAGCCGGGCACCGCGCCGCCGGTCACGACGTCCCAGCCGGTGGCCTCGTAGACGCGCTGCAGGGCCAGCGACATGATCTGCGGGAACGGCTCCTCGGCGTCGAACGCCGCCATGAACAACGCCCTGACCATGTCGATGTGGGCCTGGACGGGGTAACCGGGCTCGGGTTCGAGCGGGTTGACGCTGAACGGCACGCCGTCGGGCGCCGACGGGTTGATCACGGTGACCGGCCCATCGATGCGGCCGGCCATGGCGGCGTACTCGGACTTGGCCGGCTCGATGGCGAGCCACGGGATGCGCGCGCTGCTGAGCTGCTCCAGCAGGTGGCGGACGGTCTGCGACTTGCCGGAGCCGGTCGCGCCGGTGATGAACGCGTGCCGGTTGAGCGTGGCCAGCGGCACCCGGAACGAGCCGACGCCGCGGTCCTGCCCGTCGAGGATCTCGCCGAGCTCCAGCTCGCCCCCGTCGGCCTCGGACGTCACGTCGAAGAAGCCCGACTCCAGCACCCGCACGCCCGGCACCTCCCGCCGGGGCAGCCCGGCCAGCGCGGCCAGCGCCCCCGCGGTGGCGGCGAAGGGCGCGGCGGCGCCGTCGGCCGGGTCCTGCATGGTGATGGCCAGTGCCTCCGACAGCGCGTAGACGGCGCCGTGCGAGCTGCGCAGCCGGTACGGGTGGTGGCTCATCTCGACGGACCCGACCAGCACGGGCGCGATCTGCCGCAGCTCGTCGGCGGTGGCGCCGCCGGCCAGCACGCGGACGTTCCACAGGCCGGCCTCGCGGAAGGCGTCCAGCTCCTGCATACGGCGCTCGGCCCGCTCGGCGTCGAAGCGCGAGCGCTCGGAGGCGTCGCCGTACTGGCGCAGCACGTTGAGCTGCGTACGCAGGTGGGCGACCTCGGCGTCCAGCAGGTCGGTCGGCTCGGCCACGACGAGCCACCCGAACGGCCGCGACATCAGCGTCATCAGCGTCGACTCGAAGAGCGTGGGCCGCTTCAGCTCGTCGGGGTCGTGTTCGGAGTACTCGCGGCCCCGCCCGCCGAGCGGCGGCGCCTGCCGGCCGGGGCACGGCGTCCACACCAGGTCGGCCAGGTCGGCGAGGTACTCCTCGGTGAGCTGCACGCCGCGCGCCCCGCCGGGGAACAGCAGCGGCTGCGGCCCGCTCGGCAGGCCGGGCAGGTCGGTCGCCCGGCGCGGCTGGCGGGGCGGCGACAGCGGCCCCGCGTTGGTGATGAGTTCGAGCGGCGCGCCGGACCCGCGCGACAACCACCCGATCACGAAGGGCCGGTCGCGCTGCGCCGCCGACAGCACTGCGGGAAGCACGGTGACGAAATCCCACTCCGCCGACGAGCTTCGCGAGGGTGCTGCGATCGACTGGATCCGATACCAGGGCCCGCTCAGCTGCATTTCTATCCCCCACAGACGGTTCTTTAGTAAATTCCGCCAACCGTCAGCTCGTCACCTTGACATTGACCATGTCATTGCCTGCCCTTGCGCCAGTCCAGGCGTGGCGGCGGCGGTCCGAGGTTCGCGGGCGGGTCCGCGTCGCCGTCGTCGGCGCCGGGGTCGAGCGCCAGCACGGCCTCACGGACGTCCTCCAACTCGCCGAGGGTGGTCTTGGGGAAGGTCAGGATGGCCGGGTTCGCGTCGGCGAGGCGGACGCGCCGGCCCTGGGCGGTGGCGTCGGTGACGATCACCGACGTCGTGGGCAGCTGCTGGAGCTGGTGCGGCTCGACGAGGAACTCGCGCGAGCGCTGCAGCACCCGCTCCTTCTCCGAGATCTTGTCGGCCGTCCTGCCCCACTCGGTGGATTCGGTGATGTCGCCGGCCAGGTCGGCGTGGTCGCCGTCGCGGTCTTCCGTGCCGTCCTCGACCTGGGCGATCGTGGAGGTGTAGCCGCCGTCGAGGCCCGGCAGCGACTCACTGATCGTCTCGGTGAGCTGGGCCAGCTCCAGCCGGTGCTCGGTGCCGACGTGCTCGCTGGCGACCCGGGCGTCCTCGGCGTTGCCGAGCCGCATGAACGCCACCGCCGCGTGCCCCCTGCCGAGCCGCTCGCGCACGGTGGGGGTCAGCGACCGGTACGTCAGCACGAGCCCCGTACGCGAGGTCTCGCAGGCGTCCATCAGCCGGTCGAGCACGTCACCCCTGAGCTTGTCGGCGCCCGCCACGATGATCGTGTGGTACCAGGGCCGGTCGGAGGCGGGCGACTGGCGCAGGATGTGGGTCAGGGCGGTGGCGACGTACGTGCCGAGCACCCGGTTGCCGAACACCCCGGCCTGGCGATCCATGCTCACCACGCGCAGCCGGGCGGGCGGCAGCCGTACGGCCTGGGTGCCCAGGGTCTCCAGCTTGCGCAGTTGCGACTCCAGCGCCCAGGCGCGCTCGATCACCACCCGGTCGCTGACGCCGCGGCCGAAGAGCGTGCCGATGCGCTCCAGCTGGGTCGCCGTGATCAGGCCGTACCGCAGGTCGTCGCGGGGGTCGCCGACCTGGGCCAGGGCCCGCAGGGCGGCGGTCACCTGCCTGATCGTGGCGTTCTCGCCGAGCACCTCCAGCACCCGTTCCAGGATGGCGTTGTCGAAGCTGAGGTCGCGGGTGGTGCGGTGCTCCTCGCTGACGCTGACCACGTGGGCGAGGACGTCGGCGAACGCCTCGGGCTTCAGCGTGGCGCCGAGGTCGAGCTTGGGCAGGTCGACGGGTAACACCCAGACCAGCGGGTCGTCGCCGCCCTTGCGGGCCAGCTCGATCAGGTCCTTGGCGATCGCGCCCTCCGACAGGTCGAGCACGGTCAGGTGGCCGCCGCTGTAGAGGCGGGTCGCGCCGATCAGGGTGACGAGCGCCGACCAGCCGGGCAGCGTGCCGCCCGCGACGTCGACGCGGTCGATCTCGTCGGGGACCGCCACGGCGTACCAGGTGAGCTGCCTGTCGTGGCGGTCCTTGGCCTCCTGCCACTCGCGGTAGCGCCTGGCGTGCTCCTCCTGGGCGCGGAACAGTTCCTTGTCACGTTCCCGGCGCTGGCGCTCGTCCCTGGCCTGTTGCTCCTGGACTCTGTAGCGGACGGCCCGGTCGCCCTGGAGCAGGGCGTAGCTGCAGATCCCCGCGACGCCGCCGGCGGCGACCAGCGCGACCGCGGCGAACTGCCAGGCGAGGTAGCCGGCCAGCGCCACCGCCAGGATCAGCACGGCCAGGACGAGCATGGCCAGGCGGACGAGGCGGACGGGCCGGTTGAGCATGTCCTCCTGGAGGCGTTCGCGGCGCAGCAGCTCCAGCTCGGCGGCGTCGGGCTCGGGCGGCGGCTCCTCGGCGGGCGAGGGGCGTCTCGGTGGCGGGCCCGGGTCGGGGTGCAGCAGGATGTACTGCCAGCCCAGGTAGATCCGGTCCGCCTGGAGCTGGGCATGCTCGGGATGCACGTCCGTCACGTGACCCTCCGGCTGCCGATATGTCATTAGTGGTAGGGGTCAGACCCATTCCGCTCCGTGACAGCGTATGAGTTACTACCCCGGTAGCGGCAGGGTTCTCGGCAATTCGACCATTCCGATGGGAGCAATGCGGCAGATGGGATAAGCGTTACCTATTACCATCCTTACCCATGACGGAACCGTCCGGCGAGAGCCCTGAAAAGCGCAGACGCCCGGTAGCGGTGCCCGCAGCCGCCCTCGTGGCGTTCACGGCCTTCGGCATCACCGCCCTCCTCGGCGGTCTGAACGAGACTCCGGAGGAGCCGGAGCCGCTGGGCCAGGGCGCGGTGCTCGACCAAGGGCTGTACTCCACCAAGCTCGTCGAGTCGCGGGTGACGCTCGAGCGGGCGGAGAACCGGTTCGAGGAGGACAAGCGCTTCGTGGAGCTGGTCTTCGACGTCACCAACAAGGGCGACGAGACCCGCACGGTCGGCGTCCCCGCGCAGAAACTGGAGCAGGCGTACCTGTCGGACAGCTTCGCGGGCTCACTGCTCAAGATCAACCCGGCTTTCGGCGAGGAGGCGGGGCCCTTCGCGTTCGTGCGGAGCAAGGGCGGCGACACCCAGCAGCTCCACCCGGGGGTGACCAGCCAGGTGATCGTGCGGTACGAGCTGGAGGGTGACCGGCGGCCGCCGGAGAAGATCTCGTTCGAAATGGCCTCCTTCGAGTTCAGGACCGACTTCAACAACGAGCTGCCCCGCTGGATGATGGTCGCCACCGAAGCGGGCGACTCCTACCTGCCCGAGGTCAAGGCGCGCGTGACGCTGCCCGTCAAGAAGGGCGGTGCCGCGTGACCACCACCGAGCAGCGCCCCGAGGCCGCCCCGGAGCGGCGTAGCAGGCGGCCGGGACGGCGCCGGGCCGGCGAGTCGCGGCTGCTCGGCCTCGCCGCCGGGCTGCTGCTGGTCGGGGGCGCGATGGGGCTGCAGACCATGCACCTGAACGCGGGCGAGATGAGCCTCCCGCTCACCTACGCCGGCGACAAGGGCGAGGACGTGGACGCCCGGCGCTTCACCGTACGGGTGGACTCGGTCGTGGCCGCCAAGTCGATCGAGAACTACTCCACGACCATCGGGACGGACCACCTCTTCCTCGTCGTCAACGCCTCGGCCACGTCGAGCCGCAAGCCGTACAAGCTGGCGCAGCCGGTGCTGCTGACGGCCGACGGCAAGAAGTTCGACGCCACCGACCGGGTGGACGACGCGGTCACGCTCGCCAACACCTGGGTGCAGCCGGACATCTGGGTCAGCGGGCGGTTCGTGTTCGAGGCGCCGGCGTCCGCGCTGCCGGGCGCGAGTGTGGTGTTCGGGCTGCCGTCGTCGGTCGTGGTGGAGCCGAACCAGCCTGAGGTGGAGATCGACCTCGGGCTCGACGAGGAGGGCGCGCGCAAGCTGGCCGCCTCGGCACAGGACGTCTACTCGGTGAAGAAGTGAGCGCACGATGAGCCCGAACGAGGAGCGTGACTGGTTCGCGCCGAAGCACGAGCGGCGTCCGGAGGACTACCCGCCGCCGCCCC
>NZ_SMKQ01000331.1 GCF_004348995.1 Nonomuraea terrae
CCCGGGCCCCTGTCCGCCCCTCCCCTCCACACCGTGGAGTGCCTGCTCCCGTCCGTCCCGGCCGGTGTGGCCAAGGCGCGCTCCCTGATCCGTACGGAGCTGACCCGCTGGGGACGTGTGCGGGAGATCGACGGCTGCCTGCTCATCGTCAGCGAGCTTGCCACCAACGCCGTCCGGTACGGCGGTTCCGCGTACGCGCTGCGCCTGGAGGACCGCGGCGACCGCCTCTACGGCGAGGTCTTCGATCCGGGCGACGGCGAACCCTGCCCTCGCTCCCCCGACGTCGAGGCGCTTTCCGGGCGCGGCCTGCAGATCGTCGCCGCGCTCGCCGACGAGTGGGGCGTCACGGCGGCCGAGGGCGGCAAGGCGGTCTGGTTCTCGGTCAGCTGCGCGGCGTAGATCGGCATTTGTCACATCTTGGTGATGGTCACGGACTTCCGGGTGATGGTCACCTCGGCCGCCCGTTCCGTGACGAACGGCCGGCGGGTAATGCTGATCGCGCCGGTGGGGGACGGTTTGCCGATCACGGGACAGCCGTGGCCGTTGGGCTTGACGATCGCGGTCTTCCTGATCGCTTCGGTGGTCACGATGGTGTGCACCGTGCGGCTGGTCGGTCTCGGGGACGCGCTGGCGGACCGTACCGGCTGGGGCGAGGCACTGTTCGGGGCGGTGTTCTTCGGCGCCGCCACCTCGCTGTCGGGGTCGTCATGACGGGCAGGCGCAACTCGCGTACCGCAACGCGGTGGGCGGGATCGCGGCTCAGACCGTGGCGATCGTGGCGGCGGACATCGCCTGTCGGCGCGCCGATCTGGAGCACGCCGCCGCCTCGGCGCAGACCCTGCTGTTCGGCTGGCTGCTGATCGTGCTGCTCAGCGTCGCGCTGCTGGCGTCGTTCAGCCCACAGGTCACCGTGCTCGGCGTGCACCCGGCGTCGGTGGTCGTGCTCGCCTGTACGCGGGCGGGCTGAAACTCATCCACGGACAGCCGCTGATGTGGCGTGCCGTGACCACCCGGGAGATCAGGCCGGACACGCCGTCCGACCACGCCCGCTCGATCGCGGCGGTCATCGGGGGCAACAGTTTCGACGCGCTGAACCTCGTCGTGGGCGACATCGCCTTCCGCGGCGGGCCGCCGTTCCACGCCGCCCAGGCCGATCAGCTCTTCCTCACCACGGCCGCGTTGCTCATGACCGCCGTGCTCCTGGGCGACATGCTCGTCCGCCAGCGGCGCGCATGGGCGCGGGTCGGTTTCGAGGGTGTGCTGCTCGCCGTCGTCTACCTCTCCACGGTGGTCATCCTGGCGTTCTGAGCCGGAGGTTGTTTACCTCTCCGGACCACCCCGCTGACCTGCGCGGGGGTATGACGAGGCCGCACATCGTCAACGATCTCCAAGGTGACCGCATGAGCGTGTACAGAGGGCTGATCGGCTGCGTTCTGCTGATGGCCGGCGGAGCCTCTCCCGCCCTCGCCGCACCGGCCGGCGCGGCGGCGCGCCCGAGCTCGATCGCCGACTGCCGGGACCTGCGCATCGACCCGCCGCGGCTCGCCGACGGCCCGGTGGTCTCTCTGCGCCTCGACGGCGGGAGCCTCACGGTCGAGGACGCCTTCGCGGTGCTGACGGCACCGCGCCTGCGCGTCCGGCTCGACCCGGAGGCCGTACGGACGATGCGCCGCTACCGCGAGGACGCGGTGGCGCTGGTGACGCGGCAGGACCCGCCGCCGCCCCGCGTGTACGGGTGGAACCAGGCCCTCGGACCGCTCAAGGACAGGCCGATCGGCGTCGAGGAGTCCGTGGAGTTCCAGAGGCGGATCCTCGCCTCTCACGGGGTGGCCACCGAGCCCGTGCTGGACGGGGCGATCACCCGGCTGGCCCTGGTGATCCGCGCGAACCAGATGGCGCGCGGGCACATGGGCGTGCGGCCCGAACTGCCCAGGAAGCTTCTCGAGCTGGTGAACAAGGGGGTCACCCCGGTGCTGCCGCAGGTCGGATCGCTGGGGTCGGGAGACCTGCAGCCGATGGCGGTGGCCGGCCTGGTGGCCACCGGAGGCGCCGGGGCGTGCGCCGGCCTGAGTCGTCCGGGACAGGCCACCCTGGTCGCCCCAGCCGGGGAGGTCCTCCGCGAGGCGGGGATCGCGCCGCTGGAGCTGGAGATGGGCGAGGCGCTGCCGATCGTGAGCGGCAGTACGGTCGTCGCCGCCGGCCACGTGGCGGCGCTGCGCCGGGCCGAGGCGCAGGCCGACCACGCCGAGGGCGCGTTCGCCCTGTTCATGGAGGCCACCCGGGCCGAGGCCGGCTCGCTGGACCCGCGTACCCACGCCGAACGCGCGATCCCCGAGGAGGAGCGGGTCGCCGCGAGGCTGCGGGCGCTGGTGCGAGGTAGCGAGTTCATGACCGGCCGCACCCGCGTCCGGTTCAACCCCGACGACACCGACCGGATCCAGGACGCGGTGTCGGTGCGCGCGGCGCCGCACATCCTGGCCTCGCTCCGGCAGAACCTCGCCCACTCGCGGCAGGTCCTCCGCCAGGAGATGAACGCCTCGACCTCCAACCCGCTGCTCTTCAGGGACGGCGACGGACAGGTGGAGTTCGTGATGGGCGGCAACTGGGACGGGGCGGTCATGGGCCACAACCTGGACACGCTCAACGCCGGCCTCGCGGACGTGGGCGTGCTGTCGCAGGAACTGTCGGCCCGGCTGTTGTCCAGCAGGTGGAGTTACGGGCTGCCGGCCAACCTGGCCGGCGGACCGGTGGGCCTCAACTCCGGCATGGTGCAGCTCCAGACGGTCGCCACCGCGCTGATCCCCGAGATGCAGGTACGGGCGTTCCCGTCGGGGACCCTGTCGCGGCCCGCCAAAGACGGGCAGGAGGACCACAACAGCATGGCGATGGCCTCGCTGCGCAATCTGCTGGCGAACCAGGAGCGGCTCGACACCGTCCTGGCCGTGCTGTACATGATGAGCGCGCAGGGGGTCGACCTGGTCGTCCGCGGCATCGACGACGGCGCTCCGCCGCCGCGCCTCGGGGACGGCACCGGGCGCATCCAGGCCGTGATCCGCTCCAGGATCGCGGAACTGGAGAACGACAGA
This sequence comes from Nonomuraea terrae, assembly GCF_004348995.1. Taxonomy (GTDB): domain Bacteria; phylum Actinomycetota; class Actinomycetes; order Streptosporangiales; family Streptosporangiaceae; genus Nonomuraea; species Nonomuraea terrae. Next base: position 3,087 of record NZ_SMKQ01000331.1, read on the forward strand.
AACCTCACCGGCGACCTCCAGGGGATGATCGTCCTGGTCAACGGCCGCGGCGACGACCGCCTCCGGCAAGCCGTCCGCGGCACGCCCACCACGCCGAACCCGGCACTCACCCAGACGACCGCCACACCGGCCCGCTGACCCCGCAGGTGGGTGGAGGAGGCCCCTCGCCGGCGAACTCGGCGACGTCATCGTCGCCGCGAACACCGGCTGGGCCCGTCGGCCCGTCCGCTCGGCCGGGCCCGGCAGGGCCGCTCGCCGGACCGGCCCTGCCAGGCGGGACGCGGGACGGGACGTGCGACCGGGCGGTCTCGGTCGCCGGGCGTGCGGGGTGCGGAAACTGTCGGCGCAGGGCGCTAGTTTTCCGCGCATGGATCACTGGGGCGAGATCAGGAAACTGATCGAGACGCGACACGCCGACCGGCTCGCGGAGCGGGTCAAGGAGCTCGACGAGGAGGGGCGCAAGGAGGTCGCGGCCCGGTTGCCGCACCTGCTGAAGGAGTTGCGCGGCCGCTTCGACCGGTGGGACACCGGCCTGGTCGACTACGCGATCGTGCTCCGCGTGGCGGGCGCGGCCACCCTCGGCGGGGCGGCGGCCGTGGCGTCGTGGCTCTACCGGCGCGACTTCGCACCCCAGTGGGCGGGCGCCGACAGCGACGTCGACCTCGTCCTGGCGGTGGTCGCGGACCGGCCCGCCGCCTGGCGCGCCGATCTCGCCAAGCGCCTGGCGCTGCGCGCGCGCACGTCCGACGACCGCGGCATGCCGCTCGCCCTGGCGCTGCTGCGTGCGACCGGCGTCGAGCCGCCGCCGCACGACCCCCTCGTGAGCGGCTGGCTGACCAGCCACCTGAACGGCCCGCAGGAGGGCCTGCCCGACGATCCGCTGCTCGACCACCTCCTGCCGCGCCTGTTCGAGGCCGAGGGCGCCGGTCGGGTGCTCCAGTGGGAGAACGACCCGCGCAGGGGCTGGCTGGCCGCCCTGCCGGCGCTGGCCGAGTCGGGCCGGGTGCAGCGCGAGATGCTCATCGACGGCTGCGTACGCCGGTTCCTGCGCGGAGGCACCCCGATCGACCTGCGGTTCTTCGTCCGGCTCCACGAGGCGCTGGCCCCGTCACCCGCCGAGTCGGCCGCATACGCCCGTGACTACCTGCGCCTGCTGCCCGCCTCCCCCGGTCAGGTGGCCGAGCTGGCCGTGAAACGCCTGCGCGCCCTCGACGACCACACCGCAGCGATGAGCGGCTCCACCGCAGGGGGCGGTCGTGCCGCGGGGGATGCCACACCCGGCGGGCTGACCCCGGATGACCTGGCCGAGGCGTGGGAGTCGTTGCTGTTCCGGTCCGAGCGGAAGCTCGTACGAGCCGGCCTGTCGTGGCTCGACCGTTCCGTGCGGCGAACGCCCGAGCTGGCCGGTGTGGTGGCCGCGCCGCTGGCTCGCGCGTTCGCCGCCGAGTCGCGCGACCTGCAGGAGAAGGCGGTCGAGCTCGCCGTCGCGCACGCCGCCGCCATGGACGAGGAGGGCCGCGCCACCGTCCGGGAGGCGATCGAGCTGCTCCCGTACGATCTCGGCCGGCGCGCCGCCGAGGCGTTCCCCGGGGGCACGGTCGCGAAACCCGAGCCCGCGTTCGCTCCCCCGCTGCTGCCCGCCGCACCCGAGCGGTCCGGCAGGCTGGTCGCCCCGACCAGCTCCCTCGCCGAGCTGAGCGATCTGATGAACCCGCACATCGTCTCCTGGCCGAGCTGGGAGAAGTGGGAGCGGATGCTCGCCGGTTTCGTCGCGCTGGCCACGCTCGACCGAGCGGGCCTCGTGGCCGCGCTGCGTGACCAGATGCCCAGATCCTCCTATCCGTCGGTTTCCTGGCACTATCCCGGCGGAAGCTGGAACCGCGCCGAACACTGGCTGTTCGGCGCGGCCCGCTCCCTGACCGGCACAGCGCCCGAAGCCGGCACCTGGCGACGCCTGCTACCGACGCGACGCATGACCCCGCCGCACCGGATGCTGCTGCACCGGGCGGCCGAGGTCGTGCGAGCCGTCGAGGAGGGCACGCTCCCTCCCGTGCTGCTGGCCACCCCCACCCACAGCACCGGGCACGTCGCGGCCGACGAGCTGGTGCGGCGGCTGGAGATCCTGGCGGCGGCCGGGGCGAAACCGCTGGCCGCCGACCTGCAGCAGGCGCTGCTGCGTCTGCCCCGCACCCCCGACCCCGAGGCGATGGCGCGGGCGGCCCGGCTGGCCTCGCCCTCCGCCCGGATCGTCGCCGAGTGGCGGTGCCCCGAAGTCCGGGTGGAGCTGGACTGGACCTGCGGGAGCAAAGCCGACTGCGACGACTGGCACGACGGGAGCCACCACCACGACATGCGCCCGGTCCTGGCCGCCACCGCCGAGCCCACCGGGCTGCCGCTGGCCGACCTGCTGCTCGGCAGCTTCGAGAGCACGGCGTCCGAGGCCCAGCATCTCGCGTGGTGGGCCGCGACGTTACCCTCGCACCGCGAGGTCGCCGCGGCACACGCGCTGCCACATGTGCTCAGACACCACTGGACGGACTCTCCAGCCGGTTCCGGCCGGCTCCGCGGGCTCGCCCGGGCCGAGGGCGCGCCGGGGGCGGCGTTCGCGGCGATGCTCGCCCACGCCCTGGGCGATCCGGAGCAGGCCGATGCCGTCGATGTTCTGCTGGAGGTCGCCGCGCGGGACGAGCTGCCGGCTGACGAGGTGGGCCGGCAGGCCGGGCTGCTCGGGGCGAACGGCCATGTCAAGCTCACGGACCTGACGGCCGCGCTCGACGCCGCCGCCAGTCGAGGCGCGTACGCGCAGGTGTGGCTCATCGCGGCGGCGGCGCTGCCGGCGCTGCTGCCCGCACCGGGACAGCGTCCCCGCCACGGCCTGACAGGATTCGTCACGCTCGCCGCCACCACCGCCGAGTGGTGCGGCGCCCACGGCGAGATCCCGGCGGTACGCGACGCCGCCGCCCGCAGAGGCACCAGCGGCCTCCTCCGCGAACTACGCCGCCTGCACACCCTGGTCACCGCCGGCCCCACCACCACCACACCCGGCCCCAGCAC
>NZ_SMKQ01000332.1 GCF_004348995.1 Nonomuraea terrae
GTGAGCAGGGCGGCGGCCGCGGGCAGCCCGAGCCCGAGCAGACCGAGCCGTCGCAGGGCCTCGCGGCGGGAGATCAGGCCGTCCAGGTGGTCGAGGGCGACCTCTTCGGCGAGATGGCGCTGGATGGGCGTCATGTCGGAGGTCTAACCCCATTCACCGAAAAACCGTGTAAAGACGGCGGTTACGCGGGTTTTCGCAGTCTCTTGCTGAAATTCCTTCTAAGCCGATACGAGGGACGAGGAATCCATGCGTAGATCGCGTTTCGCTCTAGGTCTGCTGGCCGCCGGCGCGCTGCTCATGACAGGCGGTGCCGCGTACGCCGATCCCCAGCCGACCGCCCTGGAGCTACGGGTGGTCGTGGACGACTGCCCCCAGAAGGACGTGCAGCCATGACCGACCCGGCACTGCTCGAACGGGCCCTGTTCGAGGTCAAGCGAGTGATCGTCGGACAGGATCGCATGGTCGAACGGCTGCTCGTGGCGGTGGTCGCCAAGGGACACTGCCTGCTCGAAGGCGTGCCCGGCATCGCCAAGACCCTGGCCGCCGAGACCCTGGCCACGGTGGTCGGCGGCACGTTCGCCCGCATCCAGTTCACGCCGGACCTGGTGCCCGCCGACATCGTCGGCACCAGGATCTACCGGCCCTCGACCGAGACGTTCGACGTCGAGCTCGGGCCGGTCATGGTCAACCTGCTGCTCGCCGACGAGATCAACCGGGCGCCCGCGAAGGTGCAGTCCGCCCTGCTGGAGATCATGGCCGAGCGGCAGGTCAGCATCGGCGGCGTCACCCACGACGTGCCGCGGCCGTTCCTGGTGCTGGCCACGCAGAACCCGATCGAGTCGGAAGGCGTCTACCACCTGCCCGAGGCACAGCGGGACCGCTTCCTCATGAAGATCGACGTGGACTATCCCAGCGAATCGGAGGAGCTGGCGATCGTCTACCGCATGAGCGTCGACCCGCCTCAGCCCCAGAGCATCCTCGACCCGGCGCAGGTCGTCATGCTTCAGCGCCGGGCCGAGGAGATCTTCGTGCACCACGCGGTCGCCGAATACGCCGTCCGCCTGGTGTACGCCACCCGCGACCCGGAACGCTACGGCGTGCCCGACGTACGGCGGCTGCTGGCCTTCGGCGCCAGCCCCCGCGCCACGCTCGGCCTGCTCGCGGCCGGCCGGGCGCTGGCCCTCATGCGGGGCCGCGACTACGTGCTGCCCGAGGACGTCCGGGACCTGGCCCACGACGTGATGGCCCACCGGCTGGTGCTGTCGTTCGACGCGCTGGCCGACGGGATCACGCCCCGGCACGTCGTGGACCGGGTGCTGAACGCCGTACCGCTGCCGGTCATCGCCCCGCAGCAGGAGATCCGGCGTCAGGAGATCGTGGCATGAGGTCGTACCTGATGGCCGAGCCCGCTCTGCGGCGGCTCGAGCTGACGATCACGAGGAGATTGGATGGACTGCTCCAGGGCGAACATCTCGGCCTGGTGCCAGGTCCCGGGAGCGAACCGGCGGAGTCACGGGCGTACCAGCCGGGGGACGACGTGCGGCGGATGGACTGGAACGTCACCGCCCGCACGAACGAGCCCCACGTGCGCGACATGGTCGCCGACCGGGAACTGGAGATCTGGGCGCTGCTCGACGCCACCGCCAGCATGGACTTCGGCACCGCGGCGATGGAGAAGCGGGAGCTGGCCCTCGCGGCCATGGCCGCGGTCGGCTTCCTCACCCAGCGCACCGGCAACCGGATCGGCGCCCACCTGCTGCACGGCGGCGGCGTCAGGACGCTGCCCGCCCGGACGGGCCGGCCGCACCTGATGGCGCTGCTGCAGGCGGCGTTCGGGCTGCCGCGCACCCCGCCGGGGGTGGCCGAGCCGCTGCTCGGCGTCGCGGCCGAGCAGCTGAGCCGGGTCGTACGGCGGCGCGGCCTGGTCCTGGTCGTGTCGGACTTCCTCGACGAGCCGGAGACCTGGGAGCTGGCGCTGCGCAAGCTCACCGCCCGCCACCAGGTGCTGGCGGTCGAGGTGGTCGATCCGCGCGAGCTGACCCTGCCGGACGTGGGGATCCTCACGCTGATCGACCCGGAGACGGGCCGGCGGCGCGAGGTCGCCACCGGCAACGCCCGGCTGCGCCGCCGCTACGCCGAGGCGGCGGCCGCGCAGCGCGAGACGATCGGCCAGGCGCTGCGCCGGGCCGGGGTCACCCACCTGCGCCTGCGCACGGACCGGGACTGGGTGCGCGATCTGGTCAGACATGTCATGCGCCAGCGCCGGCTCGCCACCCTGGCCGCCAGTCCTGCCTCGACTCCACCCCGCTCCGGGCCCCAGGGCAGCCTGCCCAGCGGCTCGTCGGGTGGCCCGTCGGGTGGCCCTTCGGGTGGTTCACCACACGGTCCCGCCGGTGGACCGTCGCACGGCCCGGCCGGACTGGCTGGGCGTCCGAGTGGGCGCCCTGGGCGGCCGCCGGGCAGGGGAGGTGACGCGGCGTGACGCTCATGGCGCCCGTCTGGCTGCTGCTGCTCATCCCCGTGGCGCTGCTGGCCGTCGCGTACGTGCTCATGGCCCTGCGCAGCAGGACCGCCTACGCTGTCCGCTTCACCAACCTCGACCTGCTCGACAAGGTGGCGCCGCGGCAGCCCGGGTGGCGCAGGCACGTGCCGGCGGCGGCGCTGCTGCTCATGTTCGCGCTGCTCGTGGTCGGCTTCGCCCGGCCGACGGCCGAGGTGCAGGTGCCGCGCGAGCGAGCGACGATCATGGTGGCGTTCGACGTGTCCGCGTCCATGGACGCCACCGACGTCGCGCCGAACCGGTTCCAGGTGGCCAAGCAGGCGGCCAGGCAGTTCGTCCAGGGGCTGCCCGAGCGGTTCAACCTCGGGCTCGTGTCCTTCTCCGGGAGCGCCTCGGTAGCCGTGCCGCCGACCCTGGACCGGCAGGCGGTGCTGGACGCGCTCGACCGGCTCACCACAGACTCCGGCACCGCCATCGGCGAGGCCGTCTTCACCTCGCTGGAGGCCATCGCCTCGCTCGACACGGGGGAGCAGGCCCCGCCCGCGCACATCGTGCTGCTGTCGGACGGCTCCAACACGACCGGCCGCATGGTCAGCGAAGCGGCGGCCGAGGCGGCGTCCCGCGGCGTCCCGGTCACCACGATCGCGTACGGCACCCCTGAAGGCGTCATCAACCTGTCGGGCAACGAGGTCCCGGTGCCGGTGGACGGGCCCGCCCTGCGCGGTCTCGCCCAGACGGCGGGTGGCGGCTTCTACGAGGCGGCCAGCGGCGACGAGCTGCAGGCGGTCTACGACGACATCGGCACCTCCGTCGGCTACCGCACCGAACGTCAGGAGGTATGGCAGTGGTTCGTGGGCGCTGGACTGGTCCTGGCGATGATCGCGGCGGTCACGTCGATGCTCTGGTTCTCGAGGCTCCCGTGAGAGGGCTGGGGCGGCCGCGGGGGCCGGAGTTCCACACCCCGCCGCTGGGGGTTCGGCAGGAGACCGTCCCCTTCCACGCGCCGGGCGCGCGTGTCGCCGCCGAGCCCGCGGGGGCGCACCGGGCGTACGTGCCGTCGAGGGAGGACCCGCCGAAGCCGCCGAAGACCTCTCCCAGGGGCCGCCTCCTGGTGGCCGCCGCGCTCGTCGCGGCGGTCACCGGGACGGTGGCCGGCGTGGCGGGGGCCCGGCTCTCCGAAGGGCCGAGCCCGGTCGCCGCCCTGCCCCAGGTGCCGCCCGCGTCGTCGGCGAGCCTCACCGGCCTGAGCGCGACGGCTGCCCGCGTGCTGCCGAGCGTCGTGTCGATCGAGACGCGTGGCGGGGGCGGCTCCGGGTTCGTGGTGGACGACCGCGGACACATCCTCACCAACGCCCACGTCGTCATGGGCAGCAGCCAGGTGAGCGTGACGCTGAACGACGGCAGCCGGCTGACCGCCCGCGTCGTCGGCATGGACACCGACGAGGACCTGGCGGTGCTGGAGGTCGACTACCTGATGAACCTCACGCCCGCCACCCTCGGCAGGTCCGCGGACCTGTCCGTCGGCGACCAGGTGCTCGCCATCGGCTCGCCACTGGGCCTGTCCGGCACGGTCACCGCCGGCATCGTCAGCGCCACGGACCGGGAGGTACGCCTCGGCGGCTCCCAGCGGACCGCCGTGCAGACGGACGCCTCCATCAACCCCGGCAACTCGGGCGGACCGCTGGTGAACGCCCGCGGCGAGGTCGTCGGGGTGAACACCGCGATCGCGGCCGGCCGAGGCGGCGGCAACATCGGCATCGGCTTCGCCATCCCGATCGACAGGGCCGCGCCCATCGCAGAACGAATCATCCGAAACTAGGGTCCTTGGCATGCGACTGCTTGTGGTGGAGGACGAGGAGGACCTGGTCGACGCGATGCGGGTCGGCCTGGTCCGGGCGGGATACGCGGTGGACGTCGCCTACGACGCGCCGTCCGCCCACGAGAAGCTGCAGGTCAACACGTACGACCTGGTGCTGCTCGACCTGAACCTGCCCGGCGGCGACGGCTTCCAGCTGTGCCGGACCGTCCGGAGCGCGGGCCAGGGCGTGCGGATCATCATGGTGACCGCCCGGGACCGGCTCGACGACCGCGTACGCGGGCTCGACGAGGGGGCGGACGACTACCTGGTCAAGCCGTTCGCGTTCCCCGAGCTGCTGGCCAGGGTGCGGGCGCTGCTGCGCAGGGACGGCGGCGGCGGCACCTCGGTGCTTCAGGTGGGCGGTCTGCGCATCGACACCGCCCGCCTGGAGGTGTCGCTCGACGGCCGGGCGCTGGCCCTCACTCCCAAGGAGTACGGCGTGCTGCACTACCTGATGACCCGCCCCGGGCACGTCGTGTCCACCGAGGAGCTGCTCGAACACGTCTGGGACGAGCACACCGACCCCTTCACCAGCACCGTCCGCGTGACCGTCGGCAACCTGCGCCGCAAACTCCAGGAGGACGGGCTCATCGAGACCGTGATCAGCCGCGGCTACCGGCTGAAGGAGCCCTCGTGATCCACACCATCCGCTTCCGGCTCACGGTGCTCTACTCGGGCCTGCTGTTCGTGCTGGCCACGGTCGTGCTCGGCGGCATCTACTTCGCGGTGTCCAAGAGCACCGACCAGCGGCCGTACACGACGCAGTACGCCAAGGCGTACGCGGGGGACCGGTACGTCGGCAAGCAGGAGGTGGTGTTCGTCGAGGAGGTCGAGAACGCGGTCAACGTCCAGACCCTGGCCACGCTGCGCGACTACTCGCTGCTCACGCTCGCCGGCCTCTACGTCGCCAGCCTCGGCATCGGCTGGGTGCTGGCCGGTCGGGTGCTGCGCCCGGTCCGGTCCATCACGCGGACGGCCGAGGAGATCCAGGCCACCGACCTCAAACGGCGCATCAAGCTGAACGGGCCCCGCGACGAGCTCAAGGACCTGGCCGACACCATCGACACCATGCTCGACCGGCTGGAAGAGGCGTTCCGGGCGCAGCGCCAGCTCATCGACGACGCCTCGCACGAGCTGCGCAGCCCGCTGACGATCATCCGGGCGAACGTGGACGCCGTCCTGGCCGCCCCCGACGCCAGCGAGGAGGAGCGGGTCAGGGCCGTGGCCATCGTGGACCGGGCCACCACCCGCATGACCCGGCTGGTGGAGGACCTGCTGGCCACCGCCAGGCGGCAGGGCACCGCGTTCGCCGACGCCGACGTCGACCTGGCCCGGGTGGTGGGGGAGGCGTGCGAGGAGTACGCGGCCCCGGCCGCCGCCCGTGACCTGACGATCACCCGCGACCTGTCCCCGGGGTTGGAAACCACCGGCGACTCCGACGCCCTGCGCCGCTCCGTGTCCAACCTGCTGTCCAACGCCGTACGCCTCTCGCCGCCCGGCGGCAGGATCCGGGTGGCGGCCGGCCGTGACTCGGGGTGGCTGTGGGCGGCCGTCCGCGACGACGGCCCGGGGATACGGGAGGCCGACCAGGCACGGGTGTTCGACCGCTTCTGGCGCGGCGAGGCCAGCCGCCGGGACCGCCACACGGGCCTCGGCCTGGCGATCGTCCGCCAGATCGTGGAGTCGCACGGGGGCCGCGTCGCCGTCTTCTCCCGCCTCGGCCAGGGTGCCACCTTCATCC
>NZ_SMKQ01000333.1 GCF_004348995.1 Nonomuraea terrae
GCCCGAGACCGACGTGCCGGGAACGGACTTTTCCGGAATCGACCTCCCGGGCAGCGACCCGCCCGGATCGGACATCCCCGGATCGGACATCCCCGGATCGGACATCCCCGGATCGGACATCCCCGGATCGGACATCCCCGGATCGGACATCCCCGGGTCCGACTTTCCCGGGTCCGACCTCCCCGGTACGGACCCGCCCTCGGGGGATATGCCGGGCACCGATCCCGCCGACATGAAGGTCCCCAGCATCGACTCGGCGCTCAACGACCCGTCCAAGACCGACCTGTCGTCCTACCAGCCCCCCAACACCCCGCAGATCAGCACCAACCTGCCCCCGGGGGCGGGGGACCCCTCCGGTCTGGGCACCCGCGTGGGGCCCGGCATGATGGCCGGATCCGGGCTCGGCACGGGCGCCGGCGCGAACGCCGGCCTGCCCGGCGGCGCGGCGGGGCTGCGCGGAGCCGGCGCGTCCGGCATGCCGATGATGCCTTTCATGCCGATGGGCGGCGGAGCCGGGGCAGGCAACGAGGAACGCGACCGCGAGAAGACGGTCGGCCTCTCCGAGGACGAGGGAGTCTGGGGCGGTGACGAGGACATCGCGCCTCCAGTGATCGGGGCGGAGGACGTGTGAGCGTCTACAAAGAGATGTACTGGGGGGCTGCTGGAACGGCCACGGCCGCCGCTGCCATGATCAGAAGCCCGTGGGCGTTCTACGTGGCCACCACGATCGGCACGATGGTGTCCGATCCCGAGGGGATGGCCGACTCGGCCAGGAACTGGCGCACCACCGCCCAGAACGGCGCGGTGAGCGAGCTCGACGATCTCGAGCGAGGGCTGACGGACCTGAGGAACTACCTCAAGGAGACCGGCACGTGGGAGGGCGGCGCCTTCGAGGCGTTCGACCAGGTCCACGGCGACTTCAAGGAGTCGCTCGCGCAGCTCAAGGAGAGCCGTAACGCGACCGGTGAGGGAGTCGAGTCATCCGCGGGTTTCTTCCAGTGGGGTGCTGTCATCTGCACCGGCCTCGCGGCCGCGATGCTGACGCTTGGCGTCGCCAAGCTCGCATCCAACCTCGCCGGGCCCGTCGGCAGGGTGGCGACGGTGGTCGCGGAGAGCGTCGTGGCGAAAGGCATCATCACGGTGATGCAGAAGGTGTTCAGCAAGCACCTCTACGTGATCGGAACCCTCGGCGGTCTGATGTACGTCTCCAACCAGTACGCCCAGACCGCCGGCCGGATCTTCCCCGGGCTCGAGGCCATGCCGACCCAGACGAGCACCCTGGGGACCGGCCGGCAGCCGTTCATGGGCACCGAGATGACGTACGACGAGAAGACGGGTGCCCTCACCCCCAAGTTCGACCTGAGCGGCGGCGGCTACCCGGCGTAGCCGCCGCCGTCATGGGGTCGTGGTCGCGGGCTGGATGACGTCGACCTCCTGCACGGGCATCCTGGCGGCGGCCGGGTCCAGCGCGGGCCCTTCGGGGATCAGCCGGAGCAGGTGGGCGGGCACCGGCGCCGCGTCCGCGGCCTCGTACCCGAGCTTGCCCACCACGTCCGCCGAGGCCAGCCGGAACCGCCTGCCCTGATCGGTGATGAGCGAGTACTGCTGGACGGCCGAGAGCTGCCCGTCGCCGGGAAGGGTGCCGGCCAGCGCCGCGGTGCCTGGGGGAAGCAGCACCTGGTCGACCTTCTCCGGCCCGGCGCCGGTCGCCGGGGGCGGAATGCTCAGGTTGCCGCCCGTGGTCAGGACGGCCTTGGTGGAGCCCTTCATCGTGTTGTCGTACACGGCGCAGAGGGGAGAGGACACGCCAGGCGTGCGGAACCGGGGCAAGGTGGCGGGCAGGCCGCTCTCCATGGGCCGCTGCGCGGACGCCTTCATCGCGTTCGCGGTGGCCGCGTCGATCGGCGTCTCGCGAGCCGGGCGGTTGCCGTACACGGTCTTGATGGCCGGGTCCTGGAGCAGCAGGATCGCCTGCGTCTGCGTGATGGGCGCGAGCCCGTCGGCGAGGAGCACGTACCAGCGCTCGGCCGAGCCCGCGACCGACGCGACCTTGTACACGTGGCCGACCCTGGCCGTCCTGCCGCCGGGGCCGGCGACCTTCTTGCCGCGCTGGAGGACCTTGGGGGCGGCGAAGTCCACGCCCGACGGGATGGCGTTGATCCAGGAGGCGGGCACGCGGCGGGGCGTCTGGTCGGTCAGCCGGTCCACGTTCGTCACGCGCATGCGCTGATTGGCCCAGAGCAACCAGGTCTGCTGTCCGTCGCTGACGACCAGCGCCTCGTCGCCCACCGGCGTGCCTGAGACGCTGATCCCGCCGATGAGCGTCACATACGGCCTGCGTACGCCGGAGGCGTCGGGCGCCTCCGTCACGCACGCCGACCATGGGGCCTTGACCAGTCTCTCCCGCTTCGGCAGTGAGTCCGGCGCGCCTTGGATGCCGACCTTGTGCCCGCGGGCGAAGGGGGCCAGCGACTCCGCAGACACGGTGCGGACCTTGATGTCCTGGCTGTCGAGGAGCAGCCGCGCGGAGACGTAGTTGGCCACCGGCTGCAGTTTGCTCTCCTGCTGGTTGTACACGTACGACGCGCCGGTCTCCTCCTCGACCAGCAACTGCCCCGCATCGGTCAGCTTGGTCGCGTTGCCCGGTTTGATCAGCCCCCAGATCCCGAATCCCGCCACCACCAGGACCGCGATCAAAATCCCGGCGAACGTCGCCACGTTGTGACGCCGCATCGGAGACTCCGGCAGATCGGGTTCCCCCTGGAGCAGGGCCAGACCCAGGCGCTGCGTCATGAGCCGGTGCGCCTGGTAGAGATCCTTCTGGGTCTGCATATCTGGATATGTTACGCATGAGGACTATGGGTTTCCTGTACGGAAAAGAAATGCTCCAGTAAGCTCCAACAGCGAGCACCAGGGGGAGGTTTCGTGGGAAACACGCCTGAGAACTGGCCCGGTCTGGACGCCGAACGAGACGGTGTGACGTACAGCGCTCAGAAGATCAAGAGCGTCGCCTCCGCCTTGCGCGAGGAGCTGAAACCCTTCGAAGGCCAGGGCACCGACGGCAGGGGCTCGGTCGAGGACCTCACGTCGTACGGCGGGGTCAACCAACTGCGCACGCAGCTTCAGACGATCTCCAACTGGGAGGGCGGCAGGCTGTTCTCCGAGAGCCTGGGGAGAAGTCACCAGGAGTTCCTCGACGTCTACCGCCGTGTCATCATCAACTTCCAGACCGCGATCGCGCTGATCGAGACCGGCGCGGGGGTCTACGGGACCACGAACACGGCCAACGAGGGCGAGGTCTGAGCGGCGTGGGCGAGAACCAGCACGAGACCCACCACCTGAAGCCGGCGCGGGGCACCTGGGACGTCCAGACGTACGGCCGGAACGTCCAGGAGGTGAAGGACCTCATCAAGAACATCGACGCCCCGCGCATCGAAGAGGCGTCCCTCGCCTACCAGGACGCCCACCGAGTGGTCAACGACGCCCAGCAGGCGGTCTACGAACAGGCCGTCGAACTGGCCAAGCACTGGGAGGGGCCGGCCTCGGTCGAGGCCCAGCGGGCGCTCCAGACCCTGCACGGCACGCTCGGGGAGCTCGCGGAGAAGATGAAGGGGATGTCCACGCCGCTCGGGCACCTCAACACGGTCGTCAAGGACCACCAGGCGTTCCTCGACGACGGCTGGCAGGGCTTCCTGCAGCCGACATGGCACAACCAGATGCTGGGCACCTGGAACGACAGCATCGCCGACATCTACCGCGTCTACAACGGCTCCACGAGCGGCGCGGGCGACGGCGGCAACCGGCTCGACTTCGGCTCCCAGGACGAGCTCGCCGGGCTGCACCTGAAGACGTTCGGCGACGACCTCCAGCGCATCTACAACCAGATGCCGGACACGGTCGAGACAAGGCTGCGCGACATCAACCTTCCGCGGGATCGGGATCCGGACCCCGACCAGGTCAGATACCCCTTCGACACCACGGGCGGCGGTGACGTCTCGCCGGCGTCGTACGGAGCCGGCGGCCTGTCCGGCATGCCGACAGGCGTGCCTGGGGTGGACCGCCCCACGTTCGGCTCCACGGATCCGGCCGACGGCGGATACACCGTCCCCGGCTACCCGGGGACGGGATCAGAGGGATCAGAGGGATCGACCGGCTCGCCGGGCGGCCCCACGACCGGCCCTGGCGGCTACCCGGACGGCTCCACTGGCCCGAACGCCCAGAATCCGGACGCCACCGGCAACGGGATCCCCGGCCAGACGCGGACGGGCGGCACAGATCCCATCACGAGGCTGCAGGACTACACCTCGCCGAACACCGCCACCCCCACGTCCACGTCGTCCACCGGCGGGACGGTGCCCGGCTACGGCTCCCCATCCGGCTCCCCGTACTCGCCGGGCACGGCCATGGGCCCCGGCACGTACGGCGGCGGCGGTGTCGTGCCTGCCGGCACGGCGATGAACGCCCGCGGTGGCTCCGCGACGGGTGCGGGCATGCCGTTCGTGCCGATGGGCGCCATGGGCGCGGGCGGCGCCCAGGAGTCGAGCGACCGCGAGTCCACGACGTGGCTGCACGAGGACGACGACGTGTGGGGCAGCGACTCTGATTCGGCGGTGAACAGCCGGATCGGCTGAGCCGTATTGATCGCAGGCGTTCGGTCGGGCTGGATCAACAGGGAAGCCTCCGATGTGGTGAAGGTGTCGAATCCGCACCGCACGGAGGCTTCATGGCCCACCGCAGCGCCCGGCTGACCATTTTCGGCGACGCCTGCTGGTCGATCGCGTACCGGCCGGCTGGTCCGGGTCAGGGGAGCAGCAGTCCCCAGGAGAGTGCCCACGGCACGAACACCACTCCGCCGGCGACCAGCAACCCGAGTCGGATCTTCTCGCCCACGGGGTTCGAACGCTCCAGGATCGAACGCCGCCATCGCGCGGCTGTTACCACGGTGGCGACCGCGGTCACCGCCGCGAGCGCCTGCAGCGCGAGCCAGACCAGCGGCCGGTCCGCGACCACGGGCCCTGGCGTGGCCAGCTTGCCGCCCGTCATGACCTGGTGCACGAGGAAGGCGAACGCTCCGACGATCGTCACGAGCCCGCCCGCGCTGACCACCCGCGCCGCCCGCATGGGAGCCGCGCCAGGTCGCCGCCTCCTCAGCCTGCGGACCAGGGCCGTCACCGGGTAGCCGCCGAACGCCACCAGGAACAGCGCGAGAGCCGCGAGTTGCGCGCCGGCCGACTCCCACCACGCGGGCGGCGGCACGGGTGTGGTGTCCGCGGGTTGCACGGGTGCGGGGCCCGAGACCTGGCTCGTGGGCGGGCGGCCCGACGTCACGTCGGCCACCCAGCTGCCGACCAGCTCCGCGTACCCGGGAGCCAGATCGGGCAGGCGGGTGAGGCCGGCGTCCGGGGTGAGGTGGGCGGCGTGGTCGGCGCCGGGGAAGAACCGGAACGTGTAGTGCCGGTTCCCGCCCGCGTCCAACGCCGCGGCGAGGAGCGGCGGCGACTCGCGAGGCGGCGTCAGCAGGTCGTGCACCCCCCAGACGCCCAGCACGGGCTGCCACACCTGCCCGACGACCGGCGCCGGGTCGAAGTACGGCTCAGGGAACATCCCGCCGTCCGCGATCACGCGGTACAGCTTGGGCACGGTCAGGTCCACGAGCGACCCGGCCACTCCCGCCTTGCGCAGCCCGGACGCCACCGCCCAGACCTGCTGCCGCAGCGGCTGCAGCCCGTTCGCGCCGACGAGGATCAGGAAGGAGACGTCGCGGGACTTCGCCGCCGCGACCGGCGCCACCCAGCCGCCTTCGCTGAACCCCCAGATCCCGACCTTGGCCGGGTCCACCCCAGGCTGCCGCCGCAACACGGCGACGGCTCCCAGCGCGTCCTCGGCGAGGTCGGCGTACGAACGCTGGAAGAGCGAGTAGCCGGCCGACCGCTTGTCGTAGACGAGCACGGTCAGCCCCTGCCGCGCGAACGCGACCGCCTCCGTCATCAACTTCTCCCGAGGCCCCGTCCCGGCTCCATGCACG
>NZ_SMKQ01000334.1 GCF_004348995.1 Nonomuraea terrae
GGCCACCGAGGGCAACGTCCGTCCCGGATCGGACAGATACAAAGCGACGGCGTCCGCCTTGAACTCCGGCGGATACGACTTCATCGCCACGTGGAACTCCTTGTCTCCGGATCTCCATCATCCGGTACTCAAGGTGTCCACACTTCGGGGGCAGGCCCCCTTTTGTGTTCCTTGCCCGCTGGCCCGCGGACAAGGCCATGCAGCGCGCCCGCGACCGGATTCGGGAGAGTCACCGCCCGGCGGCGGATGCTGTTGTGGCCGGAGGCGATCGTGCAGGACCTGAACGCCTTCCTTCGCGGTTGGGCCGGGTATTTCCGTTACGGACACTCGGCCCAGCGCCTCAGCAAGATCAGACAATACGAGCAGTGGCGGCTGGCGCACTTCATCCGAAGACGCCACCGCCGCAGCATGGCGTTCGGCTGGTGGGTGCTGACCCGCGCCCAGCCGGTCGATCTGGGCCTGATCAGCTTGTATGGAATCGTCGTCGCACCCAGGGCGGGTAAGCCCTGGCGGGACAGGCCGAATGCCGGCGGTGAACGACGTCGGTGAGCCGTGTGCGGGAGAACCGCATGCACGGTTCGACGGGCGGGAGCTGGAAACGGAGCCACGAGACTGGTCATGGTCATCGGGGAAAGCACAACCGACCGGGAAACCGGCGGAACACAGGCCCCGAGCCCTACCGCCAGGAGACGCCACCGCGCCAGCTCCCGACCCTGCATTCTCAGACGGCCTGCGCGACGCGGTGCTTTGGAGGACGGCGATGCCTTGCAGAGGTGACCGGCCTTGCTGGGGCTGCAGCGTAGTTTTCGCAGGATGCGCCAGCTCTTGAGCTGGGCGTTCGCTCGTTCGCCGGGTCCGCGAAGGCGGGCGTGGGAGCGATTGGCCCGCTTTTGGGACTCGGGCTTGTTCTTGCCCTTGTACGGGGTGACGACCGGCCCCTCGGCTCCCTGATATGCCTTGTCAGCCAGGGTGATGATCCCGGCCTGTTCGAGGGCGCGCAGGATGCCCCAGATCCGGGCGGCGCTCAGGTCATGGGTCTTGCCCGGAAGCGCGCCCGACGTCCACAGGATCGTCCCGTCCGGTGTGGCAAGGACCTGGACATTCATCCCGTGCACGCGGTGCTTGCCAGAAAAATAGGGCCGATCGGCTTTCACACGGTCGGTGTGGATCAGCGTGCCGTCCAGCACCAGGTAGTGCACCCCGTCCTTCTGGCCTTGCGTAGCGCCTGACCGAGCTTGGGCGAGCGCGCCGACAACAGCATCACGCTCTCTTCCACATACCGCCACGCGGTCGCCGTCGATACCCCGAAACCGGTTCCCAACTCGTCGAACGTCTCGCCCTTGCGCAGGTAGACCAGCACCAGCAACGCCTGCTGTCCTGCATTGAGCCGCCGCCAGGGCGATGCGATCGCCTTGCGGTGCCTGCGGATCAGCCCTGCCACGTGGTTCAGCGTTGAACGCGACAAATCGACGGCAGCACGATAGAACAGCATCCGAGGCCCCTGGTTGTGACGGATGGATTGTGGTGATCAACCCGTCTACCAGGGGTTTCGCTATGTCGTCAGGCGAACGCCGAGCCCGCGATCATGCTGTGACCAGCAGGCCGCCATCAAGGGATGAAAAGGGGTCAGTGCCGGGTTCAGCGGATTCCTCCCAGCCCGGCTCTTCCCCGGCCGCCGGATTGGTTTCCGCCGCCGGAAAGAACAGCCACCACAGGTTGTGCCAAGGGTCGAGGAACCGGGAGATGCCGTACCCGCCGTAGAAAGGAGACACCGGAGTGACGACGGTCGCACCGCGTTCGACCGCTCTGCGCATCGTCTCCTCGGGGCCGGCGACGTACACCTGGGTCAGGGCCGGAGTGAACGGCCAGCCGGCCTTACGGTCAGCGACCATGAGCAACGAGTTGCCGATTTTGGCTTCGGCGTGGATCAGCGTTCCGTCTCCGGCGTAGAAGTCAGGGGTGCGGGCTTCCCCCCGCTCATTCGCATAGGCCAAGAAAGTCCCGTCTGGTCGGCGTGCGGGGCAAGGGCCGCACCAGCCGGACAGTGTTCCTCGGCCGCGACGCCCGCCAAGCGCTGGGCGCCTACCTCGACCAGGAGCGGCCGCTGCGACGCCGCAGCCAGCGCCGCAGCGGCCGCGCTGCTGCTGTCGGCCGCCTCCATCGCCGCCCGCCGCCCCGACGGCCGCCTCTCCGCCCGCTCCACCAACACCATCGTCGGCGAGATCGGCCGCCTGCACGACGCCCAGACCTCCGACCCTGACCGCAAACTGGGCACCCTGCGCCCGCACGACGCCGCCACACCTTCGCCTTCGGTCTGTCGCAGGCCTCCGGCCACAACCGCGCCGAACTGGAGCGCCGCCTCGGCCACGCCAACGACCGCTACCTGCGCCTGTACACCAACCCGCGCGACGACATCGCCGCCGCCTATATCGAGGATCTCTGACCTGTGCTTTCGCACGGCGGCCTGGCGTTACGGTGCTGGCATGTTGCGGATGCTGCTGGAGCCCTTGCCCGCGTCGTGGCCGCCGGCAGCGCCCTCGCCGCCGACGATGTCAGCGGTGCCGTCTTTTCTTCGGACCTTGGCCCGGCGGTTTCGCAGATCGCTTTCGTCGATGCCCAGAGCGAGGACCTCAAGATCTTGTCGGAGTTCTACCCGGCGCGTCCGGCTGCGCTTGACGTTGATCCTCGGCGTAACGTGCCGCCGCCTGGGTATGGCGTTCCCGCTCCCCCTTGACCCGTACGGGAGAAGGCATGGCTGAGCAGGTTGATCGAGAAGGCGCATGGGCCCAGCGGGCCGAGGGCGAGTTGCCCGTGCGCAGGCACCAGGAGGAGATCGAGCGACGCCTGGCCCATGGCCTGGAGGGCGCACCCACGATCAAGGACCGGACGATCCCGACCTTCGCCAGGGGCGAGATCCCGCACTTCGCCGGCGAGACCGGCACCTTCCTGAAATGCCCGTACGTCGAGGACGTGCACGAGGTGGGCGACGCCGAGGTGGCCGTGTTCGGCGTGCCGCTGGACGCCGGCACGACCTACCGGCCGGGCACCCGGTTCGGCCCGCAGGGCATCCGGCGCTGCACGGGTCTGTTCGGCACCTACTGTTACGAGCTCGGCGTGGACCTGCGCGAGCAGCTCAACCTGGTCGACATCGGCGATGTGTTCACCATCCCGGGAAATCTGGAGAAGTCCTTCGACCAGATCAGCCAGGCGATGGCGCACGTGGTCTCGCAGGGGGTGTTTCCGGTCGTCCTGGGCGGCGACCACTCGATCGGCTTCCCCACGGTCCGCGGGCTGACTCCTCATGTGGACGGCAACGTCGGCATCATCCACTTCGACCGGCACGTGGACACCCAGGAGAGCGATCTCGACGAGCGCATGCACACCACGCCCTGGTTTCACGCCACCAACATCAGGAACGCCCCGGCCACCAACCTCGTCCAGATCGGGATCGGCGGCTGGCAGTCACCGCGCGCCGGCGTCAAGGTGGGCCGCGAGCGGGGCACCACGATTATCACGGTGGGCGACGTCGAACGCGTCGGCGTGGAGAAAGTCGCCGAGGTGGCGTTGGAGGTGGCCTGGAAGGACGCCAAGGCGGTCTACCTCTCCTTCGACATCGACGTGATCGACGCCGGGTTCGTGCCCGGCACCGGCTGGCCGGAACCCGGCGGCCTGCTGCCCCGGGAAGCACTCAACCTGGTCCGGCTGGTCTCCGAACCAGGTCTGGCCGGTATCGAGATCGTGGAGTGCTCACCGCCCTACGACTGGGCCGAGATGACCTGCCTGATGAGCAGCCGGGTCATCCTCGACAGCCTCGCCGTGCAGGTGCGCTCCGGCAAACTCGGTCGCAAGCCGTCCAGTTCGGGCCGGGTCGCGTGGGGCCCGTACCCGTCTTGATCGTTTGGCCGCAGCTGGGGCCTGGGAGGCGGCTGAGTGCGGCGGGGGGTTCATGGGAACCTGGCCAAGTGAGCGCGCTGAGGAGACCGCCGGTGGCCGGGGGCGTGACGGAGCTGATCACAGCTTCTCCTGCTGGGGGCCGTTGGCCAGGGGGTCGCGGTGGAGGAGGAGTTTGGTGGTTCTCGTGGCGTAGGCGGATGGCAGCGTCGTTCCTCCTACGGGACGTCCAGGGTGGTGACGTGTTCGGCGGGAAAGCCGATACGGGCGACGAAGTCGAGCAGGTCGGGCAGCACGGGCCGGGTGTGGGAGACACCGAAGCGCAGGGTCGGCATGTCGAACGGGCTCGAGCCTTGCGCCTGCCGATAATTCCATCCACGCAGGTCACGACGCTGCCAAGGCTTCGCGTGGCGGCGCGAGCTCCGGCCGCCCAGAAGATGGAACCAAGTGCGGCATGATGATCGGCCGTGCTTTTCCGCCTGGCCTACCTCGCCATCACCAACACATTCGCTGCGCTGCTTTTGCTGAGTATGAGCGATCGGGACAAGGACGTGGAGATTCTCGTCCTGCGTCACCAGATCACCGTCCTTGAACGCCAGATCGGCGCCGGCACCAGAGCGAGATTCGCACCTGAGGACCGGGCCTTTCTCGCCGCGCTCCTGACCTCGCTGCCCCGCGAGGTTCTACACCGGCTGCGGCTTCTCGTCCAGCCGGACACCGTCCTACACTGGCACCGCGATCTGATGAGACGTCGTCATGCCCGTACCTGCCGGCCGAAGCGACGTGGGCGCCCACCCACGGTCCACTCCATCCGCACTCTCATTCTGCGCCTGGTTCGGGAGAACCCCAGCTGGGGCTATCGGAGGGTCCATGGAGAGCTCACCACGCTGGGCATCAAGGTGGCACCGTCCACTGTGTGGGAGATCCTCAAGCAGGAAGGTCTTGATCCGGCACCCGAGCGGGCGTCCACCACCTGGGCCGACTTCCTGCGCTCGCAAGCCGACGCCCTACTGGCCTGCGATTTCATCGAGACCAATCACCCTGAACGGACAGCGCCAGTACATCCTGGCCGTCATCGAGCACACCACCAGGCGCATCCGGGTGCTCGGCACAACCGCGCACCCGAGCGCCAACTGGGTCACCCAGACGATAAAGAACCTGGTGACGGATCTGGACGATGCGGGCTGCCGGGCGCGCTATCTGATCCGCGATCGGGATGGGAAGTATCCCGCCCTCATGGACGAGATTCTCTCCGAGGCCGGCATCAAGACCGTGATCACCGGCATCCGCATGCCGCGGATGAACTCGATCATGGAGCGGTGGGTGCAGTCAGGCCGCCGTGAACTTCTCGACCGCTGCCTTCTGTGGAACGAACACCACCTGCGGCATGCTCTTCGCGAGTACGAACGCTTCTACAACCAACACCGAGCCCACCAATCCCTGGGCCAAGCGGCCCCGCTACGCACCGTCCCCGATCCGATCACGGATCCCGAGCAAATCATCGACCTGAACATACGCCGACGAGACCGGCTCGGCGGCATCCTCCACGAGTACTCACATGCCGCTTGACCTGCACGGATGGAATTGTCGGCAGGCACACCGTCGTAGCGAAGACCCAGAACGTCGGGGTCCTCACGCAAAGCGGAGGAACGCCTGCTGATCCGGAGCCCGGCGCATCCCGCGCGGCACGGAGGCCAGAATGAGCGCCCTCGACAGCGCCGTAGTAAGAGCGGGCGCTTCCACGGCGCCAACAGCCCCTGCCGTCACCGCAGCGGCCCCATGCGGGAAGCCGCCGCTACCGGCAAGATCATTCCGCGTATATTCCGCGAACGACGGCACACGAGGGCCGTGACCGGCACACCGTGGCACACGCCGAATGATGAGCGGCCGACGTTACCGCAGGTCAGGCCATGATTGTTGCTGGCCAGATAAGCGCGCCCTGCAGGATTCGAACCTGCGACCGTCGGATTAGAAGTCCGGTGCTCTATCCAGCTGAGCTAAGGGCGCTCCCGCCTTATTGTGCATGATCCGGCGACATGTCACGCACACGTTTCCGGTGTCAGTCTGTCAGGCCGGTCACAACTCTTGTGGGCAGGGTGGCCGGGGGCGTGGGTGTCGGAGTGGAGGGT
>NZ_SMKQ01000335.1 GCF_004348995.1 Nonomuraea terrae
CTGCTGCGCCGGTGCCTGGCGGACCAGCGGGCCGCCGGGCAGAGCGCCGCCGAGATCGGGTGGGTGGGGCCGCTGCGGTTCTACTCGCGTGCCGTGGGCGCGCGGGCGGAACGCGTCTTCTGGCTCTACCGGCGCGACCTGGCGTGACGTCTGTCGGAATGCGTGGGGGCAGGGCGCGGACGCGGGTTCATGATCGGTTCGAGGTGGGTACCTCCCGCGAGCACGGACTTCGTGTTCGGCTCCGGTTTTCACACGAGACATGAACCCATTGTCTGAAAGATATTTACAAATTAGTAGCAAAGGGTGGAAATTAGCGTCATGATCGAGCCCGTGCCCGAGTTGGCCACCGAACAGAGTGATCCCCGCTACAGCCAGATCGACCGGCTGCCGACGGAGCAGATCGCCCGGCTGATGAACCAGGCCGACGCCGCCGTGCCCGCCGCCGTGGCGGTCGCGCTGCCGGCGATCTCCGCGGCCGTCGACGCGATCGTCGCCCGGATGGCCCGCGGCGGCCGGCTGCTGTACGTCGGCGCCGGCACCTCGGGGCGGCTTGCCGTGCTGGACGCCAGCGAGTGCCCGCCCACGTTCGGCACCGACCCGTCGCTGGTGCAGGGCGTCATCGCGGGCGGCCCTGAGGCGCTGACCCGTTCTGTGGAGGGGGCGGAGGACGACGCCGACGCGGGCGCCGCGGCCTTGAAGGACCTGGAGGCCGGGCCGCTCGACTCGGTGGTGGGCGTGTCCGCCAGCGGCCGGGCACCGTTCGTGCTGGGAGCGCTGGCGGAGGCCGCCGGACGTGGGGCCTTGACCGTCGCCCTGTCGTGCAACGAGGGCGCGCCGCTGTCGGCCGCCGCCGAGCACGCCATCGAGGTGGTCGTGGGGCCCGAGGTGGTGACCGGCTCGACCCGGCTGAAGGCGGGCACGGCGCAGAAGCTCGTGCTGAACATGATCTCCACGATCTCCATGGTGAAGCTGGGCCGTACGTACGGGAACCAGATGATCGAGATGTCGGCCATGAACAGCAAGCTCGCCGAACGGGCGCGCCGCATGGTCAGCGACATCACGGGGACCGACCGCGAGACGGCCGGCGCGGCGCTGGACGCGGCGGGCGGCCAGGCCAAGATCGCGGTGCTGATGATCCGGCACGGCCTGGACGCGCAGGGCGCCCGCGCCCTGCTGGAGTCGCACGGCGAACGCCTCACCGACGCCCTCAGCACCTGACACGACCGGCTCGACTCACTTGACGGCCTCGGCGGGCTCGGTTGACGGGAGGGGAATCGCGATGTCCGATCGGCTGGAGGCGATCCTGGCGGACGCGGTGCCTCGCGTCTGCCCGGCCGCCGTCGCGCTGGTCGCCGTGGACGGCGCCGTGGCCGCCTCGGCCGCGGCCGGCGAGCTCGTCCGCTACGCGGGCGCCGACGGGACCCTGGCCGCCGAGCGCCCGGCCGCGCGCATCGACTCAGTCTTCGACCTGGCCTCGGTCAGCAAGCTCTTCACCACGGTCGTGCTGCTCTCGCTCGCCGAGGAGGGCCTGCTGGACCTGGACGAGCCGGTGGCCGGCCGCCTGCCCGGCGCCGACCCGCGCCTCACCCCGCGCCGCCTGCTCACCCACACGGCCGGTCTGCCCGCCGGCCGCCGCATCGACCGGGAGCTGCCCGAGGCCGGCCCCGGCGAACGGATGGCCGCGATGGTGCGCACGCCGGTCCTCCACCCGGTCGGCGGGCCGTACCTCTACAGCGACGTGGGCCTGATCGTCGCCGGGCGCGTCGCCGAGCTGGCCGGGGGCGCGCCGCTGGACGCGCTGGTCCGCGCCCGCGTCACCGGCGTGCTCGGGCTGCCCGACACCGGCTACCGCCCCGCGGAAAGGGAACGGGTCGCGGCGACCGAGTGCAAGCCGGGACGCGGCTGCGTACGGGGTGAGGTGCACGACGAGACGGCGTACGCGCTGGGCGGCGTGGCCGGCCACGCCGGGGTGTTCGCCACGGCCGGCGACCTGCTCGCCTTCGGGGAGGCGCTGCGGCGCGGCGGCGGCCCGATGCTGCGCCGCGAGACCGTGGCCGAGATGCTGCGCGACCAGGGGGCCGAGGGCGCGCCCTTCCGCCACGGGCTCGGCGTGCGCATCGGCGACCCGGGCATCACCGGCCCCCTGACGGGCGCGTACGGGCATTCCGGCTTCACCGGCACCTCGCTCGTCGTCGACCCGGTCCGCCGGCTGACGGTGGTGCTGCTGACGAACGCCGTCCACCCCGTACGGGGCCGCGACGGCATCCGCGACCTGCGCAACGCGGTGGCGGCGCAGGCCGCCGGCCTGACCTGACGGCTCGGGTCCTAGCCCGTGGCCCGGCGCGCAGGCCGCGCCGGACCACGCGGCGTCAGAGGGTCACGAGATGGACGTGGCCGTCGCTGCCGGAGACCACCGCCGACACCTTGCCGTCGCCGGCGGGGGAAACGCCGAGGGCGCCGGTGAAGGTGTCGCTCGACCAGCTGGGCGGCTGGTACCAGCCGCCCCACCGGCCGTCGGCGAAGTCGCGCCGCCAGAGCTTGTAGTCGGCGGCGCGGGCGAAGACCGACATGCCGGTGCCCGTGAGGGTGAGGGTGGGGCTGCCGCTGAGGGTGCCGTCGCCCTGCTGCCACCCGCTCCACTGGCCGCCGATCCGGCTCCGCAGGTAGAGGTGGTCGTCGTTGCCGCGTACGGCCAGGTCGACGCGGCCGTCGGGACCGGCCACCGCGCTCGGCCTGCCGTAGACGACGCCGTCGGTCGGTGAGCCGAGATCGACCCAGTCGGAATCCTGGGTGCGGTACCTCACCCGGCCGTCGGTTCCGGTGACGAACAGCGTCCAGGAGCGTGGGCTCTCCCACGCCACTCCCGGGGCGTCGGCGGCGGAGCCGCCGAGGCGCAGCCAGCGTCCCCACGTGTCATGCGTGTAGGTGCGCTGCCAGATCGCGTCGTCGGTGCCGCGGACGAAGACGTCGAGCCGTCCGCCCGGCGTCGCGACCGCGGCCGGCTGGCCGAGGATCTTGCCGTGGGCCGGGCCGCCGAGGTGCTTCCACTTCCCCGGCCAGGCGTCGTCCGTCGATCGCTGCTCGTACAGCGCGCCGTTGTGGCCGCGGACGAACGCCACGGTGTGCGTCTCGTCCTGCCTGACGACGGCGGGGTCGCCCGTCGGCTCGCCGCCGAGGTCGGTGCCGAGGACCGACTCGGCGCCGGTGAGCTTGAGCAGGACGACGCCGTGCCGGGGCACCGTGGTGGTGTAGGAGTCCTGGAAGCCGCCGGCGTCCTGCCGCTCCCACAGCCGCCGCACCTGTACGGGTCCGGTCAGACCCGTGTCGGCGAAGTTCACCGTGATCGACGCGTCCGACTCCGAGGTGTTGAGCAGCGCGACGGCCCGGGTGCCGCGCTCCGACAGCCGCTTGCTGTACACGTCCAGCCCGGCGCCGGGTGACGCCACCCGCACGCCCTGGATGGCCAGCGGGTCGCGGTCGACGGCGATGACCTCGGGGTTCTTGAACAGCTCGGTGGTGGCCTCGTCGAACGCGGTCACGTCGGTGCCGATGACGAGCGGCGCGGCCATGATGGCCCACATGCCGAACTGCGTCCTGGCCTCCTCGAAGGTGAGGCCGTGCGTGGGCAGCAGGTAGTCGGGGTCGTTGTAGTGGCCGGGGCCGTTCGCCTCGGGGTGGTATTCGTTGACGCCGAGCGTGCGTTTGAAGTACGTCCACTCGTTGCCGTCGCTGTCGTAGAACGCGCTGTCGGTGCCGGTCCGCCACGAGTCGGCGATCGTCGCGCCGAAGCTGTAGGAGTGGATCGCGGTGCGCTCCAGCGGGTAGTCGCCCCAGTCCGTGGTGACCGGGTTGCAGATGTTGAGGATCATGCGCCCGGCGACGGCCTTGCTGACTTCACGGTAGGCGGTGGCGGGGTCGAGCCCGGCGGCCACCCCGCACAGGAAGTCGACCTTCACCGCGTCGAATCCCCACGCGACGAACTGGTCGAAGTCCTGCTGGTAGTGGCCGCCGCTGGAGATGCTGCAACTGGTCGGAACGTCCGGCCCCGCGTCGGTGTAGATGCCCGCCTTGAGGCCGAGCGAGTGCAGGTAGTCGGTGAGCTGCCCAAGCCCGTTGGTGGCGGCGTCGGCCGGTTTGTCCGGATCGAAGCGCCACCGCTCCGGGTCGTACCGCAGGTTGCCCTGCTCGTCGCGGCCCATCGAGTGCGAGACCGGGTGGCCGCCCGTCTCGGTCGCCGCCAGGTTCCATCCGCCGTCGAGCCAGACGATGTCGTAGCCGGCGGCGGCGAGCCCGCTGTCCACCAGGTAACGGGCCATCCGCTTGATGGAGTGGGCGCCGAGGTACTTGTCGGGATCGGCGGCATACGGCAGGAACCCGGCGTAGTAGGTGTTCCACCCCATGTACGGCACGGGCGCGTGTCCGCTGTTGTAGTACGCGGGGGCGCCCTGGTCGGACTCATCGGGTGCCTTGCTCGCATGAGCTGCCACGGTTCCCACGGCGAGTGTCAGTAAAACTACGAAAAGTGACGTCAACAGGCGATGCGGTCGTCGCACCATTACCTCCTGGGGGAAAGGTCAGCCGAGCCGGAATGCGTCAGCCGGCCGGCTGGGGGTGGGGACCGGGACGACGTCGAACCGGCCGTCGGGCGGGTAGCGGTGTACGGCTGAGCCGCGCCGCACCGCGACCCGCGGATGGTCTTCCGTCGTCCCGTCGGGGTGGCCGTCCGCCGGCGAGGCCAGGACGGACGGCTCGCCGAGGTCGCCGGCGCGAGGGCCGGCGGCGTACCGGTCGGCCTCCCGAAGGCGGCGGTCGGCGAGGTACATGGTCAGGCCGTCGCCCGGGCGAGGGTGGTCACTGGGCTTCCCGGAGGTCCAGGGCGGTCAGGAAGGCCGCGATCCGCCGGGCGAGCTCGTCGAGGCTGCCGCCGCGTGCGGCGTCACCGACGAGGGGTGAGCCGACGCCGACCGCGAGCGCACCGGCGGCCAGGTAGTCGCGCGCCTCGGCGGCGCCGACGCCGCCGACGGGCACGAAGGGGACCTGAGGGAAGGGGTCGCGCAGCGCCCGCAGGTAGCCGGCTCCGCCGAACGACGCGGGGAACAGCTTGACGGCGGCGGCCCCCGCGTCCAGCGCGGCGACCACCTCGGTCGGCGTGAGCGCTCCGGCGAGCACGGGCAGCTCCAGCTCGCGCCCGGCCCGGACGGCCTCGGACACCGCCGGCGTGACGAGGTAGGAGGCGCCGGCGTCGGCCGCCGCGCGCGCGTCGCCGGCGCTGATCACGGTGCCGGCGCCGAGGACGGCCGCGCCGCCCAGCTCCGCCCGCGCGTCGCGGATCACCTGGAGCGCGTCCGTGGTCACCAGCGAGACCTCGATCAGCCGGACGCCCTCGTTCGCCAGCGTGATCACCGTGCGCAGGGCGGCGTTCGCGTCGGAGCCGCGTACGATGGCGAGCAGCCGCCGCCGCGCGAGCACCTCGCGGAAATCGGGGATCGTCAGGGACATCACACCATCCGTTCCGCGGCCAGCACCAGCCGCCAGGTCAGCTCGCCGGAGGACGGGACGACCGCCGCGTCGCCCGGACCCGCCTCGGCGAGATCGAACACGGCGCCGAGCATGGGCTCGACACCCACGCTGCGGTACGGCGCGCCCTCGGGGAACCCGCCGAGGTTGCGCCACAGCGCGGTGGAGAGCGGCACCCCGTCCGGCGCCTCCACCCGCAGGTCGAGGGCGTCCCGCCCGTCCTCGACCCGTACGGCGGGGCAGCGCAGCACGGCGCCGGCGGCCGTCCCGTCATCGGGGCCCAGCCGATCCAGCGGCAGGCCCAGGGGCGCGGGCCAGCGCCCCTCCACGAAGGGGGCTCTCCCATCCTGCCCCTGTGCACCGGCCCGCCGCTCAGGGCCGGGGTCCCTTGCGGGGAGGAGGC
>NZ_SMKQ01000336.1 GCF_004348995.1 Nonomuraea terrae
CCTGTTCCAACAGCGGAGCTCCTGTGGTGAGGATGTCTTGGAGTGACAGACCTCTTCTACAGCGGCTCCGCTGCTTTGTTCACCGGTCTTGACGAACAGCCCTTTCCCCTTAACTGAACGGCGTTGGCTCTAGACATGCGTGAAAGGCCGAAGCCCGGCGTGCTGAGCGGGCTGTCCCACATGGCGCTCGCGGTCTGGGCGCTGCTGATCATCCTGCCGCTGCTGTGGACGTTCCTGGCGTCGTTCAAGAACAACACGGAGATCTTCGGCGACCCGCTGCAACTCCCCGGCGAGCTGCGCCTGGACGCCTGGGGGCGGGCCTGGGACACCGCGCACATCGGGCGGTACATGCTCAACACCGTCATCGTCGTCTTCTTCGGTACGGCCGGCACGATGGTGTTCGGCTCGATGGCGGCGTACGTGCTGGCGCGCTTCTCGTTCGCCGGCAACCGGCTGATCTACTACTACTTCGTGGCCGGGCTGGCGTTCCCGGTGTTCCTGGCGCTGGGGCCGCTGTTCTTCGTCGTGCGGCAGGTGGGCCTGCTCAACTCGCACGTCGGCCTCGTGCTCGTCTACATCGCCTACTCGCTGCCGTTCACCGTGTTCTTCCTGGCGGCGTTCTTCCGTACGCTGCCGGAGGCCGTCGCCGAGGCCGCCATGATCGACGGCGCCTCCCACACCAGGACGTTCCTCCAGATCATGGTGCCCATGGCCAGGCCGGGCCTGGTCAGTATCACGATCTTCAACGTGCTGGGCCAGTGGAACCAGTACCTCCTGCCACTGGTGCTGCTGGCCGGCGATCCCGACACATGGGTGCTCACCCAGGGCATCGCCCGCATCTCGACGCTGGCCGGCTACGAGGCCGACTGGCCGGCGTTGTTCGCGCGCTGTCCATCACGATCCTGCCGGTGATGGTCGTCTACGTCGTCTTCCAGCGGCAGATCCAGTCCGGGCTGAGCTCGGGAGCACTGAAGTAACGTGGGCGGCATGGACGTCGAAAGCAGACTCAGCGATCTGCCCGCCTGGCGGCGCGAGGGTGACGAGATCCGGCGCACGGTCGACGCGCCCGACTTCCCCACCGCGATCCGCATCGTCGACGAGATCGCGGTGAAGGCGGAGGAGCTCAATCATCACCCCGACATCGACATCCGCTGGCGGACGCTGCATCTGGCGCTCACCACCCACGACAAGGGCGGCCTGACCGATCTCGACTTCACGCTCGCGGCCCTGATCGATGACATCGCGGAAAAACATGGCGCCTAGGCCGCGATAGCCATCCGTAGTCATCCGGTCACTGGTTAGAGTGGGTGGCCTCTCGGAGCCCTCGATCCGGAGGGGGCTCGGATCTTGGGGGGTCATTCAATGCGCGTGCCCGCACTTCTGCTCGTCCTTCTCACCGCAGCCTGCGCGGGCCCGCCCGGCCCCGCGCAGGACGCGACGAACGCCAAGGGCATCGCGTCGCCCGGCGACTCCGTCAAGCTGACCGGCGCGGGGGAGTTCACCACCGGCGACACCTCGGCCATCGTCTACGACCGCAAGCTCGCCCCCGAAGGCTCCCAGGCCAGCGTCACCGTGGAGTCCTCCGGCGGCCAGACGCGCACCTCGCTGGTGGTCGAGGGCCTGCTGCCCAACCGCCGCTACGGCTCCCACCTGCACACCAACCCCTGCGGCAAGAAGCCGGAGGCCGCGGGCCCGCATTTCCAGCACCACGCGGGCCAGATCGACCCGTCCAGCGAGGTCTGGCTCGACTTCACCACCGACGCCGAGGGCGCCGGCCGCTCCAGCTCGCGCAACGAATGGACGCTCACCCGCGCCAAGCTCCCGGGCTCCCTGGTGATCCACTCCGACCCCACGGTGGCCTCGGGGCCGAAGGTCGGCGACGCCGGCGCCCGCGTCGCCTGCCTGAACCTGAAGTAGCGCGTCCGCCCGCGATTCCGACCGCGTCGCCCGGGAATCCCGGGCGACGCGGTCGTGCGAGGGGTCAGGCGTGATGGGCCGGGACGGTGCCGAGCCGGCCGGCCTTGAAGTCCTCGAACGCCTGCACCAGCTCTTCCCGCGTGTTCATGACGAACGGCCCGTAGTGCGCCACCGGCTCGCCGATGGGCTCACCGCCCAGCACGATCACGTCGAGGGTGTCCTTGGCCGTGATCGAGATGGTATCGGCCGCCGTGGCGAGGCCCGGCCGGCTCCCGAACCCGTCGAACACCGCGAGCTGCCCGCCGGCGATCGGCCGCCGCTCGCTCCCCACCGTCCCGCGGCCGGACAGCGCGTACGCCAGGGCGTTGAAGTCCTTGCGCCACGGCATGACCAGCCGCGCCCCCGGCGAGAGGGTGGCGTGCAGCAGCGTGATCGGCGTGTGGGTGCTGCCCGGCCCGACGTTCCCGGCCAGGTCGCCCGCGATGAGCCGGACGAGCGCGCCACCGTCGTGGCTGCTCAGCAGCACGACGCTGGTGCTCCCGATGTCCTGGTACTTCGGCGCGATCATCTTCTGGGCGCCCGGGAGGTTCACCCAGAGCTGGATGCCGTGGAAGAGGCCGCCCTGCTGCACGAGCCACTCCGGCGGCGCCTCCTTGTGCAGGATCCCCGCGCCGGCCGTCATCCACTGCGTGTCGCCGTTGGTGATCGTCCCTCCGCCCCCGTTGGAGTCGAGATGGTCGATCACCCCGTCGATCATGTACGTCACGGTCTCGAAGCCACGGTGCGGGTGCCACGGCGTGCCCTTGGGCTCGCCGGCCGCGTAGTCGACCTCCCCCATCTGGTCCATCATCACGAACGGGTCCAGGTACTCGGGCTTGATGGCGGCCAGCGCCCGGCGCACCGGGAAGCCCTCGCCCTCGAAACCGCTGGGCGCGGTCTCGACGGCGAGCACCTTCCTCTCCGGGGCCGCGGCCACCGGCTCGGGCAGGCGGGGGAGGGTCAGCGGGTTCTCGACGGTCACGGCGGGCATGTCGCGCTCCTTCCAGCGGGATCTGCCCCCCTCAACCCGATTTAGTTTTCAACTATTCCACGGTCCCGGCTTTCGGGTGAGTCAGGAGCCCCCGGCCAGCGTGAAGGCGCCGCGGGCCAGAGCCACCTGCTCCTGCGCCACCATCGGGTCGAGCGGCGCGCCCGGGTCGATCGCCATCGTGGTCACGACGTACGTCTTGCCGGCGGAGGTGCGGGCGAGGAAGGACAGATCTGACACACCGGGCTCCGAACCGCCCTTGAACCACACCTGCGGCCACTCCTTCCGGTCCAGCCCGAGCCCGGCGTCGTTGATCGACATGGCCTGGGCGATGTGCTCGTCACCCAGCTTCACCAGGCCGGCGTAGGCCTGGCAGATCTCGGTGGGGGAGGCGTACCACTCGAGCTCGGCCAGCTCACGCGGCGCGGTCCACATGGCGAACCGGGACAGCGGCGTCTTCGCCACCACGTCGTCCAGATAGGCGCGCTGCTTCGCGTTGTTCAGCGACAGGTAGCGCTTGGCGTGGCGAGGATGGTCCACGCCCTTGAGCACGAACAGCTCCCGCGTCGTGATGACCGGCGCGTTGCGCTTGTCGTGGGCGCCCCAGGCCCGCATCGTGCGCTCGACCGCCTTGCGGCCGACCTGGTGGATGAGCAGGTCGGTGGCGGTGTTGTCGCTGATGGAGATCATCAGCTCGGCGGCCTCCAGCACCGTCACCTTGCTCCCGTCGGGACGGTCCTGGAGCTGGCCGGACGGCAGGCTCTTCAGCTCGGGCGTGATCGTCAGCTCGGTGTCCCAGCCGAACTTTCCGTTAGCGATCGCCTTGGACACCGCGCCGAGCACGTACAGCTTGACCATGGAGCCGAGCGGCCGCGCCTGCTCGGCGGCGACGGCGTGCACGGGGACGCACGTGCCGTTCGGGGTCAGCTCGGCGGCGAGGAAGCCGGTCTGAGGCGCGGTCCTGGACAGCCGCTCGTCGATCTCGTCCCAGCTCCGCGGCGTGGCGGGCGGTGGGGTTACGGGCTGGAAGAGCAAGCCGTTGATCAGCCCGGCGGCGTTCACGGTGAGCTGGACGGCGAAGGGCACACCGGTGACCGTGACGCGGGCGACCAGCGTGTTCTCCTGCGGCTGCGCCAGCTGCTCCAGCCGCATGCCCGCGAACTGGGCCAGCACCTGGTTGAGCTGCGCGGGGGGCACGCTCGTGAGGAAGCCCGCCTCGAAGTGCCCGGACAGCTCGCTCTCCGGGAGCGGTGTGCGGTTGACCGCCTCGAGCAGCCAGCTCAGCTGCCGGCCCGCGGCGGTGTCGGGGATCTCCGGCGCGGCGGCCACGCTCCGCGCTACGGGGGCCGCCGTGGCCTGGGCCGAGGCGGGCAGGGCCACACAAGCCGGCAGGGTGATCGCGATCGCGGCCGCCGCGAGGCGCCGGGCGGGCTTCGACGAGGGGTTCATGGGGGACTTCCTTCGGGGGTCTGCGGGGGGCGTGATCTCCAGAAAACCCTATTGGCCCTGTTCGGAGCCACCATGCGGGCCGCCGTCCGGCGGGGAGGATGACCGCAGGAAGTATGCGGACAACCTCATGGACACCGGACGGCACCTGGCGTTCGGGACGAGCAGATCAGGACTCGCCGGCCAGCTGGAAGGCCCCGCGGGCGAGAGCCACCTGCTCCTGACCCACCTGCGGGGGGAGGGCCGCGTCCGTGTCCACCGCCATCACGGTCACCACGTACGACTTACCGGCCGAGGTGCGGGCGAGGAAGCTCATGTCGTCGAGGCCCACCTCCGAGCCGCCCTTGTACCACACCTGCGGCCACTTGTTCCGGTCCAGCCCGAGCCCGGCGTCGTTGATCGACATGATCTCGCCGACGCGATCGTCACGCAGCTTCACCAGCCCGGCGTAGGCGCGGCAGATCTCGGTGGGGGAGGCGAAATACTCGAGCCTGTCCAGCTCGCGGGGCTTCGTCCACGGCTCGATCCGCGACAGCGGCCACTCGGCCACCACGTCGTCGAGGTAGGCACGCTGTTCGGCGTCGCCCAGCGACAGGTAGTGCTCGGCGCGGCTCGGGTAGTCCACGCCCTTGAGCAGGAACAGCTCTCTCGTCGTCATGAGGGGGACGTTGCGCTTGTCGTGGGCGCCCCAGGCCCGCAGAGTGCGCTCGACCGCCTTGCGGCCGACCTGGTGGATGAGCAGGTCGGTGGCGGTGTTGTCGCTGATGGAGATCATCAGCTTGGCGGCCTCCCGTACGGTCACCCTGCTGTTGTCGGGACGGTCCGCCAGCCCTCCGGTGCCCGGGCTC
Source organism: Nonomuraea terrae (assembly GCF_004348995.1). Classification (GTDB taxonomy): domain Bacteria; phylum Actinomycetota; class Actinomycetes; order Streptosporangiales; family Streptosporangiaceae; genus Nonomuraea; species Nonomuraea terrae. The sequence goes on from NZ_SMKQ01000336.1 coordinate 5,239, forward strand.
CGCAGCTCCGGAGTGATCGTGAGCTCGGTGTCCCAGCCGAACCGGCCCTTGTCGACGGCCTCGGACACCGCACCCAGCACGTACAGCTTGATCATGGAGCCGAGGGGGAACGCCTGGCCGGCGGCGACGGCGTGCACGGGGACGCACGTGCCGTTCCTGGTCAGTTCGGCGGCCAGGAAACCGGTCCGCGGCGCGGTCCTGGACAGCCGCTCGTCGATCTCGTCCCAGCTCCGCGGCGTGGCGGGCGGTGGGGTTACGGGCTGGAAGAGCAGGCCGTTGATCAGCCCGGCGGCGTTCACGTCGAGCTGGACGGTGAAAGGCGTGCCTGCGGCCGTGACGCGGGCGACCAAAGCGTTCGGCCGCGACTGCAGCAGCTCCTCCAGCCGCATGTCCGCGAGCGACACCAGCGTCTGGTTGAGCCGCGCGGGCGTGACGCTCGCGAGGAAGGCCGCCTCGAAGTGCCCGGACAGCTCGCTCTCGGAGAGCGGCGCGCGGGTGACGGCGTCGAACAGCCAGCGGAGCTGGCGGCCGGCAGGCGTGTCCGGAATCTCCGGCGCGGCGGTGGCCGTCGCGGCGACGGCGGTCCTGCCGGCCGCGGGTGTGGCGGCGGTCCTGCCAGGTGTGGCGGGGGCCGCGGATGCCGGGGCGGGGGTGC